>CAIVPR010000086.1 GCA_903907865.1 uncultured Acidobacteriia bacterium
GTCGATGATCCCCGTATAACCTGTCCGAGCCGGGATCGGGCTTGTAAAACCGTTTGTCGTCATGATGAGGTTTGCCTTTCCCGCCCTGCACTCTAATCCTTGTCACACAGGCTGACTCATCAAGCTTGACACAGAGGGCCGGGCCTCAGGTCAAACGGCGAAACCGGTCTTGTCCGAGGCCGAAGTCAAGGCAAAGGCGGTCTGGAACAGCATCGTCAGCGAATGCGTCGACGATGATCCTCAGCGGACGCACACTTGGTACTACAGCCCGAGCGCGGATTCGGGCTACTGGCGTCGCCCCCGTGGTATTGTCCAGTTCCAGGGAGTACACTTCTACACAGTGTCAAGACCCGTTTCTCCTGCCGAGGCGAAAAACGGCATCCAGTGGCACGGCGCGACGGCGATGATCGCGTCGCTTTATCACAACTCGTCCTCGTGGGAGGATGGAGAGCCTTTCACACCGGCGAGGCGTGCCGGGCTCGGATATTCTGCAGGCGGCTACAACGGATACGACAGCCTTCCTGCCGGATGGTTCGTTATTGCCATGGTGAAGAGCGGCAACGTTTGGCACTTCAACTGGGCCGGTACGACTTGGGTCATGGAAGATCTGGCCGACCGAAAGCCATCGTGTGCGGCGGGTCACGGAACACCGGGGGAGCGCAAGAAGCAGGAAGCTGAAGCACTAGCTGCGCAGAAGCAGCGCGAGGCGCAGCAGGCGGTGATCATGCAGCAACAAGAGGAAGCTGAACGGAAGCGCCGGGCGGCGGCGGATGCGGTGACCCGGTCGCGAGAACCAAAGAATGATTTGGAACGGGATACGCAAGCCTCTGGCTTCTGGATGGATCCGGGGACCGGACTCTGGTGGACCAACGACGATGGCCGTAGCTATTCATGGAGATTCGCAGAGGCACACTGCGGATTGCCCAGATTCAGCTATTCGGACTGGCGGCTACCGACCATCGAAGAACTCAATGGGATCTACAATCCGACCCACAGCCACGATTTCGTAGAGCTTGGCGGCTACGACCAATCTCAGGTGGCAGTAACTCAGTATCACGTCGCAGGTGGCCTGATGTTAAGCTGGCCCACCGTCTGGAGCGCCTCGACTGAAGTCTTCAGCTTCCGCACCCGCGAACGGTTCCCGACAACTCTTGGTCGCTCACCGGACTATCCCGTCCTCTGCGTGCGCGGGCCCGGAGATGACTTCACAGGCACGATCCTCACCGTGGGCGGCGACGTGAGCGCCCCTTCAGTCCTGTTCAAGGTAGATCCGGAGTACTCGGAGGAGGCACGAAAGGCCAAGGTCGCAGGAATCGTCGCGCTCTCGGCTGTCGTGGACACGACTGGAACCGCAAGAAACCTCCACGTTGTCACCAGCCTTGGCTTTGGCTTGGACGAGAAGGTGATCGAGGCGGTTCTGAAGTGGAAGTTCAAGCCCAGTTTCAAGGCCGGTGAACCAGTCAACACGCGCGTCCTAATCGAGGTCAACTTCCGTCTGCTGGATCCGCCGAAAACACTCGCGCCGCTATAGACCAGCCTTCCGCCACAATTCATCGACCCGTTTCTTCACGTCCGGGGCCATCTTCAACACGTCCGGCCATTCGCGGGTAAAACCCTCGCCGGGCCACTTCTTGGTCGCGTCGACGCCCATCTTGCTCCCATAATTCACCAAACGGCTCGCATGGTCGAGCGAATCGATCGGGCCCATGGTGAACTGGATATCGCGCTCGGGGTCGATGTTGTTCAACGCCCTCCACGCCACCTCGCTGATGTTCTGGACATCTACATCCTCGTCCACAACCACGATCACCTTGGTGAACATGGCCTGCCCCAAGCCCCAGATCGCGCTCATCACCTTGCGGGCATGGCCTGGATACGACTTCCGGATCGACACCAGCATGATGTTGTGGAAAATCCCCTCGGCGGGCATGCACATGTCGCGGACTTCCGGCAACTGCATCCGCATCAGCGGTAAGAAGATGCGCTCGATGGCCTTGCCCATGTAGAAATCCTCCATCGGCGGCGGGCCCACGATGGTAGTGGCGTAGACGGGGTCGCGACGGTGGGTAACGCACTCCACGTGGAAGACGGGATAGTCGTCGGCCAGCGAGTAGTAGCCGGTGTGGTCGCCGAACGGGCCCTCGCGGCGGGTCTCACCGATCTCGACATAGCCCTCCAGCACGATTTCGGCGTTGGCTGGCACCTCGATATCGTTGGTGACGCACTTCACCATCTCGACCGGGCTACCGCGCAGGAAGCCGGCAATCATCATCTCGTCCAGATCCGGCGGCAGGGGCAGGATGGCCGAGTACATGGTGCAGGGGTCGGACCCGATGGCGACCGACACGGGCATCCGAGGCTTTTCGCCCGAAGCCGCCAGGCGGCGGTAGTGCTCGGCACCCTGCTTGTGGGTCTGCCAGTGCATGCCCGTTGTGCGCTCGTCGTAGACCTGCATGCGGTACATGCCGCAGTTGCGCTTGCCGTTCTCGGGATTCTTGGTAAACACCATTGGGAGCGTGATGTAGGGGCCGCCGTCTTCGGGCCAACAGGTGAGGACGGGGAAATCGTGGAGCGAGAAGCCGTCCTTCTTGACCACCTCCTGGCAGGCCCCCCTCGACACGATCTTGGGGAAAAACGCGCCCATCTCGGCCAGCTTGGGCAGCATTTTCAGCTTGCCGAGCAGGCCTTCGGGCATGCGCATCTGGAGGTATTCGGCGATGCGCTCGGCCACGTCGTCCACCTTCGCGACTTGTAGCGCGATCTCCATGCGCCGCATGCTCGCGAAGGCATTGATCAGAAGGGGAACCTTGGAGCCCTTGGGCTTCTCGAAAAGCAGCGCCGGTCCCCCGCCCTTCACAGAACGGTCCGCGAACTCGGTGATCTCCAGTTTGGGATCGACCTCGAAGGGGATCCGCTTCAATTCGTTGTTCTTTTCGAGGGCGCGAATGAAGTCGCGCAGGTCGTCATGAGCCATGTCGTTTTGCCGATTGGGTCCGATCTACTATCATTGCAAGTTCAACCTCTTATGAATCGAATCGCATTGGTGACCGGCGCGAGCCGTGGAATTGGACGCGCCTGCGCGTTGGAGCTGGCCAAGGCTGGCACGAAAGTGGCGCTCGCCGCCCGGCAGTTGGACAAGCTCGAGGAGGTCGCGACGGAGATCCGGGCGATTGGCGGCGAGGCGTTCGTCGTCGAACTAGACCTCGCGTCGGCCGACTCCATCAAGGCCTCGTTTTCGAAAGTGGCCAAGGAATTCGGGCGCATCGACATCCTGGTAAACAACGCCGGGGTGACCAAAGACAACCTCTCGCTCCGCATGAAGCTGGACGACTGGAACATGGTGCTCCAGACCAACCTGACGGGCGCGTTCCTGTGCATCCAGCAGGTCATATCTCCAATGATGCGCGAACGGTGGGGCCGGATCGTGAACATTTCTTCGGTGGTGGGCCAGATGGGGAACGCGGGCCAGGCGAACTATGTGGCGTCGAAGGCGGGGCTTATCGGGCTCACGAAGTCTCTGGGGATGGAACTGGCATCGCGCGCGATCACAGTGAACGGCGTCGCGCCGGGCTTCATCGAGACCGACATGACAGGGGCGCTGAAGGACGAGCAGAAGCTGAAGATCACGCAGAACATTCCGATGGGGCGGATCGGGTCGGCGGCGGAGGTCGCGGCGGCGGTGAAGTTCCTTGCATCGGAGGAGGCGGGCTACATCACGGGGGCTGTGATCGACGTCAACGGCGGCCTGTACATGCGATAGGTACGCGCGTTTTTCGCTATAGTAGGAGTGTCATGGCTAGTGCTGCTGCGGTTATCCCGTTCGTCGAGCTCTTGGATGCGGATGAGTTCCTGGAGCTCTACGACCGCGACGAGGGCGGGTTTCGTGAATACGAGCTATTCGATGGCGAGGTGGTCGAACGACCTATGACAAGTCGAGTCCATGACGGCATCAAGAACGCCGTTAGCTTGGCATTGAATCTGTACTTCCTGAAGGTGCCCGGCTACATCTCACTGGTGGAAACCACGTTCAAGCTCGGGCCCCGCAGAGTATTCACGCCCGATTTAGCGGTTGTGGAGATCAACCGCTGGAATGCCATGGTCGGCAATTTCGCCGTAGCGGCCCCCGACATTGCCTTCGAGGTGGTCAGCAGCGACCGCGCCGACCGCCTCAAGTTCAAAACCGACAGCTACCTCGAGTGCGGCTCGGGGGCCGTGTGCTGCATCTATCCGAGCCAACGGCGCATCACCGTTGTCACGCCCGGTCGCCTGACGGAGTTCCAAGGTGACGACTCGCTGCAGTTCCCCGCAATCCTGCCGGGATTCGAGATGCCCCTGTCGGCGGTATTCGCCATCCTTGGCAACGCGGCCTGAGCTTGGTACCGGAACTCGAAACCCTGCGACTTCTCTTGAAGCCGCTCCGACTTGAGGATGCAACACAAACCCAGAGTCTGTTCGGCCAATGGGAGGTTGTGAAGGACCTCGCGGCGTACGTGCCTTGGCCGTACCCGCCCGACGGATCCCATACCTACTACCGCGACGTCGCCATCCCCGCGATGGAGCGCGGCGAGCAGTGGCACTGGACGCTCCGACTGAAGACAGAGCCAGACCGCATCGTCGGGCAGATCGGCCTGCAACTGGGCGCGACAAACCGCGGATTTTGGATGGACCCAGCGTACCAGGGTCGAGGATTGATGTCGGAGGCAGTCGAGGTCGTCACCGACTATTGGTTCGGCCCGTTGGGTCAGCCGGTCCTGCGGACGATGAAGGCCGTCGGCAACGTGGCATCCAGCCGGATTTCGCGCAAAACGGGCATGCGCCTCGTCCGCATTGAGGAGCAGGACTTGGTTTCGGGACCACTATCCGCCGAGATCTGGGAAGTCACGGCGGAGGAGTGGCTGGACTGGCGCAAGCGGACCTCCTAGCCGGCGCTACCGGTAGAACGGCGACCACGTCAGCCAGCGCGGTCCATAATGCGGCAACGGCGCATCAACTTCCAGCGCCCCGAGGTCCGGTCCCTTGCCGGTGAAATCGTCGTTGACGGTCGGAATCCGTACCCCCGCGTCAACTGCCCGGCTTCCCGGCTTCAATCGACCTCGATGCCATGCGCTTCCTGGCCTGTCGCCTTCCGCAATTCCGCCAACGTGGAAAAGCTCTTCCAATCGGAACCCTTCGGCTCGTAGGCTGTCTGTCCGGGGGCCGGGGCCAGCCACTGGTACTGCGCCGGGATA
>CAIVPR010000087.1 GCA_903907865.1 uncultured Acidobacteriia bacterium
CTCAACACCGGGCATAAGCTCGCGCCAGGCAACGAGTCGAAGGTCACCGGTCTTCTTTAGCTTAGCGGCTTGTCGCCCTTTGCGTGACCGTTTCGGTCGGGGACGGGGAAGTTGCCACGAGTAGGACGCGAAGAAGGGGAAAATAGGCCGAAGGCGCGCCTTTGGAGGGTGTTACGAAATGGGTCTAGAAGGATGGGGAAAAGACGCGAAAACGGCTTTAAATCGTGGTGGAGTTCAAATGCCGTCGAAGCGGAGCTGAATCGGAGCATCCCACGCGGCCTCCGTCGAGGGCGGCTGATTTAGGATCGCGCGGGCTCGCAGGAGCACGACTGCGTCGGCCAAGAGGCTCATTACCCAGGTCAGCTGAATGCTGTTGAGAAAGAGTTGGTTCAGGCCCAGTCGGTTCTTCTCGTACCCCTGCGCGGGTTCGATCCAAGGCCGCACTTTTTCCATCAGGTGGCGGGCCAACGCCGAACACTGCGGCACTCTTCCCAGCAGGATTTCGTGTGCCGCCGCAGGGTAGGCAAACTGCCGCGGGCACTGCGATTGGTCCCAGCAGCGGACGCACAATGGATTGTCCGCAGTGACTCCGAACCACTGCTGGGATGAGTCCTCCTCGTAGCCAAGCCATTCCAATGGCTGTCCCTGCCGACAACGCGGGGTCCCACTTTCGTCATACGGTGCCACCCATTTCATGTCGGGGCGAATCCGAGTGATAATCGAGACCTTCCAACGCTCGCGGATGGAGCGCTGGGTAGCCAAATTAATGTAGGCCATGTCTCCGACGATCCACCGGGGCAACCAGTTCAGACGGCCGGCGCAGTAGTCGACGGAGGGGCCCAGGAAGAGCGCATCACCCCGATTCGCAGGGGCTATCCACGTCATTAGCGGGACGAGCAACACCGACGTCTTGTGCTGGGAAACCCAAAGTCGAAGCGTGTGTTTCTTATACCCGATGAACCAGCGGCTCTGTCCTGTTTTCTTTGTGCGTGCGCCCACTTCGGCCCGGTGTGCGGAGAAGCCGGAACCCCCTTTTTTTATATTCGTTGGTCGCGGCCGGAAGATCGGTCGCATCGATAAGGCCGACACCCGGCTGTCCACTCGGCCAGCCGCCCAGGATGGGCTGAAGGAGATGCTCGTTGATGCGTCGCAAGACCGACGGACTGAGTCGCCCGCGAAACTCGTGAAGCTGGCGGGCATTGGGCCAGTGCCGTCCGTTGGGGATATGCGCAAAGCGGCGCCAGTCGCGTTGCTCCCCAAGCAGCTGTGCCAGGAGGTTGGTGGAGCGGGCCGTAGTGAGCAGCAGAAGCAGTGAGCTGCGGTAGAGCTGGGCGGAACTCCATTCACAACGGCGGCCCGAACCCCGATGACGTGGAAGGCAGTGATCGATGAAGTCATCGGGAACGAATGGGGAGAGCAGATCGAGGAGCTCGGCGGTCCCCGTGACAGGCAAAACCATGCCTGATCGGTCCCCAAAAATCCGAGCAGTACAACTTTACAAAGCCCAGAAACCATCTTTTGGATGCAAAAGGCTGACAATCAGCCGGTTCCAAATCATTTCGTAACACCCTCCAGCGGGGCGCCATCCTTGTAGCCCGCCCGTCGAAGACACGTTCTAGCCCCAGCGGGGCGGCATCCTCGGGAGGGACCTGAATGGCGTTCAAGGTCGCCGAGCACCCAAACCTGTCTTGAGCGAATTGCCACCGATGCGTCAGGCGA
>CAIVPR010000088.1 GCA_903907865.1 uncultured Acidobacteriia bacterium
CAGTTGTACAATCGGATTGCCTGGACGGAGGGTAGGGCAACGCAGGGATGCGACCCGAGCGCCGACCGGGGCCGGAGTGGACGGCGGCTCCCAAGCCGCCCCCCTTCAACCTCGCCTACCCACACGAAATAGCGAGGAGGCAAAATGATTTCCTCCGGAAGGTTTCCATGAAAGTCTATCACGGGCCGGAGAGCTGCGACGGCGATTCCGACGACAAAAGTGTTACAACCGTAGGTCTCGAAACCCGTTAGCCTGAAGTCAGATGCAAGTGAAAGAATTTCCACGCAGCGCACGAGCAGCGGGGGGCGCGGTCGACAGAGACCAGCACCAGCCCTTCGCTGCGGCTGGCCCCGTGCTGGTTTCGGGGAGCGAGTTGTCTGACAGCGGGCGCTTCAACTGGCAGACTGCCCTGTTCATGGCCTTCTTCCATCTGGGCGCGATCCCGGCGTTGTTCCTGTTCAGCTGGCACGTATTCTTCGCCACCGTGTTCCTCTACTGGGTTGCCACCGGGTTGGGCATCAGCCTTGGCTACCACCGCTTGCATACGCACAGATCGTATAAGATTCCGCTCTGGCTGGAACACGCTTTCGCGGTCTGCGGCACTTTGACGATGGAGGGCGGACCGATCTTCTGGGTCGCGACCCACCGCCTCCACCACCAGAAATCCGACCAGCCTGGCGACCCGCACTCCCCCCGCGACGGTGCCTTCTGGGCCCATTGCGGCTGGATCATCAGCGGCGAGGTGAAGCACCGAAACACCAAGGTGATGTCCAAGTACGCGCCCGACTTGGCACGCGACCCCTTCTATCGCTGGCTCAATACCAACCACTGGGTGCCGACCGTTATTCTCGCGCCGATCCTCTGGGCCATCGGCGGGGCACCCCTTTTCTTCTGGGGCATCTTCATGCGGGTTACCTTCGGCCTGCACGCGACTTGGCTGGTGAACTCCGCCGCTCACATGTGGGGTCGGCGCCGTTTCGACACTCGGGATGATTCCCGCAACAACTGGTGGGTGGCCGCCATCTCGTTCGGCGAAGGGTGGCACAACAACCACCACGCGCATCCGACCTCGGCACGGCACGGCTTGGCGTGGTACGAATTCGATCCTTCGTGGCTCCTGCTGCGCGTCCTCGGCGCACTTGGAATCGCCAAAGATATCCGGGTCGCGAGTCTCGACAACCCGCTGTTGGAGCGCAAAGCGGCCTAGGTTTTGGACAGGTGTACTTCCGCATGGTCATCCCAAGCTATTCTGGAGCCATGGTCGCTTATGGTCGGAGGAAGTCCGTCGCGTTTATCATTGCGATGGGAATCGGACTGATCATCTTCGCCGTCCTGCTCTATGTGGGACGCATCGTTTTCGACTGGCGGGCCGGGCTCCGCCTCTTCCTCGGGTTCCTGATGCTCTCGGCGTTGATCGTCGGCGTCGGCCTCAACACCATCTTCCTGGTACGCGAAATCCGCCGGAACGAACAGCACGATGCCTTCATCAACGCGGTCACGCACGAGCTGAAGACCCCGATAGCCTCGATCCGGCTGTATGTGGAGACGCTGCAGTCCCGGTCCGTTGACGAGCAGAAGCGCAAGGAATTCTACGGAATCATTCTGCGCGACAGCGACAGGCTCCTAGGGACGATCGAGCAGATCCTGCAAACGGGACGAATCGGGTCGGGCAGTCGTCCCGCCCACGTTTCCCCCCTGAACTTGAGCGAGATCGTGGGTGAATGCGTTTCACGCGCCCAGGTGCTGCACCACGTATCTTTGGAAGCGATCCAATACACTATGGCAGCGCCCCTGCGGATCGTGGGCGACCTCGACGAGGTCAAGGCCGCGATCTCCAATCTCCTCGACAACGCCCTGAAGTATTCCGGTGCCGGTGCACGGGTGCTGGTGGAAGCGGGGACCGAGGACGAGGGCAAATACGCGTCGGTGCGGGTGAAGGACAACGGTCCCGGCATCCCGGACTGGGAGTTGAAGCGAATCTTCAAGCGCTTCTACCGGATGGGAGGCCCGCTGGCGATGCGCGTCAAGGGTACTGGACTGGGCCTGTTCATCGTGCGCTCGGTGGCTCGCCGCCACAAGGGGCGCGCATGGGCCGAGAGCGCGGGGCCAGGGCGGGGCAGCACCTTCGTCCTGCAGTTCCCGTTGGAAAAGTCGTAATCCCCTGATGAAACGAATTCTGGTCGTTGAAGACGAAATGCACCTGGCGGAGGGCCTCCGGTTCAACTTGGAACAGGAGGGGTACGGGGTCGAAGTGGTCGACAACGGCGAGTCGGCGTTGGAACTCCTGACAGGTCCGGGCCGGCAACACTTCGACATCGTAGTGCTGGACGTGATGCTGCCCGGTATCAACGGCTTTTCTGTTGTGGCCAAGATGCGCCAGGAGGGCCAGTATGTTCCAACCCTGCTGCTCACGGCCCGCGGGCACTCCAACGACGTCCTGGAGGGGTTTGCGTCCGGGGCCGACGACTACCTGGTCAAACCTTTCGAGTTGGATATCCTGATCGCGAGGATCGCGGGCCTGCTCCGGCGCGGCGAATGGCTGCGTCGGGACGCTGCCAAGGACGCGCCGCCGCCAGCCGCCGAGCCCGAAAACTCCTACCGTTTCGGGAACATGACCGCTTTCTTCGATCTTCTGGAACTGCGCACCGGCGACACCATCTTCCCGCTCACGCTCATGGAGATGAACGTCCTGCGTTTCCTGATCCGCAACGAGGGCAAGCCCGTGTCGCGAGGCAAGATGCTGGAGGAGGTTTGGGGATTGCGCGAGGATACTGATACGCGCGCCTTGGACAACTTCATCGTGCGCTTGAGGCGCTATATCGAGAAAGATCCGGCCAAGCCGCGGCACCTGTTGACGGTGAGGGGGGTCGGGTACCGGTTCGTGGCGTCGCCGCCTCCGCAAGGGTGACCGATACTGGTAGGTGATGGACGCCCCCGTAAAACGCCTCAGCTCCCGGCAGGTCTACAACGGTAGGATCGTGAAGCTCTGGGAAGAGCGGGTGGTGCAACGCCACGGTACCGAGACGACCTACGAGCGTGTCGAAATCAAAAGCGGTGCGAGCGTCCTGGCGGTGGACGAGGATCTGCAGGTCTGGCTTGTGCGCGAGTGGAAATACGCGCTGAACCGGGTGACATTGGAGGTGGTTAGCGGCGGCATGGAGCCCGACGAGGAGCCCGTCGAAGCCGCCCGCCGGGAATTGCGCGAGGAGGTCGGTCTGGAAGCGGCGACCTACATTCCGCTGGGCTGGGTCGATCCTTTCACGACAATGCTTTCCTGCCGGAACTACCTTTTCATCGCGCGCGGCCTGACGCCGGTGCCGGTGGAGCACGAGGAGGGGGAGTCGATCGAGGTGGTGCGGATGTCGTTGGCGGACGCGGTCCATTGCGTGGAGCGCGGCGAGATCACGCACGGGTCGAGTGCGGTGTTGATCCTGCGGGCTTGGGCGATGCTGGGGCGTTAGGATTCCGGCGAGTCAGGCCAGCAGGCGTCGATCCACATGTTGAGGGTGGTTTGGTGCCATGTGGGGGTGGGACCGGTTAAATAAGGCTCGAGTTCGGTGTGCCAGCGGTGGAGGAGCGTTTCCTTGTTGATTAGGCCGGATTTGGCGAGGTAGACCACATCTCGAATATCGCGGGCATTCGTTCGTTCCAATTTCGTCAGCGCAAGGTCGTGCGGCTCCAGTGCCCAGAGCCTGACCTTCTCCCAAATCGGGAATGCGCGGACCAACCGGTCGGCGTAGCTGTCTGGATAGGCTGCTACCCAGACCTGGTCGATGTACACGCCGTGCTTGCGCTGTAGTTCCGACCCCTTGCCCGCCGCGTGGAGGACGCATTCGCGGACATTTACCGGGATTCCGGTGATGACGTCCAAGTCCACGGTTTCGCGGTTCAGCCCGTAGTGCTGGCTGACGATGAACCCCCCGAGACAGTGCAGGTCGACCGGTTCGGGAATGAGTGCGTCCAAGTCGTCCAAGAACGAAAACCAGGGCTCGGAAGGACGGTCAGGCGGCACGGTCCGCAGCCTCGTTTTCCAAGCGGGTCACCATGTTCCATCGCCGGGCCATCGCGGTGCGGTTGATGCGCATCCACTCGCGCGCCGCGCGGGGCATGGAATCCCAACCGAGGGTTACTTCGTGGGTCGAGGGCAGTCGGCGGAGTTCGCGGATTGCGTCCAGCACAGCGGGGAGGCGAGACCCGGACGCTTCCAGCAGGTAGCCGACCCGGTTTTCGACATGTAGTTGGCGCGCCTGTTCGACAAGCCAGACGAGGTCCATTCGGTCGGCCCAATGGTGGACGAGCCAAGGGAGCCCTTCCGCCACGCGCGCGTCAAAATCGGGTTGGGCTAGGACCTCGAAGAGGAAGGAGTCTGGACGTGGAGGCACGGTGTATGGCGCGATGTGGGCGAAGCCGGGGTAGCCGAGCCCGCAGAGGTCGGCGCGGAAGCGGTCGTCGAAGGTGCAAGTCACGCGGAGGCCTCCTGTCTCAGAATACCCCAAATTTTGCGCTAGCCTGCTGAGCGCGACCAAGCGCCGACGATATGATCTGCGCGGCCCACTCCGGCGTCGAATTGGAATCGCAACAAAACTCCACCTTGGTTCCGACAATGTGAAGGAGCAGTCGGGGACAAGGCGCAAGACCGGTACCTGGATCGTTGTCCGCACTATTGTCGAAGACTTTTAGTTCGGCGAGATAGGGAAGGAGCCGGACAAGGTTTTGGCTGCTCGCGTCGTACCGCTCACGAATCTTGGCCTCTGGAATGTCGTGGCCACCTTTTGATACGCGGGCCTTTACGCGGGCAATGTGGAGTGCGGGGCTCGCAAGGCCAACGTACCAGATTCGAACATGGATCCCGCTTTGCGCTGCCATCGCCAACCGGTCCGCAATGGAACTGCCGCCAAGCGTGGTCTCGAACGCAAAATCCAGTTGCTTCCGGATCGCCCGCTCCAGATACTCGAAACCATAGCGCCAAGCCAACGCGTTGGACTCGGCGTGGGCCAAGTCCGGATTCGCAGCGCGTAGCAGCTTGGCTGCTTCGTCGGGGTTGTAGTACGTCTCGCCGCTGGTCCGAATCATCTCGCCGCCCACGGAACTCTTTCCAGCGCCATTTACGCCAGCAAGCACGTGGATGATCGAAACGCGGGTTGGGTCAGACAAGCTTGGTGGCCGCGGCGACCGCGGCTGCCCCCAATTGCTCCGGGGTGGCATCGAACGCTACCCGCCAACCTTGCCGCGCCGACTCGGCCTGCATTCGCTCAAACTCTGCGTCCAGCTCGGCCTTCACGGCTGCCATGCGAGCCGTTGCCGATACGACGTGCTCCGTCAGCTGAGCGTGGTCAGTCCCGATGAGCGAGGTCACTGTCTGACTCGCGACGATCACCGGCTGCAGCGGCGGTACTGACAACTGGGCTAGATTGTTGGGCATCGTGCAGGGCTCCTCTCTTCAGGTTAGCGTAGGGAAGGAGCACCTGCACTTTGCTTGATCGGCGATGGGTACCAATGCCCGTTGTTCCTCGCGAATGGCAGGAGCGGCGAAGTTACCCCACGCTACCAACTACCCCTTCAACCGCCCAACCAAATCCACCTTCCCCGCCACATCCGTCAACCGAAACTCCCGCCCCGCAAACGGGTACGTCAGTTTCGTATGATCGATCCCCATCAAATGCAGAATCGAGGCATGCAAATCGTGCACATGCACCGGGTACTCCACCGCCCGTAGTCCAATCTCGTCGGTCGCCCCGATAACCTTCCCGCCCTTGATCCCGCCGCCCGCCATCCACAGCGAGAACCCGTACGGATTGTGATCCCGCCCGTCCGGTCCGCCGCCGCCGTTCATGTTGCCGTCGCAGACCGGCGTCCGCCCGAATTCGCCGCCCCAGATCACCAGCGTCGAATCCAGTAGCCCGCGCGACTTCAAATCCGCCAGCAGCCCCGCCACCGGCCGGTCCGTCTTCGCCGCTTGGTCCACGTGGTTCTTGTCGCAGGACTTGTGGCCGTCCCAGTCGCCCTCGCCGCCCGTGCCCCCCGACCACAGCTGCACGAACCGCACGCCGCGCTCCACCAACCTCCGCGCCATCAGGCACTTGCCACCGAACGCCGCCGTCTTCTGGTCGTCCACTCCGTAGAGGGCCCGCGTCGCCGCCGTCTCCTTCGACAGGTCCGCCAGCTCCGGCGCGGCCGCTTGCATCCGGAACGCCAGCTCGTAGGACGCCAACCGCGCCTCCAGCGACGACTCTCCGGCGTTCTTCTCCAAATGCCGCTCGTTGAACCACTTCAGCGTGTCCAGCATGTCCCGCTGGTTGCCTTCCGACATCCCCTGCGGCGGATTCAGATTCAGGATCGGCGACGGCCCCTCGCGCAGCAGCGTCCCCTGGTACGCCGCCGGCAGGAAGCCCGACCCGTACACCGACGGCCCGCTCTTGATCCCGCCTTCCATCATCACCACGAAGCCCGGCAGGTTGTCGGCCTCGCTGCCCAGCCCGTACACACTCCACGACCCCATGCTGGGCCGACCCAGCCTCGGCCACCCGTTGTTAAGCCAGTTCAGCGCCGCCGTATGGGTGAACCCGTCGTGGTACATCGACCGGATCACCGCCATGTCGTCCACCCGCTGCGCCACGTTCGGGAAGATGTCCGAGACCTCGATCCCCGACTGGCCGTACTTCTTGAAAGTCCGTTTGCAGCCCAGCACCGTCGATTGCTCGAACTTCGAAAACTGCAACTGCACCGACCCGAAGCTCGCCGGCACATGCTGGCCGTCCAACTGGTTCAGCGCCGGTTTGGGGTCGAAGGTCTCCAGATGCGACGGCCCGCCGTGCATGAACAGGAAAATGACCGATTTCGCCGTCGCCGGGAAGTGCGGTTTGCGTGACGCCTGGGGATTCGCCACCGCTGCCGCCGCCAAGGCCGGAAAGCCCAGCCCCGACATGAGTAAGGCGCGCCGTGAAAACTCAGTTGACATAGAGGAACTCGCTCATATTGAACACCAGCAGGCACAACCGGTCCAAGTTGTTGCTTGACAGATAATCAGCGGCCTTGGCCCGCTCGTCGGCCCCGGGATCGCGTCCCAACGCCAGCCGCCAAGCGTCCCCGACCGGGTCCACCGATTTCGCCAACCGCGCCGCGAACTTCTGCGCTTGCGCGAAGGTCCACGCGCTGTTCATCAGCGCCAAGGCCTGCGGGGCAACCGTCGACGACTCGCGCCGCGGACAACTCTCCGCCGAATCGGGTGCGTCGAACGTGTCCAGCATCGGGAGCCGGAACGAACGCTTCACGAAGAGATAAACGCTGCGCCGGTCGTACTCCGCCGGGTCAGCCGAAACCGGCCACATGGTGAGGTCGCGCATCGCCTCACGCTCGTCCTTGGCCAAGGGGGTCACCACGGGCTGACCGAACATCTTGGTGTTCAGCGCACCCGAAGTGGCGAGGACCCCATCCCGGATCGACTCCGCATCCAGCCTGCGCGGCGTCCGCTGCGCCTTGTACGCGGCGGAATTCATGATGGTCCGGTGCATCGACTTCATGCTCCAGCCCTGGTCCATGAACTCGGCGGCCAGCCAATCGAGCAATTCCTGGTTCTCCGGTTTCTCGCCCTGCCGCCCGAAATCGTTGGGCGTCGCCACCAGCCCGGTCCCGAAATGCCCCTGCCAGATGCGGTTCACCATCACGCGCGCGGTGAGCGGGTTGTCGCGCGACGCCAGCCATTCCGCCAGCGCCTTGCGCCGGCGCGGGATGAAATTTCCGTCGGCGGGCTCGTTCAGTGACGGGCTGGGACCGAAAACCGCCGGGATCGCGGGCCCCACCTTTTCGCCCTTCTGCATGGAATCGCCGCGCGGCAGCACGTACGTGTCCGGCACCGGCTCGGTGTGGACCAGCAAGTTCGCCTTGTCGTACATCACCGGCGTCTTCGCGAAGGCCTCGCCCATCTGCCGGTAGAGCGATTCCCGCGCGTCCTTCGCCGCAGGGCTCTTGTCGGTCGGGCTGATCTCCAGGAACTTCTTACGCAGTTCCTCTAGCGCGACCACCTTCGTCTGGTAGCGCGTGTATTCGTAGATCCGCATCTGGCTGGTGATGGGGATTTCGCGATCCTCGCTGCCCGCAAAAAACGCGCCCAACCGGTAGAAATCCTTCTGCGCGATGGGGTCGAACTTGTGGTCGTGGCAGCGGGCGCATTGGAAGGTCAGCCCGAGGAACGCGTTGGCCGTGACGGTGGCCGCCTCAGCCTGCCATTCGGCGCGGTACTGGTCACCGAAGAAGGTGTATTCGACCGGCATCGCGGCCAAGGTATACAGGGATGTCCCGAGGCGCTTCTCCAAGCTCGCCAGTTTTGATTCCGGGAGTTCGTAGGTGCCGTTGAGGTCGAAGTTGTCGGGCCAGATCTCGTCCGCAGCGACTTGTTCCTTGACGAAAGTGTCGTACGGCTTGTCGGAATTAAACGACCGGATGACGTAGTCCCGGTAGCGCCACGCGTTGGGGAACAGAACGTCGGTTTCGTAGCCGCCGGTGTCGGCGTATCGGGCCACGTCGAGCCATTGCCGACCCCAGCGTTCGCCGTAGCGGGGCGAGGCGAGATACCGGTCCACCATCTTTTCGTAGGCCTTGGGGTCGGTATCCTTCAGGAACGTGTCGATCTCGGCGGGAGTGGGGGGTAGTCCAGTGAGGTCGTAGGAGACGCGGCGGATCAGAGTGCGGCGGTCAGCCTCGGGGCCGGTTGCCTTCGCCATCTGCTCGATAGTTCTGCCGACCGGCTTCACCGGCTTCTGGAACGACCACCAAGACGCGGGTGACTGCCCGCCTGTGTAGGGCGCGCCTGAATCGATCCACTCGCCCAGTGCGCGTACCTGCTCTGCGGGCAAGGTCTTGTTTCCCGGAGGCATCGCGAGCCCGGCTTGATGCGCGACAGCCTTGTAGAGCAGGCTTTCCGATGCTTTTCCCGGTACAATCGCGGGTCCCCGTTTGCCGCCCGCCAGCATGGCGTCGCGCGATTCCAAGGAGAGCCCGGACATCTTCGAATTGCCGTGGCATCCCAGGCAGTTCGCCGATAGGATCTTGCGAGCCGATTCCTCAGCGGTTTCGGCCGAGGCTATGCAGACGAAGAACAGGCCGATCGCGACGGAGCGTGACACGGTCGTTATTATATTGCATCAGAAGAGCACCGTGTCCGGGTCTCCGAATACATGGTATTTCGCGCCGTCGACGGCGGGCAGAACGGTGCCGGTCCAATCGGCGGGATCCGAGATCGTGGTGCGCCGGTCCAACAGGTCCGCGAAATCCCAGTGCAGCGCGAAACCCGGCATCAGCAGCGCATCCAAGGGATTCCGCAATAGCGGCGTATCGAATGCCGACGCCACGCTGACCGGCATCCGGTCCAAACTCAGCCGCGTGATGCGGGGATCAATGGCCGCTGCCGCTGCGGCCCAAACTGCCGGCATGCCGCGCGCCGCGATCTCCACCTGCCCCTGCCCCATGCGGTCGATCTGCGCCCGGATGGCCCGGATGCGCAACCCCGCCATGTTCTCGCCGATCATGAGCGCCCGAATCACCGAAATCCAGTTCCCCGTCAAAGGCTTCGGCACCGCCGGACGCGCCACCGCAACCTTGTTGCCGACCCGGATGAGGATCTGGTCGGCCAACCCGGTGAATCTAAACTCTGCGGCGTCGGAGAATGGCAGCGCGGGCGATTCAGGCCCGGCGGCGATACGCTTCAACTCCGCAACCAATGCGGCGCGATCCCTCGGCTGCCGCATGCGCAGCCGGTCGTCGCGCAAGTATTCGTACAGCTGCCGACCGTCTACCTGCCCGTTGGGTGTCGCCCAGAGTTTCCAGTCCGGCAGCAACTCCACCTGCGCCTCCGCAGCCGACCCCTTGCCGTCCTTTAGCCACTTGATCACCCACCCGTATATCCCCTCCCGTACCTCCTTTGGCGTCCCGTGCCCGCCGGGCCCGACCGTCCATTTGACCTTCTCCTGCGCGTCGAAAAAGCTGTAGTAGCGCTTGGCCTCCTCGACCGCCCGGCGCGCTCCCGCAATCGGGAAGAAGTCGCCTTCGGTGGACCCGACCATCCACGGCTTGGGCGCGAAGAGCTCGATGTAGTCGGAGATGTCCAAGCCGGACGCGATGAAGTTCGGGACGCTCTGCTCGGCGTCCCCCGTCGGACCCGGAAAGACCTCGTGGAACGAATTGATGTAGCAGGAGGGTGCCGCGACTTTCACGCGTGGATCCAACGCGGAAATATACGTCGCCACTGTGCCGCCGCCCGAACATCCCGATGCCCCCAATTTTTCGGCATCCACTTCCGGACGGCTCGCGAGGTAATCCAAGGCGCGCTTGGCGTCCCAGATCCGGTAGCGCGCGAAACTCTGTCCGATCCACAGGGATTGCGCCCCCAGCGTGGTGTGTTGTTCCGTGGATCCGCCGATGATGGAGGCATGCAGCAGCGGGGAGTAGGCCTGATTTCGTTCGCCTTGGCCGACCGGATCGAATGTGAGGACCACAAAACCCTTCAGCGCGAGATTGGCCGCGATCAATTGCGCGGCGGGCTTCCCCTCGTCCCAATGCCCCAGCGCGAACAGGACGCCCGGATGCTTGCCCGGCGAATCCGGCAGGTAGACGTTAGCGGTGACCCGGTAGCCCGGCAGGCTCTCAAAGATGGCCTTGTCGATTGCGTAGCCGCGCATCCGGATTGTGCCGGTGACACGCGCGTTGAGCGGACCGCTGTAGTCCGGCAGCCCGCCGATCAGGTCCAGAATCTTGGCGCGGACTTGGCGTTGGCGCTCGCGTGCGTCGCCGACATTGCGGATTGCGGCGATTTTGGTTTCCCGATCCGCCAGTTGCCGTTCCGCAAGGGAGTCCATCCACTTGAGTAGTGGTTCCGGGGTCTGGGCCGCCGCAAGCCGGGCGACCATTAGAAAAACGGCGAAGGCGCGCATGAGCGCAATTCTAGCGCGAATCGCTCGGCCCCGCACTCGTTGATCGAAGGGCGGCGTCCGGTCCTCACTGCGCAGGAAACGGGAAAGCTGCCGCAACTGCCATCGACGCTTCGGGCCAAGCCAACGGTGCCACGTACTCGCCTTCGGCATATGCCTTCACGGAGGCATAGACACCGGTGCGCGGTGCCCGGTGAACGATCAACCTCCGCCCCTTGACGTCAATCACCCAATACTCCCGGATTTCCGCCCGTGCGTAGAGGCGGGCTTTCGGGCCGAGGTCGAATGCGAGGGTGGAGTCCGACACCTCGATCACGAGCCGGACATCGGACGCTGGCGGATTGCCTCCCATGTACTCGGACGCCGGTTTCGCGAGAACCGCAAAATCGGGCTCGGGCTCGCTGGTCGGATTGTCCTCTGGGGAAACGTCTATCGGACCTTCCGGGTTCAGATAGCGCACGCCGCAAACTGCGGCCAGCCATTCCAAGACCGAAATGAACACCACCATGTGCGGACGCTTCTTGGGCATTTTTTCGATCAGTTCACCTTCAATGAGTTCCAAGTGGTCGCGGTCCCAAAGGCCTGTCGACTCCAAGCTTTCGCACTCGGCCCGCGTCCAGCGCTTGCGGGGCGGATACACCCAAGTGGAATGAGGGGCGACCGGGAATTCGATGGCGGGGGCGAGTTCGACGGGCATAAGATGCTGATCCGATATTACCGCGATTGACGATTGTAGCCAGCCATTGCAACCGAGCCCCCAATTTGATAGGCTTTCACCCCATGGGGTCCAAACGTAAAACAAGCCTTCTCCTCGTATTTGCCACCGTTCTACAATTGCCGGAACTTCGCGCCCAGGTGCTTTACGGGTCAATCGCCGGCAATGTCACTGACAAATCAGGTTCCGCCTTGCCTAGCGCGCAGGTGGAGTCCCTGAACATCCAAACCGGCATCCTAAACAAGTCCGCTACCGACACCCACGGGGCCTTTGCGTTCAACGACCTCCAGCCCGGCAGCTACAAGCTCACCGTCACCGCACCGTCGTTCGGCACCGTGGTCCAGAACGATATCCAAGTGGAAGCCAACACCGTCCGCCGTATCGACGTTGCGCTCGACGTGGCGCAGGTGAACCAGAGCGTGACTGTCGACGCCTCCGCCGCCACCCTCCAAGCCGACAAGGCGGAGGTCAACACGCAGATTTCCGACAAGCAGATCGAGGACTATCCGTTGACTGGCTCCCGCAACTTCCAGAGCCTGCTGGATTTGGTGCCGGGCGTGAGTCCCCCGGCGGCGTCGCACTCGGAGGCGGGCAACCCCACCGGCGCGCTGGCGACCAACGTCAACGGGTCGTCTTACAACAACAACGGCACGCGCGTGGACGGCACGGTGAACGGCTACCCTTGGCTGCCGGAAATCATCGCCTACGTCCCGCCAGCCGAGGCCATCCAGGGCGTGAGCGTCTCCACCGGCAATTACGACGCCGAGCAGGGTATGGCGGGCGGCAGCGCCGTCAACGTGACCATGAAATCCGGGACGAACTCGTTCCACGGGGCGTTGTGGGAATACAACACCGTCAGCAAGCTCAACGCCAAGAACTTCTTCTACCGGGGTGGTCCCAACATCCCCAAATTCATCAACAACCAGTTCGGTGCGACGCTGGGCGGGCCGATCCTCAAGAACAAGCTGTTCTTCTTCGCCGACTGGGAGCGCATGATGAAGCGTCAGGCGGCGTCCGGGACCGAGTCGGTGCCGACCGCCCCCATGCGCAACGGGGACTTCAGCTTCACCACTACCAAGATCTACGACCCGGCCACCGGCACCTCCACTGGCACCGGGCGGACCCAGTTCCCCGGCAACATCATCCCCGCCAGCCGTCTGAGCACCGCCGCCAAGATGATGGCCGCGCTGGAGCCTGAGCCGAATCTCGGCACCGGTGCCACCTCAAATTACTTCGCCGTCGGCCACTACTACTTCAACAAAGACAACGTCGACGTCAAGATCAACTACAACCCGAACGACCGCAGTTCCATCTTCGTGCGTTACAGCGTCCTGCCTTACGATATCTTCGACCCCCCGGCCTTGGCGGGTGCGGGCGGCGCGGCGCTTAACGGCGGCCAGCCGGGCCACGCGACCGGCACCGTCCGCAGTTCGGCGGTAGGCGGAACCTACACCCTGACGCCGTCGCTATTGTTCGACGGGAACGTCGGATACACTCGCCAGGCAATAGCGGGCAAAGATGTGGACATCACAACGAACTTCGGCTCCGACGTTCTGAAGATTCCGGGAACCAACGGCGGCTTGGACCTGCAGGGCGGGCAACCGTACTTCGCGGTGAGCGGCTACACGTCGTTCGGCAATCCCAACGTCTCCAACCCGTTCGTCTTCCGCGACAACCAGTTCACCTTCGCGGGCAACGTCAGCTGGAGCAAGCGGTCCCACGCCACGCGTTTCGGCTTCGACATCGTGGACTACGGGATCAACCACTTCCAGCCGCAGTTGAAATACGGCCCGCGCGGAGGATTCTCGTTTACCGGCGGGTTGACGACGCTGAGCGGCGGGTCGGCCTCGAACGGCTACAACGGCTGGGCCGATTTCATGCTGGGCCTGCCGCAGGCGATGGGCAAGGACATCCAAAACATCAATCCCGGGACGGTGCGGGAGCGGTCTTACGGGCTCTACGCCCGCGACCAGTACCAGGTCACGTCGCACTTGACTGTCACTTACGGGATGCGCTACGAACTTTACCCACTCGCACACCGGGACCATTTCGGCTTCGACCGGTATGACCCGACGTCGAACCTGGTGCTGTTGGGTGGCCTCGGCGGCGTGCCGTACGATGCCGGGGTCAACGCCGGGCACGGCAATTTTGCGCCGCGTCTGGGTATTGCGTGGCGGATCGGGGAAAAGATGGTGATCCGGACAGGCTACGGAGTCACCGTGGACCCGAACAACTTCCGCGTGTTGCGCGATGCCTATCCGGCAGTGATTTCGCAGCAGCTGAGCGGGGCCAACAGCTACACGAACGCGGGCACGCTGCTGACCGGGCTGCCACCGGTGATCATCCCGGATATTTCCACCGGCAAGCTGGTCTTCCCGAGCACGCTGGGGACATCGACCTACGGCAAGGATATCCGTCGAGGGTACATCGAATCCTACAACTTTACGATCCAGCGCGAAATGGGCAAGGGGGTCAACATCCAAGCCGGCTATGTCGGCACGATGTCGATCCGCCAGTTCGCCTCGGTCAATATCAATGCCTCCACGCCGAACGGGGGCAACAACGCGCGTCCCTTGTACGTGCTGTACGGCAACGCGTCGGATATCAACGTGGCCACGCCATACAATTCGTCGCGGTACAACTCGCTTCAGGCTCAGGCGGTGAAGCGGATCAAAGGGGCGTCGTCGATCCGTTTGGCGTACACGTGGAGCCGCGCTGTTGATTACGGCGACAATAGCGATTCCGGCCTGACCTGGGCCTGGGCTCCGATCCAATACCGGAACAAGGCGCTCGCAGGTTATGACCGGACGCACAACTTCAAGCTCTTCGGCACCTATGAATTGCCGTTCGGTCGCAGCCAGAAGTGGCTGACCCACGGGCTCGGCAAGGCAGTGGCGGGCGGGTGGCAGGTCAACGGGATCATGGCGCTGGTCAGCGGATCGCCGTTCACGGTGTCATCGTCGGCCACGGCGTTGAACTCCCCCGGCAACGCCCAGACGGCCAACCAGGTGCAGCCGACCGTGGCGATCTACGGTGGCTTGACCCCCTACTTCGACACCACCGCGTTCGCAGCTCCCACGGGTGCGGGCGTTTTTGGGAATGCCGGGCGGAACATCCTGCGCGGGCCGGGGTACTTCAACCTCGACGCCAGCGTATTCCGGAATTTTCGGATCACCGAACGGGTGAAAGGTCAGTTCCGGGCCGAGGCTTTCGGATCCACCAACACGCCACACTTCGGCAATCCGGCTGCGACCGTGACCAGCGGCGGCTTCGGCAACATCACATCGTCCAGCGGACAGCGCCAGTTGCGGTTCGCGATGAAACTGACGTATTAGAGACGGGGGGCGGATTTGAACCGCCCCCTTTTACTCCTTGACCTTCGGCTTGCCCTTCCGACGTTCCTGCAACTCGGCCCAATCCACCACATTCGCCCGCTTGGCCCAAGCCTGCCACTTGGCCACCATCATCTTGGTCCGGTCCGGGAACTTCGCGGCCAGATTGTTCCGCTCCGTCCGATCATGCTTCATGTCGAACAGCTCCCAATCGCCGGGGAACTTCGATACGAGCTTCCAATCGCCGTCGCGCATGGCGCGATTGCCCTCGTGCTCCCAATACAGCTCGCGCGGGACAGGCTTGGCCCCCGTGAACGCCGGCACCAAGCTCTTGCCCTCGGCGGGTTGGATCGTATTGCCGTTGAAGGTCGTCGGATATTTCGCCTGCGCGACATCCACGCAGGTCGCCATCAGATCCACCAAGTGCCCCGTCTGGTCCAGGAACGTCCCTGTCTTCTTCGTGATCTTCGCTGGCCACTTGGCGATGAACGGCGACGAGATCCCGCCCTCGTGCTCCCAGTGCTTGTACAACCGGAACGGCGTATTGCTGGCGTTGGCCCAGCCCACTCCGTAACTTTGGAAGCTGTCCTCGCCGCCCGGCATCAACTCCGGAATATTGCCCGAATGCACCGGACGCCCGTCCACCGTTGTCTTCCGCACGCCGGTCGAGTTCGTGTTCCGCGCCAACTCCTCCGCGCATCCGCCGTTGTCGGCGAGGAACATCACCAGCGTGTCGTTCTCGACGCCGGTTTCCTTCAGTGCCGCCACAATCTTACCGATGTTCTGGTCCAACCGGTCCACCTGAGCGGCGTAGACCGCCATCCGGCGCGCATGCCACTCTTTTTCCGGCGAATCCGCCCAAGCGGGCACGGAGGAATCCCGCTCGGTGATACCCCACTTTGGGTCCACCAGGCCGATCTCGATCTGACGCTTGTGCCGCTCCTCGCGCAGCTTGTCCCAGCCGTCCTTGTAGCGGGAAATGTACTTGTCGATCTCCGGTTGCAGAGCGTGCAACGGCCAGTGCGGCGCCGTGAACGCCGCGTACAGGAAGAATGGTGCGTCGGGCGACGCCTGCTTGTGGTCGCGGATGAACGTCGCTGCCTGCTGCCCCAGCGCGTCGGTGTAATAGTAGTCCTTAGGCGACTGGATGCGCTCGTTGCCCCGCGTCAGCGTCACCGGGTTGAAGTAGTCGGCCGCCCCCGCGATCGTTCCGTAGTACTTCTCGAAGCCGCGCTGCAGGGGCCAATTGTGCGGATCGGAATCGGGCGGCGTCACGTGCCACTTGCCCACCATCATGGTCTTGTATCCGGCGGGTTTCAACACCTCCGCGATGGTGACCGCGTTCTTGCTCAAGTCGCCCCGGTAGCCGGGCAGGTCGTCTTCGAAGACCATGTGACCCACTCCGGCCTGGTGCGAATAGAGACCGGTCAGCAGTGACGCGCGGGTCGGACAGCAGCGCGCCGTGTTGTAGAACTGGCGGAACTTGACGCCCTCCTTCGCCATCGCCGCCAGGTTCGGCGTGTCAATCTCGCCCCCATAGGGCGCGATGTCGGAGAATCCGAGATCGTCCGCTAGGATCAAGACAATGTTGGGGCGCTTGGCCGGAGCCGCGTTGAGCGTCATCGGAGCTACAGCCGCCGCGGAGAGCGCGAAGAACTCGCGGCGATTCATACTCGTGTTCGGCATTATTTCTTTACCAGATACGTGTCGAACCAGCGGATCATCTCACCCATGTAGTCCGGCGGATTCACGGCCTGCGGGAACGTTGGCCCATGCATTGCCCCTGGAATCCGCAGCAGCTTCACGGTTACTCCCGCGGCCTTCAGCTTGGCCTCCATTTCGACCGACTGCGCGAAATCCACCTGCTCGTCCTTGTCGCCGTGCATCAGCAGGAACGGCGGGTCGTCGGGTGTCACATAGGTGACCGGCGAAGCCTCTTTATGCAGCCGGTACTCCTCGGTATTCTCCTGGCCCGCTGCCGGACGTGCCATGCCGAGGATGAACCGGCCGTTGTCGCCCGTCAGGAAGTCGATCGGTGCCGCGCGCGCCACCACGCACTGCACTTTGGCGCTCTCGCGCTCCACGGGATCGGGATCCGCGGGATTCCCCTTGCCGTCGTGCGTGCCCAGCATGCTCACCAAGTGTCCACCCGACGACCCGCCCGCCGCGCCGATCCGATCAGGCCGAATCCCGAACGCCGCCGCGTTGTGGCGGATGAACCGCACCGCGCGCTGCGAGTCCTCAACCTGCGCCGGATA
The DNA here is from genome assembly GCA_903907865.1 of uncultured Acidobacteriia bacterium. GTDB lineage: Bacteria > Acidobacteriota > Terriglobia > Bryobacterales > Bryobacteraceae > BOG-234. The sequence goes on from CAIVPR010000088.1 coordinate 17,228, forward strand.
GCGGAACCGTGGCAACGATCGGTGGCTAATCGCGAAAACCGTGTACCCCGCCTTCGCCAGCGTAGAGGCGTAGAGTTTAGACTGGCTGTTCTGCTTGAGCGGCTCGGCACTGTAGGCCAGCGGCGTGGTCCAACCGCTGCCCGAGATGAAGATGATGCCGTAGCCCTTCGGCTGGGCGGGCTTGTAGACGTCCATCAGCAGGGCGGAGCCGGAGTACATCCCGTAGATCACGTTCGATTCCACGGTGAACGGCTCGGCGGCGGGGCAGAGGACGGCGGCTGCCAAGAGGAAGGGGACGGTCAATGTTCGCATGACGAACTCCCAATAATATCAGTGTTTGGCAAGTGGAACGGGTGTCGCAAGGGACTGATTCTTTGTCCAGATCGGACGCCAGCACCCCGCAATGCTACCATCCGTTTTGCCGACCAGCATTCCAGGAACGCACTTCGCCCGCAACCTCGTCCGCAGCCGGACCCTCCTCTTCCAGCTCGTCAAACGCGACTTCACCCAGCGCTACGCCGGTTCCGCCGCCGGATGGCTCTGGAGCCTGATCCACCCCCTCGTCCTGCTAGCCAGCTACACCTTCATCTTCAGCGTTTGCCTGAAACAGCCCGCAGGAACCGGCGAGCTTACCCGTAGCTACCCCCTCTTCCTGTTCGCCGGCATGCTTCCTTGGCTCCTCTTCAGCGAAACCGTCAGCCGCTCGGCTACCTCCATCGTGGAACACGCCAACCTAGTCACCAAGACCATGTTCCCGTCGGAAATCGTGCCGGTCTCCATCTTCCTTTCCAGCGCCGCCAGCCACCTCCCCACCGTCCTCCTCTTCATGGCCGTTGTCGCCGCCACCCAAGGCCACGCAAGCCCGATGGCTGTCTTCCTCCCCGCCTACCTCCTCTTTTTGGGAATGTTCGCCATCGGAATCGGCTGGGTCATCGCCGCCCTGCAGGTCTTCCTGCGCGACACCGCCCAGGTCGTCGCTGTCGCCATGACCTTCTGGATGTGGATTACGCCGCTCTTCATCGACGAAACCCGCTACGACGCCGCCGGTGTGGGCTTCGCGGTGCGGCTCAACCCCTTGGCGTACGTCGTCCGCGCCTACCGGGTGATGCTGCTCGGCTCCAAGCCCCCCTCCATCCGCGATCTAGCCGTCATCGCCGCCATCGGAACCGCCTCTTTCGTGCTCGGCGGCCTCTTCTTCCGCCGCATGAAGCGCGGATTCGCCGACGTCCTTTAATTTGTCCCCGAAACCCGCCTGGTACACTGGAGTTTTCCGCTCGCCCCCGAGCAGGCGCTCCGACCCAGTAGCTCGGAACCATTTTTTGGACCCACTGGAGAAACCAATGAGCGCTTTCGCGAACTCCTACACAGACGACAACCACGTTCTCACCATTGAGGAACTTGCCGACCTAACCCAGGAGGGCAGGGAGCCCGCGGCAACCCTGATGAACGTTGTCGCTCTGATCGCCAAACGATTTGAGACCGACGTCTGTTCGGCGTACCTCCTCGAACCCGACCGCGCCAATCTGGTCCTCGCCGCCACCGTCGGCCTCCGCAAGGACTGCATCGGCTCGCTCCGGCTTGGCCTGCACGAAGGCCTGACCGGGCTGGTTGCGGAATCCGTGCAGCCCGTCGCGGTGCACCAGGTCTCGTCCCACCCCCGCTACAAGTTCTTTGAGGCGGCCGGCGAAGAAAACTACCAGTCGTTCCTCGGTGTGCCCGTCATTGATCGCGGGGTGCTCGAGGGCGTGCTCGTGGTCCAGACCGTCGAAGCCCGCGTCTTCCAGAACAGCGAAATCCGCATGCTCTCCGAGGCGGCTGCCGAGGTCGCGCCCGTGATCAGCGAGGCGCGAACGCTTGCCCGCTTCATTGCCCCCACCCAGGAACGGCTTTGGGCACTGGCCAGGAACCTCTGGTGGAGCTGGGACCACGAAGTCACGTCGATCTTCCGCGAACTCGACCCGGTCCGGTTCCGAAACTGCAACCACAACCCGGTGTCTATGCTTTCCCAGATGCCGCTGGCTGACATCGAGCGCCGCGCGGGTGAATTGATGTTGCACAGCCGGATCAATTCGGCATACCGGCGCCTGCAGGAATACTTGCGTTCGGAAACCACGTGGGGCGCCACCCACGCGGGCGTGCTCCGTCCCCGGCCCGTTGCTTATTTCTCCGCAGAGTTCGGCATCCACGAATCCATCCCGATCTACTCCGGCGGTCTCGGCGTACTCGCGGGCGACCACATCAAGAGCGCATCAGACCTCGACATCCCGCTCGTCGGCATCGGCCTCTTCTATGCCCAAGGCTACTTCCGCCAGCGCTTGAACAGCGGCGGCTGGCAGGTGGAGGACTACCTCCCCACGGATGTGAATTCCCTGCCCATGGAGCCCGCCATTGGAACCAATGGCACGCCGGTCACAATCCAGATCGACACCCGTCGCGGCACCATCCGGGCCAAGGTCTGGCGCTTGAAGGTGGGTCGCATCGACCTTCTGCTGCTCGACTCCAACGTCGAGGGCAACGCCCCTGAAGACCGCGAACTCACCTCGCAGCTTTACGGCGGCGATGGTCGCGTCCGCATCCGCCAGGAATTGCTGTTGGGCGTCGGCGGTGTGCGCGCCCTCCGCGCGATGGGCATCGTCCCCGGCGTCTACCACATGAACGAGGGCCACTCCGGCTTCGCGGTTCTGGAAGCCATCCGTACCCGCATGGTCGACGAGGGTCTTTCCTTCGACCAAGCGGCACCCATCACCGCCCGCGAGGTCGTTTTCACCACCCACACCCCCGTCCCGGCGGGCCACGACCGTTTTGGTGCCGACCTGATCGAGGAGCACCTCGGACCCCTGCGCGACGGCCTCGGCATTTCGCACGAGCGCCTGATGGAATACGGCCAGGAGAGCCCGAGCCACAAGCACGAGTTCTGCATGACCGTCATCGGCCTGAAGCTCTCACGGCACGCCAATGCCGTGTCCTCGCTCCACGGCGAGGTTTCGCGCGCCATGTGGACAGGCATCTACCCCGGTGTCCGGGAGGACGCCGTGCCCATCGGCCACATCACAAACGGCGTGCACGTTCCCTCCTGGCTGGCTCCCCAGATGTTCCGCCTCTATGATCGCCACCTCGGTTCGGGCTGGAATCTGCATTCCGGCGAAGCTCCCATCTGGAAAGGCATCGAAAACATCGACGACGCCGAGCTTTGGGAGATGCATCTCAGCCTGAAGGCCCGCATGCTCGATTTCGTGCGTCGCCGCGCCGTCAGCCAGGCCAAGGTCCGCGGCGAGGCTCCAGACAAGCTCGCCCGACTCGGCAAGGTGTTGAGTCCCGACGCCCTCACCATCGGTTTTGCCCGCCGCTTCGCCACCTACAAGCGGGCCAATCTCTTGCTCACCGACATCGAACGGCTCGGCAAGATGGTCAACGATCCCAAGCGCCCCGTCCAGTTCGTCTTCGCCGGCAAGGCCCATCCCCACGACGAGCCCGGCAAGCGCGTCCTCCAGCAGATCGCGGAATTGATGCGCGACCCGCAGTTCTCGGAAAAATTCCTCTTCGTCGAGGACTACGACATCAATGTGGGACGCCACCTGGTCCAAGGTGTGGACGTGTGGCTGAACAATCCCAGGCGTCCCCTGGAAGCGTCCGGCACCAGTGGTCAGAAGGTGGTCCTCAACGGGGGCCTCAACCTGTCCGTGCTTGATGGCTGGTGGGCCGAGGCCTACGACGGCATGAACGGCTTCGCCATCGGAACCGGGCGTACCCACAGCAATATGGACGTCCACGACCGCCGAGACGGCGAGGATCTATACCGTGAGCTCAGCGAGACCGTGATTCCGCTCTACTACCAGCGCGACCGCGACGGCCTGCCCCGCGGCTGGATCAAGCGCATGAAGCGGACCATCCGCACCCTCGGATGGCGCTTCAACGCCGACCGCATGGTGATGGATTACACCCTGAAATGCTACGTCCCGGCGGCTGGCGGCACTTCGAGCGACATGAGCCGCTTGGCGTAGGACTTCATTGCAAGCCGACGCCGCGCGATCCCGCCGATCATAATGGGATTAAGATTCCGTGTGGAAAATCCGCTCCGTCCTGATCTCGGCACCCGCGATTATCCTCGCCACCATAGTAATGGGCAGCATTTCGCTGGCCTGCTCGCTGCGGGATAAGACCGGCGTTTCGCAGCACCGCGTCGCGCAGATGTGGGCGCGGATGCTGCTGGCCTGCGGCTTCCTGAGGTGCAGGCCGACCGGGTTGGAGAAACTCGACCCGTCGCGCAGCTACGTCCTTGTCTCCAACCACGCCAGCTACATGGATACCCCCGCAATCATGGGTACCGTCCCGCTGGAATTCCGTTTCTTCGCGAAGAAGGGGCTGTTCTCGATTCCGTTCCTCGGCTGGCACCTGCGCCACGCGGGACACCTCCCCGTAGTGCGCGACGACCCACGCGCTTCCATCCGGTCCATGACCGAGGGCGCGAAGCTGATCCGGGAACGCGGCGTTTCCGTACTCCTATTCCCCGAGGGTGGCCGAAGCGAGGTCCAAATCCGCCCGTTCAAGGAGGGTGCGGCCTACATGGCGATCAAGGCCGGGGTTCCTGTAGTCCCCATCGGACTCGTCGGAACCCGTTCTGCCCTGCCTATGCACTCGGGCATCATACGGCCCACCGCGGTGGAACTGATCGTTGGCGACCCCATCGAGACCTCGGGCATGACGCTGCACGATCGCGGACGGCTGACCTTGGAACTGCAAACACGGATCGCGGCCATGATCGGCGAAACGGTCATGCCGGAAGAGCCCGCCTGATTCGCGATACGATGGACTCGGTGGCCAAACGTACCCAACTCTTCCGCGGACTCCGGTTCACCCTCACGGCCATCTATACCGGGCTGTTCACCCTGCTCCTGCTCGCGGTCAGCCTGCTGTTCCGCCAATACCTCGCCCGCAACCTCGACCTACAGGGTTATGACGACCTCACTCAGAGCTGGGCCGTCGTCTTGGCGAATCTGCACATTGTCAACGATGCCGGACAGTCCAACTACCATCCGAAATGGTTCTTCGACACCGGGGACCCCGACGAGAACTCGATCAGCGCCCGAATCCGCAGCGTCTACGTGATTGCCGACGAGACCGGCAAGCCGGTCGAGTATTCCTCCACCTATGAATCCTTGGGCTTCGAAGCGCCCGAGCAGGTGCGCCGCATCCTGAAATCCAACCAGCCGATCTGGATCACGAAAAAAGACCCCGACGGCGTGCCGTACTTGATCCGACAGGGTTACGTGACCAGCGAGGACCGTTCGAGGCGCTATTTTGTGGCCATAGGTCGCTCCGTGGCCGACTCCGCCGAACTGCTGATGAGGTTCACCTGGCTATGCGTTGGGCTGATCCCTTTGGTGATCCTAGTTGGCTGCGTCACGGGCTGGATATTCGCGGGACGCGCGCTGAACCCGGTCCGGGAAATCGCCGCCGCCGCGCAACGGATCGGCGGGTCCAATCTCAGCCTGCGTATCCCGGCGCGCGGGGCGGGGGACGAACTCGACTACTTGGTGGAAACGTTCAACCAGATGATCGAACGGCTGGAAGTGAGCTTCAACCAAATCCGCCAGTTTTCGACCGACGTCTCGCATGAACTGCGCACGCCGATCACCGTGGTCCGCGGGCAATTGGAGGTGGCACTGTTCACCGCGCAGACGGCGGACCAGTACCGCGACGCAATCGTGAATTCGCTGTCGGACATTGAACGGCTATCCCAGATCGTCCGTGCGCTGCTGCTGTTGTCGCAGGCGGAAACCGGTCAGGTAATCCTGCAGAAACAGCAATTGGACTTGGTGGAAGTGATCGACGCCTTGGTGGACCAATTCCAAATCCCGGCGGAGGGTGCCGAGGTGATGCTGGTGTTTGAGGCGACCGTCTATCGCTGCATCGGGGATTTCGACCGCGTGCAGATCGAGCGCATGCTCTCAAACCTGCTTTCGAACGCGATCAAGTTCACTCCCGCTGGCGGTTCGATCCGCGTCGTGGTGGGAAGGGACGCCGATATTGCGGAAATCCGCGTTGAGGACACGGGCCATGGCATCCCCGAAGAGCATCTGCCGCACATCTTTGACCGGTTCTACCGGGTGCGCGGGGCCAACGAGCAGGCCTCGCCGGAGAAGGGTTTGGGCTTGGGGCTGAGCTTCGTGGCGTGGATCGCCAAGGCCCACAATGGCACTATAGACGTTCAGAGCCAGCCGGGGCAGGGGACGACTTTCACCATCCGGCTACCGTTGACGACAGCCGTTGAGCCGATGGCCGACGCTGCTACGTCGGCCAAGCAAAACGGCTGAGCTTTGTGGCTAGGCGAAGTACGCGACGTTCTTGGCCGTGAACTCGGACCATTTCTCCGGCAGATCGTCGAGGGCGAAGATCGCGGAGACGGGACAAACGGGCACGCAAGCACCGCAGTCGATGCACTCCTCGGGGTGGATGTACAGCATCTCGGCCTTCTCGTACTTCGGGTCGTCTTTTTTGGGATGGATGCAATCAACCGGACAAGCGTCGACACAAGCCGTGTCCTTCGTTCCGATGCAGGGTTCCGCAATTACGTATGCCATATGCTCTTTGGAAACTTCCAAAGTACCACACCCGCCCTGTTATCCTGACCTTGCCGGGCATTCGCGCTTGCGGCCACGTCACCACCCCTTACGAATATGGCGATTCCATCACTTGACCGCACCGGATCTGGAGTGAAGGGCGCAATTTTGGGCGCGGGACTCGGCAAGCGGCTGGATCCCCTCACGGCGGAACTTCTCCCGAAGCCCTTGTTCCCGCTCGGTGGCAAGGTGCCCATCTCCGAGCTTTGGGTCCGGCGTTTCGCCAACTCCGGCCTGACGGACGTCTCCATGAACCTTTGCGTGCTCGCCGACGCGATCCGACGCCATTTTCACGGCGAATCGGGTCTGGGCGGCGACATGACCTTCGTGCAGGAGGAAACGCCGACCGGCACTTTGGGCGGCGTCTGCAAGATGGTGCTCGGTAGCGAGGCCAAACCCCTGCCTTGCGATACCGCGTTGGCCGGCATACTGCCTTTCGCAGGTTCGACAGTGATTATTCCCAGCGGAGATATTGTCTCCGAGTTCGGTAGCGACCTGCTGGCCGAGATGTATGAAATCCACCGGAAGTCGGGTGCGGCGGTTTCCATGGCATTGACCGAGATTCCATGGGAGCGTCGCGGCGATTTCGGCACCGTCGTGCTGGAATCCGCCCAGCCCAATCCGGGCCAGCTCTCGTCTTGGGGCAAGGTTGTCGACTTCCGCGAAAAGGACCCGGACTCGCCCAGCCGCCTCAACAACGCCTCCATTTACATGATCGAGATGGATCTGTTGCGCGCGCTCGACCCCCACCGCACCGAGGCTCGCGTCGGCCTCGACACGCCCCTGTACGATTTCGGCAAGCATGTGTTCCCGGCAATCCTCGGTCGCATTCCGTATCTGCGGTTGCCCAAGGACTATACGATCACCGGCCTCCAGTTCGACGGGCCGTGGTTCGACGTGGGTACCAAACGCGACTATTTGGAGGTCAACAAGCACGTCCTGGACGGCGTTTTCGGGGTGTCAATGCCCTACCAACGCACCGCTTGGGGCTATCTGGGGGCCAACGTGGAGATCGATCCTTCGAAAGTCGAAATCCATGGACCGGTCGTGATCGGAAACAATTGCGTGGTGGAACCAGGCGCCGTACTGGGCCCCTACGCAGTGATCGGCGACGGCTGGCACATTGGTAAGGGTGCGACGGTGCGCAATTCCGTCCTGTGGGAGCGGTACGACTGCTATCCGGACTGGAACACCCGCGTTCCTGCCAGCGACCGCATGTCTGTGGATGCTCACAGGATCAATGCGGGAGTGCTTGTTGAGCGGAGCATCGTGGCCGGAGGACTGCTTTCGGCGGACACCATAGACAAGACAGTCGATGTGCGCCACGATGGACGCCAGATTGAATTGTCGATTGATTATGTTCCGGGCGGACCGCGGGCCTAATTCTAATAAGACCCTTATAATAGAAGCGGTGACACCCTCCCTCTTCGATCTGCCGTTGAGGCTTGGCGACGCCGCCTCGTTGGCGTCGATCCTGCTGGACCTGCCCGTTACACCCAAGCCCGTAACCGACGACCTCCGCAACCGCGCCGCCGCGCGAGCCGCCAGCCTCAACTTTGACGCGATGGTTCCGGTCTACGCCTCGCTGGAACGTGACCCGGTCCACCCGTCGGCCTACTACATCTGCGTGGACGGAGTCGACGGACAACGTCTTCTCTTACGCGCTGCGCCCGCAACCAGTCCGTCGAGCGGCCTCTTCCCGAAGGCAATCCTGATTGGGCGCACGTTCCTCGGACGACACGAAGCGGTGCTCAACGCAATCCCATTCAGCCCCCACGACGGGGAACGCATCCGGACCTTCTCCGAACAGGTCAACCGACAGTTCCTGCCCAAGCCATTCGGGTCGAGGCCTGTGGTTGTGGTGCGTAGCGAGGCCCCACACGAGCAGTTCCCGTCGGTTTTCGAGGCATTCCGCCGCCAGTGGAAGGCAAACGGCCAGAACATGGCCTGTTTCGGCCTTTCCGAAGGGCAGGACCCGGAGTCGTTCTACCTCGCCACGGTGTGGGCAGCGATCCGCAGCGGCTGGCGCGAGGGCTATACGTTGACAGCGCCCGGTGAGCGGATGCCGTTGATCCCCGGCCTGAAGCTGAGACCCTACGAGACTGGCATCAGTGCCGTCCGGGAGGTGTCGTTGAAGCGAGAGCTCGCGCTCGAAGACATTCTCAATATTCTGGCCACCGAATAGTGGGCGGCCCTAATGTTTCCGCCCTTCTAGGCCGATAGCAGGGTAGGCAGGTAACCTGCGGGCTTGGCATATTCGCCCCACTGATTGGATGGGAGATTGACAGGGTGGGAGATAATGAAAGCCAACGGGCACGGGCATGAATAGAAGAAGAACTGAGCGCGTCAACGGTTTCAGAGACTTTGCGGTCTGCTTGGTGCTCGCGTGCGCACTCGCATCGCCTTGCTTGGCCCAGGTTTACGGGTCGATTTCGGGCAAGGTCGAGGACGCCACCGGAAGTCCGGTGGTCGGAGCCTCGGTAACCGTCAAAAGCTTGGAAACGGGCGCGGTCCGGAACGTGGTCACCGGCGAGTCTGGCTCCTATTCCATCCTTTCGCTGCCGCTCGGCGCGCAGGAGATCAAGGTCGAGAAACTCGGTTTCAAGTCGGCGGTCCGTGGTGGCGTCAGCCTCACGGTCGGCCAGGAGGCGGCAGTCAATCTCAAACTGGAGGTCGGTGACCTCGCCCAGCAGGTCACGGTTTCCGAGGAGGCCCCGCTCGTCAACACCACTACGGCATCGGTTTCGGGTGTGGTGGGCGCCCGTGAGGTTAAGGATCTGCCGCTCAACGGCCGTAGTTTCGACAACCTCATCGCCCTCAACGCGGGAGCCATCAGCTACGGCCTCAAGAGCCCGCAAACCAGCACCAGCAACGGCAACACGTTTACCGTCGCGGGTCGCCGCCCGGCAGACAACATCGTGTTGATGAACGGTATCGAATACACGGGATCCAGCCAGTTGGCCATCACTCCCGGCGGTGTCAGCGGCGATCTGCTCGGTATTGACGCGGTCCGCGAATTCAACGTCCTCACCGACACCTACTCCGCCGAATACGGCAAGCGCGCCGGTGCGCAGGTGAGCGTCGTGACGCAGTCCGGCAGCAATGCAATCCACGGGTCGCTGTTCGAATTCCTTCGCAACAGTGATCTGGATGCGCGTAATTTCTTCGACCAGAGCGGCGTTCCCCCGTTCCGGCGCAACCAGTTCGGCGGTGCAGCCGGAGGTCCGCTGAAGAAGGACAAGCTGTTCCTGTTCGGCAACTACGAAGGTTTCCGGCAAGCGCTGGCGGTCAGCAATGTCGCCGTGGTCCCGGATGCGCAGGCCCGCCTGGGGTCGCTGCCCAACGGGGCGGGCGTCTACTCGAAGGTGGCGAACCTGAACTCCGCCATGCTGAAGTACATGCAGATGTGGCCGGACGCCAACGGCCCGGAACTGCTGTCCAGCGGTGTGGCCAGCGGCACCGCGCTTTCGTACAACAACCCGCGTCAGAAGATCCACGAGGATTTCGGCACCTCCCGCGCCGACTACACTCTCAGCGACCGCGATTCCTTCTCCGCAGCCTACACCCTCGACGACGGCACCAGCTTGATCCCATTGGCCGACCCGCTCTTCGGCTCCGCCCTCGCGATCCGTGCCCAGGTGGGAAGCGTCCAGAACACCCACATCGTTTCCCCCAGCATCCTGAACACCGCCCGATTGGGCTTCTCCCGCGCCGCGTTCAACTATGACTCGCAACCGCTCGGCACTTTTGGGCCGGAACTGGCGTTTGTGACCGGCGGCGGACCGGGCGGCATCGTGATCGGCGGCGGCACCACCACCACGGGTCTGGCCGCGATCACCTCCGCGGGTCCCAACAATGCGGCAAATGTCTGGAACCGTCGCAATCTCTACACGCTGTCGGATGAATTCCGCGTGAACCATGGACGCCACCAGATTGGCGTCGGCGGCTGGTTCCAGCGGATCCAGGACAACGAGAACACCGCTTCCCGCCGCCTCGGACAGGCGAGTTTTGCCAGTCTGACGACGTTCCTCCAAGGTACGACCAGCACTTTCCAAGTCGTGCCGTCTCCGACGGAACTAGGCTGGCGGAGCGCCTTCGGGGCGTGGTTCATCGAAGACACGATCCGGCTGCGGTCGAATTTGACTTTGCAGGTCGGCATCCGGCACGAGTTCACGACCGGCTGGAACGAGGTCGCCGGACGCGCCGCCAACTACATCCCGGACGCAAATGGCGTTCTCCTGACCGCCCCTCGGGTCTCGAATTCCGTCTTCACCGGGAACCACGCAACCAAGCTCTTTGGCCCCCGCGCGGGCCTCGCATGGGACGTCTTCGGCACTGGCCGCACATCGATCCGGGCTGGTTTTGGCGTCTACTACTCACTGATCGATGACCTGAGCTTTCTGGTGAACTCCTTGCCGCCCTACAACGGATCGGCGTCGTTCGCCAACGCTTCGGTGCCATCGCTGGTGCCGATCCAGCCCGGCGTGCAGCCGCCTCCCTCCTGTGGTCCCGGCGTGCCGACACCGTGCACCACCTTCGCACCCCAGGGCGTCCAGTCCGACGCCCGTACGCCTGCGGTAAACGAGTGGAACGTTCGGGTGGAGCAGCAGCTCGATGCCAACACAGCGCTCAGGGTCTCGTATGTAGGCTCCTTCGGCTACCACGGTTTCGTGAGCGTCGACCCCAACACGGTGGCTCCGCAGGTTTGCGGCAACGCTGCGGGTTGCGCCAGCGGCGGCGTCGGGGCTACGAAGGGTACCGTCGCGCAAGGCACTTACTACGTGCCGTCGGCGGCGACACGCCCGAACCCCTACCTCTCGGCAGCGTTCTTCTGGAACTCGGAAGGCAACAGCAGCTACAACGCGCTGCAGGTGGAAGTTTCGCGCCGTCTCACCAACGGACTGCAACTACGCGGCAACTTCACGTGGTCGAAAAACCTCGACGTGAACTCGGCCCTTACAGGTGCCCAGGCCAACAACCAGGCGCAGATGGTGATGGATCGGACCAACCTTCGGCGTGATTGGGGCCCGTCGGCCCTCAACGCGGCCAAGCAGGCCAGCATTTCTGCCCGCTACGAGCTACCTATCGGCAGGGGACATGCCCTGTTCGGTTCCGCGACAGGTTTCGCGGAGAAGGTTGTCGGCGGCTGGCAGCTCAACGGGATCGCGACCATGCTCAGCGGCTTCCCATTCACGCCGCAAGTCAACAGCAACCGCTCCGGCGACGGCGACACACGCAATCCCGACCGCCCGTCATTGAACCCCGCGTTTTCGGGTCCTGTGATTCTGGGCTCTTCGACGCAGTGGTACAACCCGAGCGCGTTCACGTTGCCCGCCATCGGAACCTACGGCAATCTCGGTCGCGGCGTCTACACCGGACCTGGACTGGCCAATGTCGATATCTCGCTCTTCAAAAGCATCCAGTTGACCGAACGTGTCGGGCTCCAATTCCGCACGGAAGCGTTCAACACGATGAATCACGCGAATTTCGCCTCGCCGAACGCGCTGGTTTTCTCGGGCACAGCAATCAGCCCGTCGGCAGGATTGATCACTTCGACGGTTACCAGTTCCCGCCAAGTGCAACTTGGCCTGAAACTGATTTTCTGATGCACCGCCGCCTCGCGCTGCTAGGATTGCTCGCGGTGAACCTGCCCGCCCAAATCCTCGTCGACACAGACTCTGGTTTCTTCGGTGATGACGGCGTCGCCCTCACCATGCTCCTCCGCAGTCCCCGCGCCGCCGAGGTGCAAGGGATCACTGTGGTCTCCGGCAACGTCTGGTCCGCCGACGGTGTCGGCTACATGGCGCGCACTGCCAAACTCCTGAACCGCCCCGACCTACCTGTCCTCGCTGGCTCCGAGGCCCCCTTGATCCACTCCCCGGCGCTCCGCCGCAAGGAGACAGGCATCGAATTCGACGGCGCGTTCGGCCTAGCTCGCCCGCGTCCCGACGTCCCCGGGGGCGGCATCCCCCTCCTGATCCGAACAATCGACGCCAATCCCGGGCGCATCACAATTCTCGTCATCGGGCCGTTGACCAACCTCGCGATGGTTCTCCGCATCCGCCCGGACATCGCCGCCAAGATCGGCACCCTCGTGATCATGGGCGGCAACGTCCATGTCCCCGGCAACGCCAGCAAGTCCGCCGAATTTAATTTTTGGTTCGACCCCGAGGCTGCGCAAATCGTCCTGCGATCCGCAATCCCGAAGAAGATTCTATTCCCGCTCGACGTCTGCAACAACGCGCACCTGACAAAAGCCATCTTCGACCGCGTCGTGTCGGTCAAAACTTCCATCACCGACCTCTATCGCGAAGATTTCGGTAACCGCTACCCCGGCTTTCTCAAGAACCCCAACGCTGAAAGCTCCCTGTGGGACGAACTCGCAACCGCCGGGCTGATCGACCCCAAGCTGATCACGCGCACCGAAACCGCATGGCTCGACATCGACACCACCTTCGGTCCAAGCTACGGTGCCGTCGAACCCCTCGACCGCACCCTCGCCCCGAACGCCACGCCCGTCACCGTGGTCCTAGACATGGACTTCCCCAAAGTTTTCGAACGCTATACGACCGCTCTCACAACCCGTCAATAAACGGGATATCCCCCTCAAGGAAGTCATACTCCCGCAGCTGCTCGCGCCCCACCCACTCGAGTCCCGTGAAAATCCGGTTCTCCACCTGCCCCGACCATTCCTGCACCGCAATGAAAATCAGCAGGATCGGCTTCTTCCCCGGATACGAAAACTCGTACCGAGTGATCTCCCGCCCCTCCGCCGCCTCGATCCCCAGTTCCTCCCTCAACTCGCGTACGAGCGCCGCCCCCGGAGTCTCGCCCGGTTCCATCTTGCCGCCCGGGAACTCCCACTTTCCAGCATGCGGCTGGTCCTCGCGCCTCCGACATATCAGGATGCGCCCGTCGCGCTCCATCACTCCCGCCACAACTTGCGTCACGAGTCCAATTGTAGAATCAGTACACACGTGACCCCGGAACTCATCGACCACTTCCGCAATCCCCGCAACGTCGGCGAACTGCCCGAGCCCGCCATCACGGTCAACGTGGAGAACCCAATCTGCGGCGACCAACTGCGCCTCAGCGCGCGCGCAGAAAACGGTTGCATCGTCGAAGTGGCCTACAAGGTACGGGGCTGCACGGCCTCCATCGCCACCGGGTCCGCCCTCACCGAAATTCTCCTGAACCGCGAGATCCGCGCCCTGAAATCCATTACCAAGCAGCAACTCGACGACGCCGTCGGGGGTCTCGCTACCGCGTCGAAACACGCAGCCTCCCTCTGCATCGACGCGGTGCGGGCCTTGGCGAAACAGCTCGGCGTGTAGATTGATTGTTGAGATGAAACTCCTATTGGCGGCGCTCTTGGCCGTCGCAACCCTCCCCGCCCAGCGCACCGTCCGCGAGCAGACGAACGCCGCCGCCAATCCCGCCGACGACAAGAAGCCCAATAATCCCAAGATCCCCGACGTCTACGCCGTCGACGGTCAGTTCGACCGCATCGTCACCCTCCGCTTCAAATTCGGGGCCGACCTCCTGGCGGGCATCGAGAAGATCGTCAAGGATCAGAAGATCAAGAACGCCGTCATCCTGTCCGCCGCCGGTTCCGTGCGCGGCTACCACCTTCACCAAGTCTCCAACCGCGACCTGCCCTCGAAAAACATGTTCGAGAAGGACCCCACCGCCCCGGCCGACCTGATTTCCATGAACGGCTACGTGATCGACGGCAAGGTCCATGCCCACATGACGCTCGCCACGCCGGACAAGGCCATCGGCGGCCACTTGGAACCGGGCAGCGAAGTCTTCACCTTTGCCATCGTTACCATCGGCGTGATGAAGGACGGCGTGGATTTCACCCACTTGGACGACAAGACCTACCGCTGATCAAGGAAACAGCCCATGACCACGAAACTGGCTCTGTTTTTTCTCCCCGTACTCGCCGTAGCCCAGTGCGACTTGACCGCCTATAAGCCCGGCCCCGGCCTCACGGCGACGCAATCCCCGGGCGGCCTCGCCGTCACTTGGACCGGCGAGCGCTCCGAGCAACTCCGCGCCGTCTTCGCCATCCGCAGCGGGCAGCCGGTTGTCCAGGAACTGGCCATTCGCAAAACGCCAACCGCCAAATGGACCATCCTCGGCAACGGCCTGACACCCGAATTCCAAGTCACCACGGGCAAACGCCGGCTCTCGGAGCAGCAGATGGCCCCGCTGCGTGAACTCGGTATCGCACTCACCCCGGAAGTGGTCGAGCGGGAGAAATGGTTCGCCTTCTGGGACGCCCCGCTCTCCGTTCCAGGCCGCGCCGGTACCAACCTCGACCTGCCCCGCAAGCCCGAGGAAATCCGCCGTTCCCATGCCACGTTCCACGCCGGCAGCTGCAAGGTTGAATCGAACGGCGCGCGCCTCGAAGTCAGTTTCCCCGGCGTGGAACTTGGCATATTCTCCGGCGAACTGCGCTACACGGCCTACCGAGGCTCCAACCTCCTCCGCCAAGAGGTCATCGCCTCCACGAAGGAAGAATCCGTCGCCTACAAGTACGACGGCGGCCTGCAAGGCTTCCAAATCAAGACCGACTCCACGCTTGTCTGGCGCGACTCCGCCAGGGGCTGGCAGCAGTACGGATTCGGCGGCTCCCCGAACCAGGAAGGCGTCGGGCTACAGGCCCGCAATCGGCTCGCCATCCTCGAAACCGGCTCTGGAACACTTGGTGCCGGATCGCTGGCCGTCCTGCCGCCATCGCACAAGTTCTTCTTCGCCCGCGAGATCGAGACCAACCTCGGCTACGTCTACTACCGTAAGGATTCCGAAACCTCCTTCGCCATAGGGGCCCGCCAGCCGGAACGGGAAGAGGCCTTCCGTCCCGCAGGCGTTTCCGACGCGGTCTGGACCCGGCGCGTCGCCGAAGCGCGCGGCGACCTCCAGAACTTCGCCCTCTACAACGCCCCGCCCGGCACCAACCAGCGGATGGCCGTGTACTTCTACCTCAGCGCCAAGGACGCCAAGGCCACCCAGCCCGACGTGATGGCCTACACCCATGACGACATCTACAAGCCTGTCCCCGGCTTCAAGGTTCTCGTCAGCCACTTCCATTTCCACCTCAACGAGCAGCTTTCCGACTCCGGTATGGACTACCAGCCAACTTGGTTGCCCACCTTCCGCGCCCTCGGCATCAACATCGCCATCCTTGCCGACTTCCACAGCGACTCACACCCGACCGACACCGGCCGTCTCCGTCTCGACGAGCAGAAAGTTTACTTCGAAGGCAGCCGTCGGTACTCCGACCGCGACTTCCTCCTCATCCCCGGCGAGGAGCCAGACGCCAACTTCGGGGGCCATTACATGTTTGTCTTTCCCAAGCCGGTCTACTTCACGCACCTGCGGAAGCCGCCCGTTGCCCCTTTGCAGCCATTCCAGGAAACCATCGACGGCTACGGCAAGGTCTACCACACCACGACGGCGGCCAACGAGCTCGATCTGCTGAAGCAGGAGAACGGCCTAGTCTGGCAGACCCACCCCCGCACCAAGGGCTCGGCGGGCTATCCCGACGCCACCAAGGACACGGATTTCTTCAAGAGTGACCGCTTCCTCGGCGGGTCGTTCCAGTCGCTACCGGTCGACCAGTCCGAAAAGCGGATTTGCGAGGGCCGCTGCCTCAAGCTGCTCGACGACATGAACAACTGGTCCGGCCCGAAGTACATGATTTCCGAGGGCGACACCTACATGAAGCATCCGGACGACGAGACGTATGGGCAGCTGGTGGTGAACTACGTCAAGCTGGACCGCGTGCCGAAGTTCGACGAGGGCTGGGATCCGGTCCTCAAGGCGATGCGAGCGGGCGATTTCTACAATACGACGGGCGAGGTGCTGCTGCGGAACTGGTTGATCGAGGGGAAAGGCGCGCAGAGTGCGTACAATGCCGAGGTCGAGTGGACGTTCCCGCCGGAGTTTGCCGAAGTGGTTTGGGGTGACGGCACCATCACGGACCGCAAGATCCTGGACCTGACCACCATGTCCCCGCTGGCAACGAAAAAGTTGCGCATCCCCTTCGACGCCACGGGCAAAAAATGGGTGCGGTTCGCGATATGGGATTCGGCCGGCAACGGCGCGTTGACCCAGCCGATACATTTGAAGTAGTGTTCGACGCAATCGTGGTGCCCGGTGGCGGTGTGCGCCCGGGCTGGGAAATTCCGGAATGGTCCAAGCGGCGCTTGGACCGCGCGGCGGAGTTGTATCAGGGCGAGTACGTGATCCTGCTCAGTGCGGGCACTACGCACCGCTCGCCGCCGGTGGACGAGCGTGGATTTACCATCTGCGAATCGGTCGCCGGAGCGAAGTATTTGATATCGAAGGGGATCCCGGCGGACCGGATTCTAACCGAGACGCACTCCTATGACACCATCGGGAACGCGTTTTTCGCCCGCGTCATCCATACGGACCCCCGCCGACTGCGTCGTTTGCTCGTGGTCACGTCCGAATTCCACATGCCCCGAACACGGGCGATCTTCGATTGGCTCTTTGCATTGACGCCGAGCTTTGGCTACGAGTTGGTGTACGACGCTGTCTCCGACGCCGGGATCGACACGACCGCCGCAAGCGTTCGGCAGGCCAAGGAGGCACGGAGTTTGGAGGGCTTCCGTCGCACCTCCTCGGCAATCTCCACCTTGGCGGACGCCCACCGGTGGCTGTTCACGAGCCACAACGCCTACAGCGCTGTCCGGCCAGCCTTCGACGAGCCGTGGCCCGAGGACTTGCTCGCGTTGTACTAGCGGCCCTTACCGTTGCAGGGGGTAAGCGTGCACCAACTTGAGCGACCGGTTCCATCGGGTCTTTGTGAAGAAGTGCGTGGTCATATCGATCATGTGCTCAACGCCCAACCCGGGTTGGGTCAAATCCTCGGTGCTGGCGTCGTACGACCAGTAGACCAGAACCGGCGTACCCACGATGTTTTCCCGGGGGACAAGTCCCCAAAAGCGGCTGTCGTCGGAGGCGTCGCGATTGTCGCCCATTGCGAAGATGTATCCCGACGGCACCACAAGTTCGCCGTTCACAACGTTCTTTTGCAGCATCGCCGTCGCCTCGGCGCGCAGATTCAGCAAAGCCGCATCCGCCGGAAACGTGTCCCGATATGGAACGATGCCCGGGGAAACGTGCTGCTTGTACGGCTCGTTCATGGCTTGGCCGTTCAGAATCAACTGCTTGTTTTCGATCCGGATGCGGTCGCCGGGCACGCCGATGGCACGCTTGACGTAGGTCTGCCGTAGATCCAACGGATACCGGAACACAATCACGTCGCCGCGCTGGACGTCGCGGTAGGGCAGCAAGTGCTTTGTCACCGGACCCGACGGGGCGAAGACGAGCTTGTCGACTAGAAGATGGTCGCCCACCATGAGCGAGCTTTCCATGGACCCCGTGGGAATCACAAAGGCTTGAACCAGCGTCGTGGTTCCGAAGAGGAGCAGCAGAATGGTGACGGCCCATTCGCTTATAAAATTGCGTTCCGTGGCGGCTGTGGCGGACATACTTCTATGATCCAATACGAGTCGCGTGCGTGAAACGTTCGGCCAACCAGCGGATGCGCTCGACCAATTCCGGCGGCTCCAAAACTTGGAAATCCAGCCCCAGCAGTGCCAGGTAGACCGATTGCGAATCGAGCGAATGGATGCCTGTCTCGAGGATGCACCGGTTTTCGTCGAGTACTTCGATTGAGCCGAACTCGGGAGGAAGACGCTCGCCGACCACGGCTGCGGAGGCCTCCAGCAGGATGCGGGCCCGCTGCTCGTTCGAGTTGTAGACGACACTCTTGGTTGCGTAGGCGACGAAGTCACCCTCGGGCGGGTCACGGGGCACGAAGGAGCCGCCTTGCGACAAGCCGGACTGGATCCGGTCGAGGCGGAACGTGCGCCAATCGGCGCGGTCAAGATCCCACGCGACCAGATACCATCGGCGACCGGTGTGGACCAGCCTGTGCGGCTCGACATTCCGCAGAGTTGGCACATCAGCGCGATTCCTGTAGTCGAAACGCAGCTTTGCGCGTTGGCTGCAGGCGGCAGCTATGACGGTGAGGACGTCAGCATCAATGACCGGACCCCGGTTGCCGAGCGGCAGGATGAACGCATGCAGACCGTTGACCCGTTCCCGGAGCCTGGCCGGCAGCACTTGCTGGAGTTTCGAAAGCGCCCGGAGCGATGACTCCTCAATGCCTGAGATGGTCCCGCTGGCCGCCGTCCGAAGGCCCACCGCCACCGCCACGGCCTCGTCGTCGTCCAACAACAGCGGCGGCAAGGTCGCTCCCGCCCCAAGTTGGTACCCTCCGGCGGCACCCGAGGTGGCGTTCACGGGGTAGCCGAGCGAGCGTAGACGGTCCACGTCACGGCGCAAGGTCCGGGAAGTTACTTCCAAGCGAGCGGCAAGCTCCGCTCCGGACCAGTAGCGGCGGGCCTGGAAAAGAGCCAGCAGCTGCAGCAATCGGGCGGAGGTGTCCAGCACGTCTTCATTCTCCCATTCATTGCGGACAGAAGATGTCCGCAATGCCCGCTATCTTGTCTTTGGGGCCAGCCCCGAAAGGACAAGAACATGACATTCAGCGAATGGTTGCTGCCGGAGTTTGACGAGGAAGTGAAGAATACGAGGAAGTTGCTGGAGTGCGTCCCGGACGGCAGTCTGGACTTCCAGCCGCACCCGAAGTCGATGAAGCTGGGGCGTTTGGCGGTCCATGTGGCGGAATTGCCATCTTGGACCAACCTCATGCTCGACCAAGAGGTGCTGGAGATGACGCCGGACTACAAGCCCACGGTCGTCACGTCGGCTGCGGAACTGCTCAAGATTCTGGACGATTCGGCTTCGTCCGCGCGGGCCAAGATCGCGGCGGCAACGGATGAGGACTGGGCGGTGACGTGGACGTTCAAATGGGCGGGCGAGACGGTCTTGTCCGCGCCTCGGTCGAAGGTGATGCGGGGCACGATCATGAACCACTTGGTGCATCACCGGGCGCAGCTGGGTGTGTATCTGAGATTGCTGGACGTGAAGATTCCGGGGATGTACGGACCGTCGGCCGACGAGTCTATGTAACGCTCACCGGGG
The DNA here is from genome assembly GCA_903907865.1 of uncultured Acidobacteriia bacterium. GTDB lineage: Bacteria > Acidobacteriota > Terriglobia > Bryobacterales > Bryobacteraceae > BOG-234. The sequence goes on from CAIVPR010000088.1 coordinate 36,934, forward strand.
GTGGGGGGTGCGGACTAGGCCGCTTGCAGCAACGCGACGAGATCGGAAACCTTGGTGCAGGCGGCAATCTTCTTGGGCGACACAACGACGCCGAATTCCTCGTTGGCGATCGCCATGAAGCCGATCACCGCAAGGGAATTCCAAGCTTCGAGGGCCGATAGCTCTTCGGATCCGGTCAACGTGCCGGGATCCAATTCCAACAGGTCGTCCAATGATTTCAGAAGGTTAGCTTGGTCCATCTCCTCCGAGTATATCAAGAATACACCGCGAGGTGGCCTACTCGGCGTGCCGGAATAGAAGCTGGGCGGGAACCCCCATTACTGTGGTTCGCGGACTCACGTTCCGGACTACCGAGCTGCCAGCCCCGACGATGGCAGATTCACCCACCGTCACGCTTGGCAGGACGCAGGCCTGACCACCGAGGAATGCGGCGCGCCCGATTTTGGCGTAACCCATGATGTCGCAATGACCGGAGATGGTTGCACCTTCGTCCACCGTCGCGTCATGTCCCACCGAGGATGCCACGTTGACCAGGACGAATGGGCCGAGCCGGACATTGACCGACACGATGGCCATTGGTGCCACAACACAACCGGAGCCGAGTTCAGCGTTCATCGCAACGACCGCCGTCGGATGGATAACTGTAACGAACTTAGCACCCCGCGCTGCCAAGGCACCGCATACCCGCAGGCGTGGCTCCGGGTTGCCGATCCCGGCAATGAAGACCTCATCGGGTCCCGGAATCCATTTGAACGGATCGCCCAGGATTGGGAAGTGGACGTTCTTGCCTTCCAGCGCATGTGGCGCGGCGTCGAGGAAACCGGCAATCTGCCATTCGTCTTGCCGCATCGCAAGCGCCCAAGCCAAGGCTTCCCTTCCAAACCCACCGGCACCGACTATCAAGCAGCGCTTCATTGAAGAGATCCCCCGTCAATGATGCCAACCTGCTCTCGCGTCGGGGCAGCACCCATGACGGGTCCGCTACTTTGGGTTGAAATCTGCATTGACTGAGATACCTCGACTGCCTTGTCCAAACTTCCCGACCAGATAATCGAGACGGCTCCCCAAGAGTAGCCGACGCCGAAGCCGACCAACATTACGCGGGCTCCGACCCAAAGGCGGCCTTCCATTTGCGCGTGCTTGAGCGCGATGGGAATGGTGGCGGACACAGTGTTGCCGCAGTGCTCCATCGCGATATAGAACTTGTCCTCCGGAATGCGCAGCCCCTTACGGAGGTGCTCGAGCATGTGCCGGTTGGCTTGGTGGAAAACGAAGAGGTCGTAGTCCCCGATTGCCATGCCTGTGCGAGTCAACAGGGTCCGGACGCATCCTGGAATTTGGCTCATGGTGAACGCGAAAATCTCGGGACCATCCATATGCAGGCTAGCGTCCAAGATTGACTCAGGTGGCGCTTGGCGGAGACGCATGCCGCCTGCACGGACGATCAAGTTGTCTGCGCCGGAGCCGTCCGTGCCATAAACAAACGGCCCGAGCCGGGCGGTGTCGTCAATCCCGACACCTAAGAGGGTTGCTGCGGCGGCATCGCCGAAAATTGTCCGGACACCACGGTCGGACTTGTGAATGAACTTTGTGTAGGTTTCGGCGGTAACCAGCAGGACATTCGAGGCTTGGCCGGTTTCGATCAGCCCCTTCGCCAAGCCCAGTCCGTAGACATAACCCGAGCACCCAAGGTTGAAATCCAGCGCTCCGCATTGCTTGGACAACCCTAGGCGATCTTGGACCAAGCAGGCTGTAGTTGGAAGGAAATAGTCAGGACTCTGGGTGCAGAGCAACAGGAAGTCGATATCCGATGGCTTGGCAGCCCCCGAATCGAATACCTTCCGGGCAGCCGCCACGGCGAGGTCGGATGAGCATTCGGAGTCCGCCGCTACGTGGCGAGTCTTGATGCCGACCTTTTCTTCAATCTTGGCTACAGACCAGTCTGGGAACTCGACGGTGAGAGCCTCCGAGGTCAACGTCCCGGTGGGTAGGTAGTACTCTATGTGGTGGATGGCGGCGTTCATGTTAGTGGGCGGTGTATCCACCGTCAATAATCAAGGTCGTGCCTGTGATCCAACGTCCGGTGTCCGCAAGCAGGAAGGCTATTCCATCGGCGACGTCGGACGGATGTCCGATACCGAGCGGATGTTTCGCCCGGATCCCGTTGAACTGCTCGTCGGTTAGCGACTCGCGCAGCTTGGCACCCATCTCAGTCTCCACAAAGCCGGGTGTAATCGCGTTCACACGGATTCTTTCTGGTGCCAGTTCTATGGCCAGTGCCCTTGTCAAGCCCAGCAGAGCAGCCTTGCTGGCGGAGTAGGCGGAAATTCCGGGCTCGCCAGCCAGCCCGGCGACCGATGACAGTAACACAATGCTCGCGTCATTCGGAGCGCGGCATTGTTTCTGACGGAATCCTCGAACCAGCATTGCGGCACTGTAGACGTTCACCCGCATCAGCGTCTCCAGTGTTGCCGCGCGCATCAAGCTGATTGGCATGGCGGAATGGAGCCCAGCGCAGTGCACCAAGCCTGCGAACGGTCCGTGGTGTGCCGCCAAACCCTTCATCCAGGTTGGAATCTGTTCCAGTTGTTCGAGATCGAAGACCGCGCACTCATGACCCGACCCCTCCAGGGAGTCCACGGTCCGAGACAGTCTTTCGGTATCTCGCCCCACTGCGGTAACCACTGCACCTAATTTGGCCAGTAAGACGGCGGCCTCGCGACCAATACCCGAAGAGGCACCGGTTACGAGAATCCGTCGACCGGTCAAATCCATTGGATTGATACTCAAACCACAGGATACCGTACTTTCCGCGGTCGTCATGCCGCTGTGGCCTCACGCGTGGCATTCGAAATCTCCAAGTACAGTCGGTCGATCCACGCCAGGTGCTCGGGCTTCATGAGAACGGAACGGAGGCACAGCAACGTGTCCGCGTCCTGGACGAGGTCCGGCCAGGCACTCGAGAAGAACTTCACGGGAATTTTGAAAAGCGCCAAGTGAAGGTCGGCTCTAGCCGCCGCGTCGAAAATCCGTTGGGCGAGTTTGGATGCCGCAACCGCCGATCCAGCTCTGGGTGCCCAAACCACGATGTCCAGTTCGGGTTGGATAGGAAGGATGAAACGCGGATCGGCAGCAAGCTTAGCGGACAACTCCAGTGCGGCCCGGCGCGACTGTTCTAGTCCTGCCGAAAACTCTCCGCCCTTTACCAGCGGTAGTAGTCGCTGCGTGGCCCAAAGTGCGACAGCAGCCGCACCGGGTCGTGAACATTCCAAGCTAATTTCACCCAGATGGAGGTCGTTGGAGGAGAAATAGGTGTAGGGCGAGTCGTGCTTGTATATGGCACCTACGCCGGGTTCCCGGAACAACACGCAGCCACATCCGTAGGGCTGGAGGCCGTGCTTGTGCGGATCTATGACGATGGAATCCGCTTCTGCAACTCGATCAAAGGCGCGACGCGCATCTGTGCCGAGGTTCGAAGCTAGGGCAAAATACCCGCCATAGGCCGCATCGACGTGCACTCTGAAGTCGAACTCCCGCCGCAGTTCCAGAATCCGATCCAAGGGGTCGACGGCTCCCAACCCCGTTGTTCCCAAGGTTGCCACAACGGTTCCGACACCCCCTCGTGCGAGGCGCGCCTGCAATTCGGACACATCCATTCGACCACACGAATCGACCGGCACTTTCTCGAACCGCAAGCCAAGCACACCGGAAATCCGTTCGTGCGTATAGTGGGCCTCGGAGGAGGCTAGGATTGTTGAGCCGGGCCGAAGTCTAGAGGACACCCAGAGTGCTTCCAGATTCGCCATGGTTCCCCCGCTCGTCAGGTGGCCAAGATGGCTGTCCCAGCCGAACATCGCAGCAAGCTGTGCGACCGCTTCCTTCTCCATTGCCGAACTGGCCCGACCGCCGTCGAGTGCGTGGTTGTTCGGGTTGATCCGCATTGCCAAGTCATATGCGGCCCGGGCGACGGGATGGGGCGGCTTGAGCATCTGTCCGGCGTACAGGGGATGGAAATACGGAAAATTGTCATGTAGCCGCAACGCCGTCTCGGCTATGACCGATGCCATTTGGTCCGCACAGGGGACGACGGGATCGTAAGGCGGCAGATGTTCGAAGCCCACTTCCAACAATTGGACGAGATCGTAGTCCGTTGTCTTCACAGTTCTCCTCTCTCGTCACTACCCATAAACTCAGGCGCTGTGGCGTGACCAGTTCGACTTATGCCTCTCCGCGCGAACACCGCCGCGACTGTGAGGGCGATGATCTTCAGATCGAGCCACAAGCTTTGGTGATCTACGTACCACACATCCAAGCGGAATTTCTCTTCCCAGCCGAGGGCATTGCGACCCTTGACTTGAGCCCACCCCGTGATCCCTGGCTTAACCTCGTGGCGTCGGCGTTGGGAAGGAGAATAGCGGGGCAGATACGCGGGCAAAAGCGGACGCGGACCCACCAGACTCATATCGCCGACGAGGACGTTGAACAATTGGGGAAGCTCGTCCAAGCTTGTGGAGCGGAGCAGTCTGCCAAAAGCCGTCAACCGGCGCTCGTCAGGTAGGAGTTCACCGTCGGGTCCACGCTCCTGAGTCATGCTGCGGAACTTGCGGAAGCCGAAAAGCTTGCCGTCCTTCCCGGGACGGATCTGGCGAAAGATGGCAGGTCCACCCATCTTCACCCGGATCAGGAGCCATAGAACGAAGAGAATTGGACACAGGACCAGCAGTCCGAGTCCTGCCAAAATGGTGTCGATACAGGGCTTAAAGATGTTTCGGTACAGCATGGTCAGCGCGCAACAAGCGTGTTCATGATATCGAGGTAGCGGTCTGCCAACGCCTCCCTGCCAGCGTTGGCAACAACCCAAGACTGGCCGTTCCGGCCCGCCTCGGCGCATCTGGATGGATCGTCAGCCATCAATATGATGGCTGCGGCGATCGCGGCAGGGTTTTCGGGCTCCGCGAAGCTGCCCGCATGGGCTTCATCGCACACAAGTTTCCGGGCAACACCATCTATGGCGAGGAGGACGGGCTTGGCGCACGCCATGTAGTCAAAGACCTTGTTCGGGTAGACGGTTCGGAAGGTCTGATTGTTTTGCAGGACAGCCAGCCCAAGGTCGCAGGCATTGACGATTTCCGGCATGCGCGATTTGGGCTGGGGACCGTGAAATACGATATTTGAGAGCCCTCGGCTTGCTGCTTCGGCAGCCAAGGGAACTCGCGTAGGTCCGTCGCCGACGCATGCGATGAGGATGTCGGGCCGGTCCCGCAGCAGTTCGGCGGCCTCCACCAGCTGCGACACGGCGTTGGCGAGCGAATGAGCCCCCGCATACATGGCCACAAATCGCTTGCCCCAGCCAAATTCGGCGCGGACGGAATTTTCGCGCGGACCTGGGGTGAACATCTCAAGATCGGCACCGTTGGGGACGAAACAGATCTTGTCTTTGGTCGCGAGGCCGCGCCGCTCAATGTCCTCTTGGAAAGCGGGAGTCAAAACGTTCACCATGTTGGCGCTCTTGCAGGCGCGGCGTTCCAACGCGTACAGGATACGCGTCAGCAGGGACTTCTCGCGCAAGACACCCGTGGTGATCGCGCTTTCGGGCCACAGGTCCCGCATTTCGAAGATCCAAGGCACGTTCCACCGTGCCAATCGCGCTGCGACCCACCCCGGTATGGCCGCGATCAAGGGCGGCGATGTCGCGACGACGACATCCGGGCGCTCCGTCATGAACGCGGCACTGGCCGCCGACAGCGTGAAGCCGAAGAACGCCCACATCCGCCCAGCGTAACTCTTGCCGTAAGTCTGCGGCACATGACAACGGAGCACGGTGACCAGACCGTCCATTTCCCTTGTTACCCAGCGACCGTTGTAGCGCTCCGGTGATCGGCCTGTTCCGTGGTCAACCGTGCCCGCGATGACCGTGACTTGGTGGCCGCGCTCCGTCCACATGCGGGCCATCTCGTTGAACCGTGACCCCCCGAACTGGCCCGGCATGAGATAGTACTGATGGACGACGAGAATCTTCACGACCGGTCGTCCCGCGCTGTTCTGACGGCAACACCCTCGAAGCAGCCGTCATCAAGTGTGAACGCGATTTCCGCATCGCCCGTGTCGACGATCCATTGGCCGTTGACGACACAAATCGCAGGATCTCCTGCGCACAGCACGGACACAAAGGTGATTGGCGTGTCCTGGGTTGCAACCGCGGCCATGGACGGACAGGGTGTCTTGACTCCGTAATGGCGGGACTGCCACCCGCGCGGCGGGTTGCTGGAGCCCCGAACCACATCGACACCAGTGTAGGGTGTTCCACCGCCATCCAAGATCGAGATCGAAAACCGGCCATGCGGAGTGGACAGGGCTAGTCGGGCGACTCGTGAATCAAATTCGTACGGGAAGTCTCCCGCCAACCAATGCAATCGCGCGGTGTGGCGATCCTTGCCCCTGATGGTGTCGACCACGATCCACGTGGAATCCTTGACCATCAGAACGGAACGCCGGTGGGTGCAATTCCGGTGGCGCATGTAGCCATAGTGTTCACCCTCACATAGCGCCCAGTCCGCAGTGTCTTCAAATCGGAGAAGCTTGGCCTCGGTCCAGTACAGCGTCTTGAACTGCCGGAAGTGCAGCATCTGGTCGCGTCCGTCGACCTTCACCGTATTGTGGCTCTCGGTGCGGAGGAAGTGGTTGTGCCAGATGTGGGCCCCGTTGTAACGGAAGCTGCCGGGGTCAACCAGGACGTTTTGGCCTCTCCACCACACGTCGAGATGCAACATATCAATCTGGGAGAAGCGGTCGAGGATCGTCCCACACCGGAAGGCCGAGAAGTTGAGCGGATCTTTGCCCCTGAGCACGTGGTAGCCCGTGTGCGCGAACGATACCGACTGCCGGAGCCGTGGCCTGACGGGATAGTCGAGGATCTGTGGACCAAATAGCCAGATGCTGAGTTCGTCCCACGGACCGGGTTCGTACAGCCTTTCGCCCCGGCAAGCTACGCTCATGGCTTGGAGAACGGCGCGGAAGTCTCCGAGCCTCGTACCGGCAAGAAGAACTGGAAGGGCGCCGTCGTTCGCCCCGTAGTTTGGAAGGAAACCATCTGCGTCGTTTTGGTGGGCGTACAGAAAGGTGACGGAGCGATCCATGGCGTCCACCCAGGACTGCGGCACTTTATCGCCAGTCGCTTTGGCAAATGCAAAGGCCCACAGATAGAGCTGCATAGCGACGCGATGGTAGTTGTGGCCCTGCTGGATGTACCCCCCGTCTGGATACACCTGCTGCGACGCCTGCTCGTCGAGTAAGCGGAACCCTTCGGCGGCCCATGCCTCGGACTGCGGAGTCTGGACAAGCCTACCGATTACGTAGAGTCCGAGCGCCTCCGAAAGGAGGTGGTTGTTGTATACCGAATCCCGCGCGTATTCGATGTGACTCGCAATGTGGGCGCCCGCGCTAGCAAGGTGTCGCCCGACGGTGTCGAGAAATTCGCGCGTGAGCAGGTCGGCCGATTGGAACACATGGATGCCGAACAGCCATGACAGCACCCGAAGCGCCACTTCCTGTCCGGAAAACCAGTGTACGCCCTGCCCGGCGGGGTTGGCTTCGATGAATCCCAAGACCTGTGCCGCGAACGCTTCACCCAGCATCGGCGCAGTATCGGGCATCAGCGCCGCCAACCTTGCCATTTGGTAGGCTTGGGGTAAGCGGGCGACTTCCCAAACGAATTTCACATCCACATCCGCCGCTCCCCGGAGCACGCGCGACCAATGTTCGTCCGACCTCCATCTGTGCCCATTGGTGGGGTCCCGGTGCCAATCAATCGGGCTGCCATAGTCGGCCATCCAATCGCTGAAACAGCGGATGTGGCCCTTGGTCGCTTCCGACGCAAGATGCGAAAGCTCGGTGAGATCCTCGTTCGAGAGTACGCCCAGGATCGCTGGCGCGGTGCTGCTGGGCGGTGCGAACGGCAGACGGAAATCGCCTGCCAGAAAGTGGGGGCTTGCCCCTTTCTTTTCCGGTTCCGACGGCATCCTCACCCTGAGGATTCCGCTTCGGGTCTTGAGTTCCCACATGCCACGGGCCAAGGTCCCTTTCACTCCAAGTTCACGGCACTCCCGCGCCACATGGGCAAGTTGCTCGGACATTGGCATCGGGAGCGTGGGCTCGGATACTGCGGAATCGGCTCGCCCCGCGACTTCGATGACGGCGCGGCTCGACGCATGATCGGGAGCCTCGTCCAAAAAGATCTCCGCCCACTGCTCAATCGACAAGACCTTCCACATCTGGTCGAACCAGCCGGACGCCCGGTTGTGATCCAATAATGTCGCGATGCCCGTCGGGTGCCAAATGCCCCGTTGGCGCGCGCGCGTTGAAAGGAGGAGATCGCGGACAAACCCGGCATGGGTGCCGCGGATCCACCGGTCGGCGGGAGTGTCGAAACCCACCTTGCGACGGTTCAGCACAATCGGAGGCAAGATGTCCGCTACCGATTGACGCAGAATCCACTTGGAGGCACCGCCCCGGAGCTTGAGATCGCCATCAACTTGGAATGCGGCTTCCACGATCCGAGGGTCGGCGAATGGAACGCGCGATTCCAGACTGGCCGCCATGCTCATGCGGTCGTCCTGCTGGAAGAGTCCGGTCATGTACGTCTGCACGTCCCATGACATGATCCGGTCCAACGGATCGGTGGCTGGAGAGCGTTGGACCACTTCGTGGAAGATCTGCCGGCAGTTGTCACGGCGGCAGAACTCGGGATTGGCGAAGAGCAGGTTCCAATCGCTCTCCGGCGTCTTGGCAAAATGCTCGAAATAGCTAACCTCCCAGTTGGCGAGGTAGCGTGCATTTCGTGCCAACCGGTACAGCGTCCCACCCTCGGCGAATTGGCGCGCGAGGTTTCCCCCAACGGTGGCGCCATGTTTCGACGGAAGCGGATTCTCCGCGGTCGCCATCTTCCGACCGGCGAACCAGGACCGCAGGACCTGCAAGGGCCGCCCGAGGGCATAGCGGGCGTAACCGCCAAAAATTTCGTCCGCGGCTTGCCCGCCCAAGCAGACTTTGACGTGGCGTGCCGCCAGCTCGCTTACCTTGGCCATCGGGAACAGGGCCGCACCCAGCACCGGCTGGTCCTGGTGATACATCAGTCGGCGGAGGTCTTCCGGGAATGACTCGCCGTCCATCGTGATCAGGTGCAGGTTCAGCCCGAGCGCCTTGGCCGCAGCTTCCTGGTAAGGTCGCTCATCGATCACGCCCTGATCGGTAAAGTGCACGCCAAAGCACATTGGCGGCTTGCCGGAGAGGGATGCGTGCGCCGCTATGGCGCTGGAATCGATGCCACCGCTGAAGAATGATCCCACCGGCACATCGGACATCAATTGTTGGCCCACTACATGCGTCAGCTGATGCTTGAGATCGTCGACTTGCTCGGTCTCCGGCCTAGTCGACTTCGTGAAGTTGGAAATGGACCAGTAGGTATCCAGCGTGACGCCGACCCGGTTGATCCTTATGGTCTGGCCGGCACGAAGCTGTCGAACACCAAGGAAGAATGTGCGCTCGAACAGGGGGGTGTGGAAGTGAAGGTACTGATTGACCGCTTCGGGGTCAATGTTTCTAGGAACCGTCGGGTCTTTCAACAGCGCCTTGATCTCGCTCGCGAAGATGATCCGGCGTCCGTCGTCGTGGAAATAGAGCTGTTTTACCCCTAGGTGGTCACGGCCCAGTGTCAGGGTTTGGGCTTTGGCATCCCAAAAGGCAAACGCGAAGATTCCGGAGACCTTCGACAGGCTCCTGACGCCCTCGTGCTCCATCAGCCGAAGAAGCGTCTCGGTGTCGGAAGGTCCACGGAAACGGGCACCGTGGGCTGCGAGGCGGGGACGAAACTCCTCGTGGTTGTAGAACTCGCCGTTGTAGGCGATCCAAGCCGACCGGTCGTCGTTCGGCATCGGCTGCGCGCCTGTGGGCGAGAGGTCAACGATCGAGAGGCGCCTGTGGCCGAATCCGATGTTGCCATGGACAAAGAAATCCTCGGCATCCGGACCTCGATGGGCCAAACTGCGCGTCATCCGCTCCAGCAGCCCACGGTCAATCGGGCGGTCCGGGTCGGCGTAGTGGTAGATGCCCGCGATGCCGCACATATTAGCTCACCGAGACGGGAAGTCCGGTTCGAAGGCTCTTGACGGCCGCGATCGACGCCCACGTAACGCCTCGAATCTCCTCCCAAGACATTGGCCACGGTCCGCCCGAACGGCATGCGGCCAGGAATGCCGAGAACCCGGCTTGGTGGCCCTTGTCGGAGCCCCCGTCGAACTTCTTGCAGGAACCGCCGGACCACAGCTGGCCATCCTTCCAGTTGTCAAGAACCGCCGTCCGACCGCCCGCGAATACCTCGAAGCGCTCGGGTGGAAACCCTCGATCACCGGCCGCTTGGTAGGAAATGGACGAAAGCGACCCGTTGGCGTGCCGCATCGTGATCACGACATGGTCGTCGCTGGTGTCCAAACCACCTGTCATCGCCATTGATTCCGCATACACCTTGACCGGGACCGATCCGGTAAGAGCCACGCACGCGTCAATCGCATGGCAACCTTCGCCAATGATTCTCCCGCCGCCGACTTCCATGTCCTGGGTCCAGTGGGTTTTCGGAATCGGCCCGGGAGAGAACCGGTAGCCAACATTTATAGGTGCCCCGGATTTTGCAAACTCCTTGACCTTCTGCAAGCCGGACGCGTATCGGCGGTTGAACCCGACAGCCAACACCGGACAGCGGTCCCCGAGCTCGTTGATACACGCTTCGATCAATTCCAGTTGGTCTTCCGAGATGCAGAGCGGCTTCTCGACGAACACGTTCTTTCCGGCACGGAGCGCGGCGACCACCAGTTCCGCATGCAAGTTGTGGCGGGTACCGATGAACACGGTCGACGTGCCGGTATCCTTCCAGATTTCTTCGACCTCGGTGGCTGCGAATTGGAAGCCGAAGCGGTTGCCGGTGGCCTCGCCCGACATGCCCTTGGCGGTGCAAATGCCGCGCCATTCGATGTCCGACATCTTGTTCAATGCGGGCATCATCACCAGCCGGACAAAATTCCCGGCACCGATCATGCTGATTCCAAGACTGCCGGACGCAGCCGCCTTCCTCTGCGCGCCGCCGCCCAGTTGGACGATCTTTTTTGGCGGCTTGGGCGGTCCGTACTCGAGCACCACGCCGAGGAACGGTTCGGTGCGCTTGAAAATCAAGTCGTAGGCGTCGCTGGCGCTGTCGATGGGGAAGGTATGGGTCGTCAGCTTCTCCACCGGAAGCTTGCCCGCCGCCATCAGATCGAGAACGGCTACCATGTTGCGCTGGGCGGTCCAACGGGCGTGGCCGATGGGGTAATCAACACCTTTCTCCTCATACACAGGATCCGAGCGGCCCGGACCGAGCGACGAGGAAACCGTGAACTCGAGCTCCTTCATGAAGAAGGGAGCGCGCGGGATGTTGAGCCCGACCACTCCGACCAAAACGATACGGCCCTTAGGACGGCAGGCCTCGGCCGCGAATTCGATCGGTTCGTTACTCTCCGTGGCAGCAGTAAGGATGACGGCGTCGACCCCCCAGGAACCGCTGAAGTCCTTCACGGCTTGCAACGGGGCACCGGTGGCAACGGCGTCAGCTCCAAGCGCCTTCGCTTGTTCCAACCGGGACGGGTCGGAGTCTGTGCCGAAAACACGGCAACCTTGGGCCTTCAACATGCAGACGCACATCTGGCCGATCAGGCCCAGTCCCACGACAAGCACGGACTCGCCGAGTCCCAAGTGTGCGAGGCGAATGCCCTGTAGGCCGATCGCGGCGATCGACGTGTAGGCCGCCTGTTGGAAAGTGACATTGTCGGGGATTCGGGCGCAGAGGTTGTGTCCGATTGCGGCCACCCCGGCATGGGGAGCGGCAAGGGCGACGCGATCCCCGGGCTTGAAGTCCTGGACGTCGTCCCCGCACTCGAGGACGATCCCCGCCGCCGAATATCCAAGCGGCATCGGCTCGTTGAGCTTCGCCGATACCTGGGTGAGCGTGGTGAGCACTCCCTCCTGCTTCATTTTCTGGAAGACGCGCTTGACGTCGGCCGGTCGCGATCTGGCCTTCCCCAGGAGGCTCTTGCGGGCCAAATCAACGACGTAGCGTTCCGTTCCGGCAGAGATTGCGGAGGCGACTTCAGCGACCAGCACTTGGCCGGGAGCGACTATGGGGTCGGGTATCTCCTTGACGGAGGTGACGCCAGTGCGAACGTCCTGGATGACTTGTTTCATAGGTTGGGTTGATCGTGGTCCACAGCCCTTGCCAGGGCCTCGCAAACCGCACGGATGTCTTGGGTGGTCAATCCTGCCTCAATAGGCAGGGCCAGTACCTCCTCGGTAGCGGCTTCAGAGACAGGCAGGCCGCCTTTTCGATGGCCCAAATACGCAAAGCACTCTTGCAGGTGCAACGGAATTGGGTAATAGACCGCACTACCGATTCCGGCCTCGGACAGGCGGCTTCGGACGGCATCACGGTTTCGCACCCTGACCGTGAACTGGTTGTAAACGTGTTTGCAGTGCTCGCGTTCCACCGGCAAGGTGACCCGGTTGCCCAGAAGTGCTGGTAGGTGGTGGTGATACTCGTCCGCGTTTTCCCTGCGACGATGTGTCCACTCGTCCAGATGTTCCAGCTTTACCAACAGTGCAGCGGCTTGGAGCGTATCCAGGCGCGAATTCATTCCGACGTAGCGGTGGCTGTATCCGCCCCCACCGCCGTGAAACCGCCAAAGGCGGAGGTTGTCGGCCAGTTCCGGGTCGTCGGTCGTAATGAGGCCGCCGTCGCCTAGACCTCCAAGATTCTTGGACGGGAAGAAGCTGAATGCCGCACACCACCCCAGGGACCCGGCACGCCGACCTTGAAACTCTGCGCCTATCGCCTGCGCCGCATCCTCAATCACACGTATTTCATATGCTGCGGCAATCTGGTTGATCGCTTCCATGTCAGCGCTGTGGCCGAATAGGTGTATCGGAATAATCGCGCGGATCGATTTGATCTGGGTCGCCGAGCAGTCGGCTAGATAGCCACGCAACCAATCCGGATCCAGATTGAATGTGTCGTGCTCGATCTCCCCAAAAACCGGTTCTGCACCCAATCTTGCGATAGATCCGCCGGTGGCGAAAAACGTGAACGGGCTCGTAATCACCGATGTTCCGGGACCGACTCCCAGAACACTCAGCGGAAGCAGCAAGGCATCACTACCTGAAGCGCAAGCAACGGCATGCCGACTCCCGCAATAGCTTGCGATCCGGGCCTCCAACTCCCCAACTTCCGGACCGTGAATGAATTGTGAATGATCCAAGACACGGGCAATTGCAGCATCCAATTCCTTTCGGAGAATGCCCGTCTGTCGCCGAACGTCCAGCAGGGGAATTGGTCGATGGGGTGTCACGGTTGCTGAAATGTCGTGCAGGATTGTTCCCATCCTCCATGATACCAGCCACGGCGGTGGGGGTCAGACGCCGTTCCCGACGCCAAGTGCCGCTGAAATCCTAGGCCACAGCGAGGATATGTCGTGTTCGCGGCGCACTTTCTCCAAGCTTAGAAGTCCCATGCTTTCCACCAACGCGGGATCGCCGGCCAGTTGCCGCATGGCCCCGGCCAAAGCCACTGCGTCGCGCGGAGGCACCAGCAATCCGTTGTGGCCGTGTTCGACTAGAGCCGGAACACCTCCGACCGGTGTGGCCAGGATCGCCATGCCGCCAGCCATGCCTTCCAGCACCGCGTTCGGCATCCCCTCCGTGTAAGATGGCAGGACCAAGACGTGGCCAGATTCGATCAAGGTGGTCTTTTCATTGCCGTGAACCCAGCCGTGGACGGTGACTATCCCGGCCAAACGGGGATCGGCGCTCATCTCCCGTAACCATTGCAACTGCGAACCTCCCCCAGCCAGTTCCAAGCGGAAGGGGACAGACTGCGCTGACAGGAGGAGGGCCGCCTCGATCAACTCTCGAATCCCCTTGTGGTTCTCGCACCAGCCAAGGAACACGAATCTCACTGGGGGAGCCGCCTCCTTGCCTGGATGGTAACGGGAACTGTCGATCCAATTGGGGACGATCCGCAGTTTTCCCGCTGACGTCTCGCCGACCATCCGTGCAAGGGAATTCGCTGCCGCATCGCTTTGGCAGAAGAGAACCGTTGCTCGCCTCAACAGGAACACCCTGACCTTGGTAAACCATGTTGGCGGAGGCTGGGTTGGCACTTCGGATCGGATACTCCACACTACCCTCCGGCCCGTGGCACGGCCAAACAAGCACATCACTCCCTTTTCGAGGAAGCTTGGAGCGTCATACGAACTGAACAGAAGGAGGCAATCTGGTCGACTTGCCAATCTGGCCGCCAGAACCAGCATTCTCCGGCAGGCGTCCAGCAAACGAATGGCCAGGCCAGGAGGCGGCAATGAACGTTGCGTCGTGTCAATCAGGAGCCATTCGACGCTCTTGCCGTCGGTCGACTCGACCAGAGTTCTGCACGCCTGCATCTGGCCGCCCGCCGTTCCGTCCTTGGCCTGCGGCACGAACGAGCCTACAAAGACAATCTTGGAGCGTCGAGTTCTTGCGGGCATACTCAATCTGTCGGCCCCCATCCGTTACATAGGAGCGCCTCGGCGTCTGCTCCGTCACCGACGCGGGCTGCGACCGTCAGCCGCCCACCCTCCTTCCGAAACAGCGTGGCTTTCTCCGACTTTCGGTTGTCGACGACCATCATCCAGCCCTGCCCCTCAACGGCGCGATAACAATTCGACATCGCCTCCCTCAACTGCGCTGTGGTGAAATACGCGGGGTTGAGCAGATTTGCGACCCGGACCACGTCCATCCTTTCACCGCGCCAGGGGGTGAAGACATCCCACTCGCGGAGTTCCACTCGGGAATCTCTTGCAACGGTGGACATCAAGCGGGGGTTCATCAGGAAGACATCGGATCCGGTTTCGGGGGAGGGTGCTGCCGCAAATACGGCGGCTGCGTGGCCGCCCAAGAAACTATTTGAGGTTATTACATTGTAGTAGATCAGGTGATCAAACACAGCCATCAGACAGGCGCCTGCATCCGGCCGGAAGAGGTACCAACCACCGTTTTGGCGCACGGCACGCACTTTGAGGCAGACATCGGTCACCACTAAACTGCGGACATCTGCGCCCAAGGCCAAGTATAGATCCACGGATGTGCCCCCGTCGGAGACACCGACATCCACGATTCGTGCAGGCGTGCCAGCTAATGTCCGAGCTAGCAGTTTGTTGGATTCGGGGTGCCGGCCTGGACTGGTGGTCCGCCAAATGCCGCCAATGCAAATGGAGGAGGCGCAGCGTGAAAACTGCGTCTCGTCCACCTTGCTAGTGATAAGGCGGGTCGGATCCGGCTTGTTTGGGATGATCCGCCGTAGGAAGGAGGGAATCACTTCCGTCTTGACTTTGATAGGGAAACGCATTGTGTTGGTATGTCGGGGGCCCACCGAGCCGGCACATCAGATCACGTTCGAATACATCGTCTCTAGCTTGTCCACAATTGTCTCAAGAGCGAACATGCGCCGTACGTGTAAGCGTGCCGAGTCGCCCATGGACAAGCATCGTTGCTCGTCCGTCAACAGACTGAGCACCTCGGCGGCCATTCTAGAGTCATCGTCTCGCGGCACCAGCACCCCGGTTTGACCGTCCAGCAAAATATCCGACGCGCCGCCGTTGTCGGTAGAGACGGAGCATACTCCCATGGCACCGGCCTCAGCGAGGGCGAGGCAAAATGACTCGTCGGGGCTCGTGATCAAGGCAATGTCAGTGGCTTCCAGCAATCTGGGCACGTCCGACCGATGTCCGAGGAACCGCACGGAGCTGCCGAGACCCATCGCCTCGCATTCGGCCTGCACGGCACCGTTGAGTTGATCGCGACCGACCGATAGGAACACGGTCTCGGGGCGAGCCTGGACAATCCGCGCCGCCACCCGTAGGAACATCCGGTGGTTTTTCCACGGGTGCAGATTTGCGACGATACTCACCACCGGGACATCGGCCTCCAAGCCCAGTTCCCGTTTTGCCTCCGCCGAAGTCCTTAGGCGTTGCAACACACTCAGGTCCACGGGGTTGTGCAGAACCGCGATCCTAGCGAGCGCCGCGCCGTAGCTCCGGTGAACAGCCGATGCCGCGGCGCGCGATGGGACAACCCACCGAATCGCGTCTGGGTTGCATGGATTGCCGCACGTGGCTGTCGTGAGAGCACGGACAATCCACGGATCCGAGTCAAGATAGTGCTGGCCCACGAAGAAGGCGGGACGCCGGAGGCCAGTCAAGGCCGCTCCAGCCCAGACGGCACCGCGGCTTTTATATGCATGGACGATATCGAATCGCGACCCAGAGAACAACGCTCTCATTCCGGCAAGGCGGCCTACGCCTTTGTCTGCAACCGTTTCGACCCGAACGGTGCTGTGCCCAAGCAGGGAGGATAGCTGGTTGCCTGGATGATAGGCCAGTAAAGTAACGTCATGACCACGCAGTGTCAGTTCCCGGGCATGGAGCGCAGCCACCTTCTCGGCCCCGCCCATCGCGAGAGTATCCAGTAGATGGCAGATTCTCACGGTTTCGTCTTCTCAGCCCAAGAGCGTATAGAGCCGCTTGAATGCCGCGCGGCCGCAAATCAGGCCGAACGCGATGGCCGAGTGCCGAAGGGTCCAACCGTTCAGTCTTGCGGACTCGAGGAGCCACTTCCGAGCGCGGGTTGGGTCTCCATCCAGCATGGCGTACATGGCGGAACTGCAGAGAATGGAGGCGAGAAGGCGGGGTCCATGCTGGCGCATCGCGTCACCATGGCGCTCAAGGAGCAGTTCGCATACCGGTGCCGAGGAAGGCGCGTCCAAAGCACGCCTCGCTAACAACGATTGCCGAGATCCACGCGAGTCGCCGAACGGTGCGTCCGATTTCTGATAGCCCAGACAGTTGGGTGAAAACCGTGCTGAACCATGCCGGGCAACGTCCAAGAAAAACACCGTGTTGGCGTGCCACCCGATCCGAAACGGCGGCCACTCCACTTGGCCGAGCACACGCTGGGAAATGGCCGCAAGATTGTCCTGCCAAAGACCCTCCGGGCGACTTCGCCACCGGATCTGGTCCTCGTAGTCGAGAACTTCCAAGGGGACACCGGGCGGGGTACAGAAGCCAGTGTCCCATTGCAGCCGCGATCCAACCAACGCGAGATCCTTCGGCCCTGACTCCACCAGCGCTGCCAACTCCACCAGCGCGCCCCCCCGCAGCTCCCAATCGCTGTCAAGCAAGACCACCCAGTCGGACCTGCAAAGCTTCAAGACGCGGTGGCGGGACATGCTCATGCCCCCGTTCGACTCCGCGACGTGGCACCGGACGCGAGGATCTCCTAGGGCAGCGAGCCGCTCAGCGGTGTCATCACCACCAGCATCGTCCAGAACGACAACCTCGCCCAGCAACGGGCCCTGGCCAAGACAGGATTTGACCGCGGCAACCGCCAGCTCCGGTCGGCGGTAGGTCGTGATCGCTACGTCAAACTTCATGATGTCGAACCTGCGGCTTGGAGCCGATGACGTCGGATCGCAACTCTCAGGGTCTTTGGCACGAGCGCAATCGCATGGGAGAGCAACGCGATTCGGAGGCGGCGGAACTTGTCGGAGAGGGAGATCGGGGGCCGCACGGCGAAGTCGATTGCGAGTCCTTCGCGCTGGCACAGCTTGACTCCGCGGGGCAACCACTTACCCCGCTCCAGTACATCCACATAGGGGACCGGATTGCGAATGACGGCCAGAAACGGCTCGGCAAGTAACTCGCTGCGGTGCGAGGC
Source organism: uncultured Acidobacteriia bacterium (assembly GCA_903907865.1). Lineage (GTDB taxonomy): Bacteria > Acidobacteriota > Terriglobia > Bryobacterales > Bryobacteraceae > BOG-234. Next base: position 54,757 of record CAIVPR010000088.1, read on the forward strand.
CTTAACCTCGAACTCCCACGGGGACTCCCCGTCCTCCAACAACGAAAGTAGTACACTGCGACGCCAGAACCCAGCCTGAAGGCATGCCCGGTAGGGCAGACCGGGGAGATGTTCGGTGACTAGTTTGGATCCCTTCATTTCATCGGTGTACTGCGCATGGGGGATGAGGCGAACGTGCGCCGCGCCAGTTCGGTCCATCTCTTCCAAGAGCGTCACGGCCAGCGCCGTGTCGGCGGGCTCTGTCAGAAAGAAATCATCAAGGAACAGCAGGATGATGCCTGCTTCGATTTGGTTGAGCACGTCCCGCGTCAACGACGACCAATCCAGACCCGGGCGGCTGCCGCCGATGGACTTGAAGTCTGTAAACAGGGCCGGTTTGGAGTCGCTTGCCAAGTACTTTGGCCAAGGACAGTCCGGCCAATAGCGGGAAAAAAGCTTTGTGCCCGGCTCCCACAGGTCGCGGTAGCGGTCGCATGATAGGACCAGCACCACACATTGCAGGCTCGGATGACGCATCATTATGCTGTATGATACCACAAGGCAGCCAGTCGGTAGTCGTCGCGGCACCCACACTCGATGCGACAATAGGGCCCGCGAAGAAGTCATTGGCACGCCTGCCTGGTATCGAAAGTCAAACGAACTGCGGGAATGCGGCGTTATTCCGGCGTTCCCACGTCATGTTATTTGTTTGCCGCGACTGCCCATTCATAGCGCGGTTCTTCGCGCCCCGCACGCTCTGTGGAGAACCCTGCCAATCTTGCAATCCCCAAGCGTAACGCATTGTCGGATCCAAAAAAGTCGCTGACAGGACTGACGGGCTGCTGGAACGGCCGAAGACTGCGCAATGACTGTCGGCGCTATGATCGGCCTTAGTATAACTCACCTTGCCCCAGTCTGCGCGGAGCCACGTTGCCAATGTCAGCCTCGGCGTCACTTTGCCTTGGGTGCACAACGCTTCGACAGTGGCCGCTCAATTGCCAAGTAGACAACAACTCCGACAAATAAATTGGCCCCCGCGATGGAAATCAGAGTCAGAGGCCACCACGGAAGGCCACTAACTCGGCTGGATAACCTCGCCGCGGCTGCTAGGAACGGCACTTGGCATAAAAATATCGAATAGGAGGCGTCGCCTAAGAATACCCACAGCCGAGGCACCCCCATTCGGATATAGGGCAGTGCGGCAATCAAAGGAAAGGCGGCAAAGGAATATGCCAGACGGAAACTATCTTTGTCTGGAACCAAGTGATCGATAGCTGCCAAACAAGTCAAGAGCAGGCCGCCTATCACTCCGAAGCCCCACGATAAACGGACAGTAGCTGCCAATCGGGCAGCCAGAACTCCGAGCAGGAATTCAATGGTAAATGCCCCGAAGATAAAGTCCTCGAAGCTGCTGCCTGGCACTCTAAACACCAACCGAAACACCGACACGCTCCCCCACAGGACAAGCGCGAGAAGGCCAAGCCCGCGATGGAGGATTGAAAGAGCAAATATAGCGTAAAAAAGGAGCTCATAGGTCAAGGTCCAAGTGACGCGTCGGAGTAACAAGAAATCCACGGCAACCGTGACAGTGTCACGGCTCCCCGCTCCAAGTACTACCATGGGTACTAGGATGACCCAGTAGAGCGGGTAAACTCGACGGACACGGCGCCAGAAATATTTGAAAAAGGTGTCGGGGTGCCCACGATCCTTCCAATGTACATGGGCTATGATAAATCCGGAAATAGGAAAGAACAGGTCTACCCCACAGTATCCGAAGCCAAACGGGCCCACATGCCCTTCAACGCCCTTCATCCGGGCCACAATGCCCGAACAGTGGAAGAGCAAGACCAACATTGCTGCGAGTGCTCGTAGAACCTGCAGAAGTTCAATTTTGCTTCCGGACTGAATAATGTCAGACTTGTCTTGCATAGAATTTCTATGAGCTACTGAATATGGCCAAGAACCCACAGAGGCAATTCTAACACGGTTTCGAATCTCGTTTCGTAGCGCTCGTGGCGAACCGAACCTGCCGACTACTCAAATCGCTCCTTCAAGCGCAGGAACATCCTTTCGAATCCAAAATATGATGCTGTCGCAATCAAAAGCGTACAGCCCAGGTAAGCCAAGGCCCGGAGGTAGGGGTTTGCGTTTGCGACAAAGGTTCCTCCGACCGCCCGGAGGGCGGTCGGTACAAATTCATGGTAGACGTACACGCCGTAGCTGATGCGACCGACGAAACGCAGTGGGGGCAGCCTTAGGATCCAGCCTGTAAAGCCGCTGAAGCCCTTCGCTGCCCTAGCGATAAGAACTCCAAAAGCCACAGCATCCCAGTACGCCCACAAACGCGCGCCACCCGCTGCCGAAGCCCCCAAAGTCCGAGTGGTCACAAGCACGGCAGGGAGTAGGCAAAGAACTGCCCCGCCCATGAGGGCCTTCCCCGAGAGGTGCCCGCTGCGACTCAGTGCCAACGCGCATCCGGTGCCGAGATATGCAAAACTACCGGCTGTCCGCGCCAAGAATGGATTGGGGATTGTAACCGCCGCGATGATCGATATTGCGATTGCCACGGCAAGACTGCTGACCGCACTTCGTCTTCGGAGTCCCACAACAGCTATGGGCCAAGCCAGATAAAACTGCTCTTCAACACAAAGAGACCAGAAATGGGAAGTGACACCCATGCCACGGCCAGCCCAGTCTGCTAGATACGAGGCATGCCAGAATAAGTTGTCACGCACATCGGCTATGCCGATAATCACGCCAACAGCCAGGACGCCATAGTACAGGGGGAATATGCGCAGAATCCGGCGTGCGTAGAATCGCTTCATTATCTCGGCAGTCCTGCAAGAGTGCGATGTGTCGGCCAAGAGGATCGTTGTAATTAAGAACCCGCTAAGAACATAGAAGCAGCGAACACCGAGAGCCCCACAATCTAAGCCCACTGCTGCTAGCCTCGCAGCTGCAGGGCCGCCGAAGTGGGCAAACATCACAGAGAAGACCGCAAGCGCCCGGATTGCGTCGAACTGGGGAAAGTTCGGGCGAGCTGTCGAGGGTGCCCCGCTCGTGCTGTTTATCGCCATTTGCTTTTTAGGCGTAATGCCGGGTGCTCGACAAACTGCCAAGAAATGGCGCTCATGGCCAAGGTACACCCGATGGCAAACGCCATCCACCGCGACGTCCCAGTGAGATTCAGAGCCATGAGAGAATTAATTACGAGCATGTGATAAATATAGATGCCGTACGAGAGATCCGTTCCATGAAGGACACTCTTGGCGAAGGCCGGCGCACTGTAGGCTGTCGAGAGTACAGCCGCGGCCATGATCATATAGCCGACCAGCCCAAGTGGCGATGGCATATACGAGATATCGTATAGACGGAGCACTGCGGAGAAGGTGACCGTATAGCCTACATACGCTGCCGCCCACCACAGGCCGCGACCAACCAGGTAAGGACTAATCTGAGGCCAAGCCTTGTAGAGCCCAATTCCCATTAGGAAATAGAATAGATAGGGCAACAGCAAGACCGCAGCCAGCTTCCCGGCCGTTCCTGATACACCCGTTAAGTGACCCAGTGCTAGACTGCCCGAGTACGATAGCGCGAAGAGACCCGCCCAAACCACCGCCCAGTTCCTGCCACCAAGCATACGGTGGAGTAAGGGAACCGCCATGTAGTATTGCAACTCGACCACGATCGTCCATAGGCTGCCGTTCGGATTGTGGGCCCCCCACGGGCGCAGTACGTCCGGCGTGTAGACTGGAAACACTGTTATCTGAGTCAATACCCAGACTAGGAGCTGCCTCGTCAGGAACATCTTCGGCGTGACCACCCGAAAGCCGACCAATAGGAAGCAGGTGCAGGCAAATGAAACCCACAGTCCCGGATACAGGCGAAGGAAGCGGTTCCGGGCGAAACGGCGCCACTCGGGGCATTTCGAAAACGCCCAATATACAAGGAAGCCACTCAGTACAAAGAAAATAGGAACACCCGGGAACAGGTTTGCTAGTTGTCCCAAGGCTTCAGCCCATGGAATCTTCACGTCCAAGTGGCTGAGTACGTGCTCATACACAACTTGCAGCGCTGCGAATAGGCGGATCAGATCGAAATTGTTGATGACGGCTGGCCCGCTTGCCCCAAGGTTACCTCCCCCCGCCCCACTTCCTGATATGATTTGCTTCATCCCTAGCCTTTCAGGACCGCCCAGGCAACGTGGACCAGCGCGATTACTCCCAGCCAAAGCTGCCAAAGCATCCGACGCCGGCCCTGATGGGCCAGCGGATTCGAGAACGCCATGACGACGAGCAGGAATGGTAGAAACTGAAGGATATGCCGCACGCCCATGTTGGACATCACGATGCTCAATATGCCCAGCCCAGATGCAACCGAGGCGTAGAGCTTGTGTACTGCCATCCTCCGGTTGGGTGTCGGCGTCCAAAGCGCGTCGACAAGGTATGGTGCCGTTGCCAACATTGTAAACCCGCCGAGAGACTCGATCCATGTAATCTCGTCGAACCAAGGTCCAATGTAGCCCCACAATGGAATCGGATGTACGAACATGAAGAATGTGCCGACTGTGATTCGGACAGGCAGTGACGCCTGCATGATGAAGCGCGTACCTAGAGATCCAGCATCCGCATTGGTTATGTTGTCTTGGATTAACTCATCGGACCGCAGGAGGAAAAGCTCCCGTCCGGCAACGGCCCCTCCGACGGCGATAACGCCGACCAAGACCAAGACGAACAGTGCCACGGAACGGGCGGATGACGACTCCCACTTGGAGAAAAACACACCGCAAGAGAGCCCCCAGAAAGCGAGTAGCCCCAACATGAAACCGGATTCCTCCCGAACATAAAAGATAAGTCCGGCGACCACAGCCGTCGAGCTAATCCCCACGATGAGCCTGGTTAAGGAGGGGCGCTCGATCAGAAACGCTGAAAAGAAAAGTACGACCGCCGAGCCTAGGATTGTATAGGCATCACGCACATGAATAGTCGCTGCTTCCCAGAATAGAAACCCGAAGATAAGCCAAGGCGTAATATCCCGTACCTGCTCCAGTCCTGAACGGACAAGCTCGACCGTGGCAAGGATGAGGGTAATCGAAAGAGTGATCATGAAACAGTTGAAGGTCACCCCAATCCACGGCCCGTCGCCCAGGCCTAGCCGCCCGGCTCCCTCATAGAGGAATTGCCAAATCCAAATGGCCATTTCGGAGTTGGTCTTGGTGGTTGCGAAGGCCCCATCGACAAGTCCGACGCGAGAGAGCGGGTAAAAGACCTCGACGGCGTCGATAGTGTTCTGCAACTGGCCCGAAAACCAGAGGGCGTACATCTGGGCTATGCCCGCGCCAGTGAGACATATAGCTAGTGCGGCGAACGTTGCGGGCTGCAGATTCGTCCTCGAACCCACGAGGGCCGACACGAACTTGCAGAAGAGATATCCCAGCAGGGCGTATAGGACTCCCGCCACTATCGGACCGACGGCACCATTTGCAATGGCCAAAAGGATGATACCGGTTGGGAAGAAGAACGAGCCGACCGTCATGTAGTCGAAGCTAGCGCGGCGCCGCAGGTGTCGCGCGCTTACTCGAGGGACAAGAGGTATGCTTATTGATTCATGCACGGGCTACTCCTAGCAAAGGCTTTCCACGCACACAAGAGCCGACCTCTGCTGGAATCGGGCACGTGTGGTGCTATTCAATGATACGATCAGCACTTACCGCAGTCTCCCCTTCGACCCCGAGAACGGCCTGCGCCTGCACCGCCGCGCGGGGGAGCCCGATGTACAGCGCCTTTTCTATCGACATTCCCGCCATCGTGCGTGGGAGCGCCTGGCGTAGTGCCCCTGCAAACAGAAGAGTACTGGCCGACGGGACGCAGAACAAGCGGGTCGAAAAGCACGGACCCGGGCCAACCGAAAAGCCCATTAGCTTGTCCGAATAGGACGATGGGTCGAACGATTCCCGCAACCGGTATCGCCCCGAAATCTTGAAGCAACGCCCGTGGGCCGCGCCGGCCAGACGTTCGAATGCCGCCAAGAGCATGTAGGCTTCTCCGGCTCCTTTGAACGGGCTGTCCCGCAAATGCCGAGCTGCCGGATCGGAATCAAAACGCAATACCGCATCGCAACAAACCGAAAGCTGACGGTCCTCACTGTCCGTAATACTAGAATTCTCCAACAGCACGATCTGGCAGGGCGGGGCATGCCTGCGGATGCTGTCAATTGTAGCGAACGTCTGATCCAAGCGTTCGGCCGGGGTAAAGACGCTGCGGGAGTTACCATACGACAGGCGATTCGCCGAAGGCCGGATCGTGGAGGAGACAAGAAACACCGTATTGCTTGTAACATGCAGCGGGGATGCTGGCGGGGTCTCCGTATGGATACTCCAAGACTTGATTTCGTGGGCGCACAGAATAGCAAATTCCACGGCCCTGCCGGGACGCCGCAAAGCTTCCCGCAGTTCGCTAAAGAACTTGTCATGTAGCATCCGGGGCCAGCCTCCGCACCTGCGGCAATAAGTGGCACTCCCACACGAGGAGGATGCCGCTGATAAGCGCGAATCCCAGGAACCAGCCCAGGAAAACTCCCGGAGCTCCGTATGCACGTCCAAAGACAGATGCCAGTATTGCCTGCAGACCTGCACTCACGACGCCATAAGTGCCTTGGCCACGCAGTCTCCCGGCGCCGCTGAGGAGAGTCGTGTGAACTTCGCGCCACAAACGCATCGCCAGCCAGAGTCCGCCGGAAGCGAGAAGCAGGCGACTCGGCATAATCTTTCCATGGAGCCACCAGCGCAGACCAGTGGGTCCAGCCAAGGTAACGCCGCCGACAGCCACTACTGTTGAAATAGCTCCGAGCCACCTGGCGTGGGCCAAGGTGGATCTCACCCACGCATGGTCGTTGCGGTGCAGCGCTTCGGCGTACGCAGGCCAAAGGGGCGCAAGGAACAGCATGGGAATCGCCAGTACCGTCGCGTAGACACGGTGGACGATGGCGGCTTCACCAACTGCGGCCAAGCCTATGACAGTCGGGCCTACAAGATATAGGATTTGCGACTCCAGCATGAAACCGATGTTGGCGGCAAAGTACCAGATGCCCAGCCCCAAGAGTTGCTTCGTGCACCGTCTGCTGACTCCCGAAATCCGTGGGCGCAACCACGGTTTGGTCACCAAGACAGCCACAAAAGATCCAGCCTTCGCGGCGGCACGCCCGAAAAGAGCACCACCTGCCACGTAGGGCAATGGCAGACGCAAATGGATTCCGGCGTAAACGCCTGCAAGACCCAGCAGAGACCCCAAGATGGTCCAGAGGGCATTTAGGTAGCCCTCCTGTACTGCGAGGTACACCCTCCCCGGTGTTCCAAGCGGCAAATCAATGGCAGTAGCCACCAGGATCACAATGGTCAGGGACCAAGCCGAATTGCCCGGGCCGTAGGCCAGACCATGCCCGGCGGCTTGCAAGAGCGCGAGGACCAGCAAGGTCAACACAAGAACCAGCAGACCTGCGGCACTAGTAAGGAATAGCGATGTCGATACCGCCTCCCCTGCCCGGTCCTTGTCATCGGCCGCGTATGACTGGGCCAGTTCATTGACCAAGCTGTTGCCAATGCCTAAATCCGCAATTCCTAGCAGTTGAATCCAGCTTAGAGCGCTCACCCAAAGGCCGTATTGCTCCGGCCCGAGATAGGGGACCGCGATACCGATTGAGGCGAGGCCGGTCAAAGCGGCGATTCCAGTTGAGAGCCCGTTCGCTAGTCCGGTTAGTGCGATGCGGCTGTCCCGGCCCCTTGAAAACAGTCGTGCAAGGAAGGGGATACGGGAGAAGATGGGGTGCAACGCATTTGCCGGCTGAGCGGAACTGTCAGAACTCGGGGCCACGTGTTTTCCTCTCCCGGGGCTCAAGCGCGATTCCGCAGGTACCAATCGCAGGTCTTAGCCACCCCGTCACGCAGCGGCGTGAACGGGAAGTCGGGGAAGACACTTAGCAGCGCGGCACTGGACGCATCTTTCCGGTATTGGCCTTCGAGCCGTCCATTGTACACGCGGGGGAGCTTGCACCCCATGGAGTCCATCACGACAGCCGCGATTTCCTCAATCGATAGATTCTCCGGCGTGGCCACGTTGAAATGGCCTTCGGTCCCAGTTTCCACCAGGCGGTAAATGGCGCTGGCCAAGTCATCGACATACAGGAACTGGCGCAGCGGGCGACCGGTCCCCAGCATGGGCATCTCGGTCCATCCTTGCTTCATGGCGTCGGCCACTTTCATGATCAAGGCGGGAACAAAATGACTGCGTTGAAGGTCGAAGGTGTCATGCGGTCCGTAAAGATTGCTCGGATACACGACCGTTGCCTTAATGCCGTACTGCTTGGCTGCGGCGTCCAGAGCAACCGCCATGACGCGCTTGGCATATCCGTAGGGTAGATTCTCGATCGCCGGCGGGCCAAGATGGAACTGGCCCTCATGCATGGGGTATTCCGGGACCGTGCCTGGATAGGCGCACGTGCTGGAACAGGCAACAAAGTGTCCGACACCAGCCTCCAGCGCTGCTTGGATCGCATGGGTGTTGATCAGAAGGTTCTTGTAGACGAAATCATATGGTCGTGCGACATTGTCGACAATGCCCCCAACCATCGCAGCCAAGTGCACCACGACGGTAGGCCGCAGTTTGGTAAAGACCTGCCTGGCAGCCTCGAAATCCTCAAGGTCACAGTCCTTGCGGGTCAAGTAGACAGCATCCGGAAGGAAAGTGCGCAACGCGTGACCAACCATCCCGTTGCCACCGGTCACTACGACCATATGCCTAAATCCTCCCCTCGCTCTTGCAGATTCTGGATTCAGCTGCCAAATCCGCGTCGGCCATCATCTTCGCCAATTCTTGGAAACGCACACGAGGTGCCCAGCCCAGCTTTTCGCGTGCGCGCGTGGAATCTCCGAGAAGCAAGTCCACTTCGGTGGGGCGGAAATAACGGGGATCGATCTTCACGTGCTTTCTCCAATCTAATCCCAAGTGGTCGAAGGTCACGTCCAAAAAATCCCTCACCGTGTGGGTCTCTCCGGTCGCCACAACATAGTCGTCGGGTGCATCCTGTTGGAGCATCATCCACATTGCCTCGACGTAGTCACCCGCGAATCCCCAGTCCCGGCGCGCATCGAGATTTCCGAGGTACAAGACGTCTTCCAATCCGAGCTTGATCCTGGCGGCCGCACGTGTAATTTTCCTCGTGACGAACGTCTCGCCCCGACGTGGCGACTCGTGGTTGAAAAGGATGCCGCTACACGCAAAAATATCGTATGCCTCCCGATAGTTCACGGTCATCCAGTGGGCAAACATCTTGGAGACGGCATAAGGGCTTCTTGGATAGAACGGCGTAGTCTCTCGCTGCGGCGTCTCCTGAACCAAGCCAAACATCTCGCTGCTCGACGCTTGATAGAAGCGGGTCCTTTTCCCCGAGTGTCGAATGCACTCGAGAAGGTTTAACGTGCCACGCGCCGTCACGTCAGCAGTGTAGCCCGGCGAGTCGAAGCTGACCCGAACATGGCTTTGGGCTGCCAGGTTGTAAATCTCGTCAGGCTGGATCCGCTCGACTAATCTAATAACCGCGCCCTCGTCGGTGAGGTCGCCGTAGGTGAGCGACAGTCGCGGATTCGGCGTGTGGGGATCCTGGTATAAATGTTGGATGCGCGACGTGTTGAACGTACTACTCCTACGGATAAGTCCGTGGACCTGGTAGCCCTTGGCGAGTAAGAGCTCCGCTAGGTACGAGCCATCCTGCCCGCTAATTCCGGTAATCAGTGCTGTCTTCATTCGTGCCTTTTCTACTGGACGCCGATGGTGGACGTAGCAAGCTCTTCTGCAGCTCCTACGCCGTGAGATCGGCGCTCCTTAGCAATGTCCGCGGGACGGGGCGCGGTCGTTTCTTCCGAATGAACGAAGTCGGGAACGAGCCTATGAAGAACTGCCATTGCCGAAGCGTAGTCTCGGCACTCGGACGAGGCCCGCAGGTGGGCGATTTCGTTTGCCAACTCGTTCCAGTCCGGGCACGCACCGGCGAAAATCTTGATCTTCTCGTGCCTCGTGGTCACTAGCCCCTCGTCCTCGGCATTCAGTTCCTCGTAGAGCTTCTCCCCTGGACGGACTCCGGTAAACTTGATTTCGACGTCAACGTCCGGCCGCAAGCCGGATAGGAGTATCAGATTCCGGGCGAGCTCAACGATCTTAACCGGTTCCCCCATGTCGAGGACGAAAATCTCGCCGCCGTTTCCCATGCTCGTAGCTTGCAGCACCAATTGACAAGCTTCGGGGATGGTCATGAAGTAGCGCCGCATTTCGGGATGGGTTACCGTGACGGGACCGCCGCGCTCGATTTGGTCCTTGAACAACGGCACCACGCTCCCATTACTACCTAGAACATTGCCGAACCTTACCGACACGAAAGAGGCCGCTTCGTGCTGTTTCGACCGAACCACAAGCTCCGCAACGCGCTTCGTTGCCCCCATAATGTTCGCCGGCCGGACTGCCTTGTCCGACGAAATCATGACGAATTCTCCAGTCCCATACCGTCGGGCAGTGTCGACCACGTTTAGGGTGCCAAACACATTATTCTCGATAGCCTCGAAAAGATGGGCTTCCATCATCGGCACGTGTTTGTAGGCTGCTGCGTGAAAGACGGTCGCGGGCCTGTGTCGCGCAAAAACATCGCCCAGCCGCCGGGAGTTCTGGATGCTCCCGATCTCTGCGTGAAATCGAACTTGTGGAAAGCTTCGAGCCATTTCCTGCTGGAGATGGAATAGCGGGGTCTCGGCCACCTCAAACGCCACCAACGCCGCAGGGCTAAACCTAGCCACTTGGCGGCAAATCTCCGATCCAATCGATCCCGCAGCACCGGTAACCAGCACCACCGAACCTTGGAGCCTCGCCGAAATCCGCCCATGCTCAAGTGACACCGGAACTCTCCCCAGCAGATCCTCTACCGCCACATCGCGGATCTGGCGGGCCAGGCCACCCCCATCAATGATCTCCGCCAGACCCGGCACGGTCTTGTGCGGCACTCCAGCAGCCAAGCACTGCTCAAGAATCCTCTTCATCACGGGGCCGGATGCCGAGGGAATGGCGATCAGCACTTGCTCGATGTTGTGGCGCGCCACCATGGTCGCCAAGTCGGCACCTGTCCCCAGCACACGCACACCGTGCAGCACGAAACCCGTCTTCATCGGATTGTCGTCGATGAAGCCGCGAACCTTGTATGTGACAGCAGGCGTGCGTTGCAGGTCCTGCAGGAGCGCCGCACCCGCGCTCCCCGCCCCGTAAATGAGGGTTTGCTTGCCATCGGCCCCACCCTCGCCGGCGCGGAAATGTTCTCCCAGAACCCGGATCACTATTCGGGACCCCGCAGTGAACATGACGCAGACCAGGAAGTCGATCACGTAGACGGAGCGCGGAACCCCGGCGTTCAACAGCCACAGCAGCACGGCGGCCATCGTGCTTGCGGCAAGATTGCTGGCAGCCAGCCTCACCAAGTCCGACAACGACACGTACCGAGCCCAGCGACGGTCCAGCGCTAACGCCTTGAACGCAATGAGCTTTATGGGTATCCAAGCGAGCACCGCGCTCGTCAAGACTGGGATGTAGCCCCTCGGAATCGAGAAATCGAATCGCAATAGGAACGCAAACACCGCCGAGAAGACGATGATCACGATCTCGACCGAATAGACCAGTACCGCCCGCAGCAACGTATCGACGAACCGCGCCTTGGGGGCCGGCCCGAGAGCCACAGGTAGTCGCGAATTAGGCACGCGCGGCCTCCCGGACGGCCGTGATCACACGGGCTTGGTCGTCAGCACCCAGATTGCTGGAACTCGGCAGACAGATTCCGGTGTGGAACAAATCGGCAGCCACCGCTCCACCGTGGACCTCGCAGTCGGCGAACAGCGGCTGAAGGTGCATCGGCTTCCACACAGGCCTCGATTCGATGTCCCGAGAGTCCAAATGCCGCAACAAATCATCACGGGAACACCCGAACCGCGTCCGGTCAATCAGGAAACAGCTCAGCCAATTCGTGTGTAAGCCGTAGGCGGCCTGCGGCATCAGCGAAATTCCCGGCAGGTCCGCGAAAGCGTCGCGGTAGCGGAAGGCGATTTCCCGACGCCGTTGTACCCGCAGATCCAGCACTTCCAGTTGCCCGCGGCCGATACCGGCCAACACATTGCTCATCCGGTAGTTGTAGCCCGTCTCCGAGTGCTCGTACGCGATTCCCGGATCACGCGCCTGCGTCGCCCAGAAGCGGGCCTTGTCGACCATCGCCTGGTCGTGCGCCGTCAGCATTCCTCCGCCCGCGGTCGTGATGATCTTGTTTCCATTGAATGAGTAGACGGAAATCTCCGAAAGGCTACCGGCAGGTAGGCCCTTGTAAGTCGCCCCGAGGGCCTCCGCCGCGTCCTCGAGAACCGCCACTCCGTACTCGCGGCACGTGGCCAGGATCGGGTCCATATCCGCCGACTGTCCATACAGGTCCACTACAATCAGTGCTTTTGGAAGCCTGTTCGTTGCGGCCTTGGCCTGCAAAACCTCACGCAGGAGATTGGGGTCCAAATTCCACGTCGCCCGGTCGCTGTCCAGGAAGATCGGCACCGCGCCTTGGTACCGGATGGGATTGGCGGATGCCGCGAAAGTCAACGTCGAGCACAGTACTTCGTCGCCCGGCCCGACACCCAGCAACTTCAGTCCCAAATGGATCGCCGCAGTCCCGCTGGACAGGCAAAGCGAAGGATGTCCGATACGCTGCGAAAAGGCGGCCTCGAACGCTCCAAGATGGGGACCCGCGGTCGAAACCCAGTTGGTGGAAAACGCCTCGGAGGCATAGTGCTGCTCGGTCCCACCCATGTGGGGTATGGAAAGCAAGATCCTAGGCATTTGAGACATTCACGCAGAAACAGACTTGCAACAGACAGCGACGGGGAAATCAGAGAACGTGGGTCTTGGAAAAGGAAGCAGCCCACTTGATTATACCAAGCGGAGAAGGGGCCGTCAAAGGGACGAACGGGGGCTGGGACTAGGAAACGGGGGGTCTCGGCAAGACGTGGACGGTCGCCGGAAGCCGGCGACCGCCCGGAAGAACTACATCTTCTTGTCGTCGGTGCTGGTCTTCTTCTTGCCCTTCTTCTTCTCGGTCTTCTTGTCGTCCTGGGTATGATCGAGTGGGTCCTGGACCGCACGAAGGGGCTTGGCGAACGAAACGGTGCCGAGAACGAGGCCGAGGCCGATGGTCATTGCGATGAGCTTCTTCATGTGTGTAATCTCCTTCGAAATTTGATTACCGACGGGTTGCCGCAACTCAGGAACACTCGGAAACTCAGTTTGGACCTTCAGAACGTGCCGCGTCAGTCCGCATCCTTAGGATGATAACCAACCCTGCGGCTTGGAGTCAACGATTTTCCGCAATTTCCTTGCGACAACCCTGACGCCAGCTGCCTCGGCTCCGCCCCTACTTCCCCCGCCTTGCCACCAACTCCTCGACCGCGAAATCCGCCACCTTCCGGCTGAACTTGATCTGGTCCCCCGAGATCTTCCCCGTGTACTCGATGCGGATCAGCATCCCCTGGTAGTTCAGGTTCTCGACAAATGTCACGGTGTCCCCTGCAACCTTGCCCTCCGCGATCTCGCTCTCGCCGTTAGCCGACTTCGCCTTCCCCGTCAGCTTTTCCCCGTCCACCTTGAACTCATAGGTGTACTCCTGCTGGCCGATCTGGGTATCGAAACTCGCCGTCCAAGTCCCTGCAATGTCGGCCCCGAACACGAGGCCGGCACACACCACCATCAAACATGCCAAGCGCCGGATCATGCGAACACCTCCGGTCGGATCGGCAAGCTCCGTACCCGTTTCTTCGTGGCCGCGAAGATGGCATTCGCGATTGCCGGTGCGACGGTAGGCACCGACGCCTCCCCGATCCCGCCCGGATTGTTGTTCGTCTCCACAATGTGTACGTCGATCTTAGGCATTTCGTCGATCCTCAGCATATCGTACTCGTGGAAGTTGCCCTGCTTCACGCGACCCCGGTCGATTGTGATCTCGCCCTTCAGCGCCGCCGTCAGACCGTACGCAATCCCGCTCTCGATCTGCGCCTTCACAATCGCCGGATTCACCACGGGCCCACAATCGACCGCACACACGATCCGATGCACCTTCAGTTTCTTATTCACGACGGAAACCTCGGCTACCATCGCCGTGTAGCTCCCGATATTGTTCACCACCGCAACACCCTGGTGGTGTCCACCTGGAGCCTTCCCCCACTTCGCACCCTCCGCCGCCTTGTTCAGGACCGCCAACAGGCGCGGCGACCCGGCCAGCATGCGCTGCCGCACTGCCAGCGGATCCTTTCCGCCGAGCGCCGCCAGTTCATCGATGAACCCCTCGGCGAAGAACGTGTTTTGGGTATAACCAACCGCCCGCCAAAACGTGGTCGGGATGCCCGGATCGGCTTTCCGCCAATCCACCTGCATGTGCGGAATTGCGTATTCCAGGGTGTGGATGCCCTCGACCGCCGTGCCGTCCACCGCGCCGCCGCGTCCACCGCCAAAGAACGAGGGGCACGCGACCTTCGCGATATACACCGATGGCCAACCCTCGGCATCGACCGCCCCCGCAAACTTCACATACGACGCTGGCCGGTAGAGGTCGTGCCGCATGTCGTCCTCCCTGGTCCAAGTCAGCTTCACATGCTTGCCCGGGACCAGCTTGGCGATTTCCACCGCCTCCGAAACATAGTCCGTTCCGCCCCTACGGCCGAATCCTCCGCCCATGAAAGCGGTGTTGACCTTGACGGCCTCCGGCTTCAACCCCGTAATCTGTGCCGCGACCTGCCGCGAACCTGTCTGGCTCTGCGTCGACGCCCAAACCTCGCACGCGTCCGCCGTCACCAGCGCCGTGCAATTCATCGGCTCCATCGGCGCATGCGATTGGAACGGAGCGTGGTACTCGGCCTCGATCTTCTTTGCCGCCGACGCCATCGCCGCAGCCGCGTCGCCCGTGGTCTTGGCCACCGCGCCCGGCTTCTGCGCGTACTCGATGAACATCTTGGTGATGTCCGGTGTGCTGTACGCCGCAGTCGGCCCCTCGTCGAACCGCACCGTCAGCGCCTTGCGCCCCTGCATCGCGGCCCACGTATTCTCCGCGATTACAGCCACACCGCTCGGGATCTGGACAACATCCTTCACCCCCGGAACAGCCTTCGCCTTCGAGCCGTCAAACGACGCGACCTTCCCGCCAAACACGGGACAACGCTCCACCACCGCGAACAACATGCCGGGGAAGTGCGCGTCCAAGCCGAATTTGGCGGTGCCGTTGACTTTCGCCTTCGTGTCGAGGCGCTTGATCGACTTGCCAATGTACCGGAACTGCTTCGGGTCCTTCAGCGCCACGCCCTGCGGCACAGGCAGTTTCGCGGCCTCTTCGGCGATGCTGCCGTACGAAAGCTTCGCGCCCGTCCCCGGATTCACCACAAACCCGGCTTCCGTCCTCAGTTGGGACTTGTCGGCGGACCACTTCTGCGCCGCCGCCTCCACCAGCATGGCCCTCGCCGTGGCACCGGCTTGGCGCAGCGGGAAGTACGTGGCGCGGATGCTCTGGCTCCCGTACACGCCTTGGTTGCCGTAAAGCGCCGGGTTGACGGGAGCGAATTCCGTCGTCACGCGCTTCCAGTCGCAATCCAGTTCGTCGGCCAGCAACTGGGAAAGCGAGGTCACCGTCCCCTGCCCCATCTCGGCCTTCACGATGATGAAACGGACGGACTCGTCGGCTCCGATGTGGATGTAGGCGTTCGGATTGACCGCGCCCTGGCCCCGACCGCGCCCTTGCGCTTCCAAAAATGCCCGCTCCGGCAGGAAGAACCCGAGGAACAAGCCCGCGCCGGTGCGCAGCGCGTCGCGGCGTGTGACGGATGTGATTGTGCTGCTCATGCCCGGCCTCCCTTAATGGCGGCTGCCCGGTGGATCGCCGACCGGATCTGCGTATACGTTCCGCAGCGGCAGATGTTGCCGCGCATGGCCTCGTCGATGTCCGCGTCGGTCGGGTTCGAGGTTTTCGCCAGGAGCGACGCTACCGCCATGATCTGGCCGGATTGGCAATAACCGCACTGGGGAACGTCCTCCTCGATCCAAGCCTGCTGGACCGGATGGGTGGTATCCGCCGAAAGCCCCTCGATGGTGGTGATCGCCTTGCCAGCCACATTCGAAACCGGCGTTATGCAGGAGCGGATCGCCCCGCCGTTCAGATGAACCGTGCACGCGCCGCAAAGCGCCATGCCGCAGCCGAATTTCGTTCCCGTCAAACCCAGAACGTCCCGCAGAACCCACAACAACGGAGTCTGCGGATTGACGTCAACGGATGTCTTCGATCCATTGAGGGTGAAGTCGATCGCCATGCGAACCTCCTCGCTTCCGCTATTTTACAGTGATTGGGACCGTCGCGGAGTGTTTTTCCCACGCCAGATCGAGTTTGACTTTGCCGCCGCCAACATCAGCCAAGGTGTATTTGCAGACTTCGACAACCGCGGCTGGCTTGGACATGGCCATCTTGACCCGCCCCAAGTCCTCGGACTGCTTGTACGTTAACCCCCACTGGCCAGTCTGCTTGTTGACGATGAGCTCCCAGTTGTCCGGATCCTGCACGTTGACGTAGAGCGTGTAGTCGCCAGCTGGTACGGCGAGGCCGTTGACGACCAAGTCGGCGTCGGTGTGGAAGGCGGTGGCGGAGTTGGCTCCGGCACGCCAAACCGGGTAGTTGGGATCGTGGGAAATCAGGCCTCCGTCGCCGAAGATCTGGCGACCCCGTACCGAAGGGGCGGAGTAAACGATGGAGATGCTTTTCCCGCCAACCTTGACCGACTCGGTGGCTTTTGGACTCTGCGAAAAGGATGGAACGGAAAGCGCCAGCACGGCGGCGGCGACTGCGAAAACTTTCATATGGCGATTGGACCCTCGCCTACGAAAGTAGCACCCGCTGCGTTCTACGGCTCGGGGCGCGGCCTCTCGGTGACTGCATAGTAAATAATGCAGACCACCGCCGCGACGACGACTAGGGCTGCGACGCCCAATATCACCCATGGCATGCCTTGAGTCTAGCGGGCAAAGCCTAAGCCGTGCATAAAAAACACCAAATTCTATGCAGAGTTGCGGCGTTTTAACTCCCCTGAGTCCCAACCAATGGTTCTAGAACCAAGAAATAGGACGATGCTAAGCAGTACCGACAGTACGGGCATCGCTAGCATCGCCTGACGCAGCCCGATGGCCCGGACGGCGTCCGTGATCAAGGGGGATCCGGCGAGCGCCGCCGCCCGATGTGCCAAAACATCGCTCATCTTCCCCGTAAGCAGCGGGCCGAAGGACGCCCCGCACAGGTACATGGCCATGAAATACACCGCCATTGCGGTGGCACGTGTCGAGGGCGGCACGATGTCCTGAATGGACGAGTATACGAATCCGTAGTAGGAGCACAGCGTAAGGTAGAACACGGCAAGTAACGCAACTGTCGCCGTCGTGGACTCGGCCTGAATTCCAAAATAGGCTGCAGGCGCTCCGGCCAGCGCAAACGCCGCGCCCCATTTCAAACGCCCGCCGGAGGTGCCCAGCGCCACCCTGTCCCCAAACCAACCCGCGATCAAGCTGCCAACCACGCCCCCCGACATGTACGCGATCCCGGTCGCGATTCCCGATTGCGCTAGTGTCACGTGGTGCACTCGGGACAGCAACGCCGGCATGAAAGTTCCCAGTGCGTAGTGGTTGAAGTTCACCAAGGCACCCGAGGCGATGATCCATTGGAAAGTCGGGATGCGTAGGACGGCCATGATCGACATCGTGCTTGCCTCGGACTGCACCGCACGGGCCTCGGCAGCTCCGCGCACCGGCTCCCGCAACCGCAGCAACAGCGGAATCAGCAGCAGAGCGGGAGCAGCGGCAACCACCATCGCCACCCGCCAGCCGAAAGCCTGCGCGATGCTCCCGCTGAAGAAATACGTCAGCGCAGCCCCCGCCGGCACGCCGATCATAAACAGCGCCAAAGGTCCAGCCCGCTTCTCCGATGGGAAGAGGTCACCAATCCAACTGGTCGCCGTCGGGGCCACAACCGCCTCGCCCACCGCGAAGCCAAGGCGCGAGATCAGCAGCATCGAGTAGCTCCCGGCCATGGCCGCCATCGCCGTCAGTACACTCCACGCCGCCATGCCGCCAGCCAGCAGCCTCTTCCTGCTGCGCCCGTCCGCGATCCGGCCCAGCGGAACACCGACGATCGCATAGAGCCAGATAAAGATGCTGCCCAGCAACCCTACCTGCGTGTCGTCGAGGTGGAATTCCCGCCGGATGGGCTCCGCCAGCGCACCGATAACATTGCGGTCGTAGAAATTCAGGATGTTAACCGCCACCAGCACCGCCAACGCCGTGTTTCTATCTCTGGAATTCACTTCCGGGGATGGTATCACGGATTTGATAGCATCGGTGGAATGCGCCCCGCCCAAAATTACGTCCGTATCGGACTGGCCCTGCTCGCCGCCTGCCCGCTCTTGGCACAGGGAAACCATATGGCTGACCTCCCCGCCATGCCCCCAAAAACCGTCTGCGCCGATCTGAAGTCGGCGGATCTATCCACCGCCGTAGGAGCCAAAACCACCATCCAGAGCGCCGCCGTTGTTGACGACGGCAAGCCCGCGCCCTACTGCCGTGTGCTGGGAACCGTTGCACCCGCCGTGCAGTTCGAAGTCCGCCTCCCCGTCAACGGCTGGACCCAGCGCTTCCTGCAAACCGGCTGCGGCGGCCTCTGCGGCAACCTCAACATCTCCACGCCCCGCGCCGATTCCTGCCTGCCCGTCACAGACGGCAAAATCGTCCTCGCCTCGACTGACATGGGGCACCGCAACGGTCCCGGTCGGGGCAACACCGACCCCACCTGGGCCGTCGACAATCCGCAAACCAAGATCGACTTTGGCTACCGCGGCGTCCACGTCACCACCCTCGCAGCCAAGGCGTTGATCGAAGCGTTCTACGGCCAGAAGGCCAAGTATTCCTATTTCAGCGGCTGTTCCGACGGCGGCCGCGAGGCCCTGATGGAGGCGGAACGCTACCCGCAGGATTTCAACGGCATCGCCGCGGGTGCCCCTGCAATGAATTTCACCACCCAGAACACCTTCTACCACGGCTGGAACGCGTGGAAAAACACCGGCGCGGACGGCAATCCCATCCTGACCGCCGACAAGCTGCCCATCCTCCACAACGCGGCCCTTGAGGCATGCGACACGCTCGACGGCCTCAAGGACGGGCAAATCGGCATCCCCACTGCCTGCCGCTTCTATCCCGGCGTCACCGTTTGCAAGCAGGGCCAGGACCCCGCACTTTGCCTGACCCCCGCCCAAGCCGCCACGGCGAAGGCAATCTACGAGGGTGCTCGCGACACTTCCGGAGGCAAACTCGTCATCGGAGGCCCGCAGCCGGGTTCCGAACTCTTCTGGGCGGGCGTCTACGTTCCGCAGCGTCCCGGTACCCCAATCTTCAGTACCGGAATCGCCTTGGGCACCATCAAGTTCCTCTCCTACGAGAAGCCCCTGCCGCCGACCTTCGAGCTCAAGGACTTCCACTTCGACCGCGCCAACTTCGACACCATCGCCGCCATGCACGGCATTTACGATGCCACCGATCCCGATCTGTCGAAGTTCTCAGCCGCTGGCGGCAAGCTGCTCCTTTACCACGGCTGGTCCGACCCCCACATTTCGCCTCTGAATTCCATCGCCTACTACCAAGCCATGCAGAAGACCATGGGCGATGCAAAGACGGCGGCCTTCTCCCGTTTCTACCTATTTCCCGGCGGCGGCCATTGCAACGGCGGCGACGGCCCCTTCGACTTCCCCCTCCTCAGCCTCCTGATGAACTGGGTGGAGGGCGGAACCGCGCCTGCCATGCTCACCGCGACCCGGCAGCAAGACGGCAAGGTCGAGGCAACGCGCCCCGTCTACCCCTACCCGCTGGTCGCCAAATACAAGGGCACCGGCGACCCCAATGCTGTCTCCAGCTTTACGCCGGTCCGCGACCCCCAAGCGACGCCAGAGCAGTTGAACTGGCTGGGCTCGCGCTTCTACACGCCAGGCTATGAGAAGCAGTGCGAGTGGACCGGCACCGAGATGAAGTGCTCAAAATAAAGGCCGGGCGAACTACCGTGCGGTCAGACCCCGCAAAGTTGTCAGCGCAGGGTCCTTTCCCATCGCCTCCAACTCCCGGACGGTATGCCGATAACCGAGGTTGACCAACTCCTCGAACCGGTCGAAGTCAACTAGCCCGAATCCGGCAACCGGCGGCTGGATCACCCAATCCGCCTTCTCCCTCGCTTCCCCCAACCGGGATTGGGAGCTCACCATCAGTGTTCGCCGCAGTATGTCGAGGATCCCGGGTATCTCGGACCGCTTCTTGAACGGGTTCAACCGGTCCCAAAGGATCGCGAATCCCGAAGGACACCCGAGTTCCCACTTCGCGTCCGCCCTCAGTTCCGGGTCCGCCATGACGTCCACTGCGATGACGCGTCCCGTGTGGCGTTCCTGCATGATGTCCACGGGCAGGTTGTTCAGGGTGCTCCCGTCGACAAGGACTCTCCCTCCGACGATAAGCGGCGGGGCAAGCACCGGCACAGCCCCGCCCGCCCGGAGCGCGAATCGGACCGGTCCGTCGGTGTGGACGAGGAGTTCCGCGGCGTTCAGATCCACCGCGATCGAAAGCATTCGGAGGGGCAGATCTTCAAGTTTCCAGTCGCCGCAGACGTCGACCATGAACTGTTCCATCCTGCGCCCGCGGAAGATGGAGTGGACCGGCAGGGTGAAGTCTCGCGCCGGACGCCGCCGCTTCAGCCGCTCGCCCACCAGCGCGATCCCGTCGTCCAGGCTCGCCCCGGTGGCTAGGACGGCACCGATAAATGCGCCCATGCTGCATCCGGCGACCCGGTCAACCGGAATCCCGGCCTCAAGCAGCGCGCGGAGCACGCCGAACTGGGAAAAGGACAGCGCCCCACCGCCACCGAGCACGACATTGACGGCCCGACCAGCTATGATTCGCGCCAAACGGGCAAAGTCGCTGCCGATCCCGGCGCGAACGTGATGGTGCTCCTTGGGCGCAATGTTGCGCTCGAGGGAGGCCAGCCAAGTGGAGGTGCCAGAGTCCTTGACCCAGTGCCCCGGATGGACCATGAGAAGATCCACGCGCCCGAGGAGGGTGCGGTCGATCCCGGTTCCGAAATACTGCTCCGGGGCGAAAGTGGTGTCCTCGGTGGTTCCGGCCTTGGCGACGAACAGGATCAGGTCCGCCTGAAGGAGGCACTGCCGGGACCATGGTGTGGCACTCGGCCCGCCGTCAAAGACCGCATACTCAAGGTCCCCGAGTTCGCCTTGCAGGTTCGGGAGGTCCGTGTTCAAGGGAAAACACCGACTCCGTCCAAAGAGACCCAGCCGATTGGACAGCTCATTCGCGATGGTGCCGGAATCGAGGCCCGGCTGAAGGGGCAAGACCGCGATCAATTTGTATGCAGGAGTCTTCGGCTTGCGCTTTAGCCGCTGGATGACCACGCGCGCGATTTCCAAGGCGGTGCCCGGATTGCGCCCGATCAACTTCAGCAGGGCAGACTGCCGGACTCGGACAAGAGTCGAGTCCAAGCGGGCGACTACGGTTGCCGAGCGCGCATCGCCTGTCAGCAGCGACATCTCCCCGACCCCCTCGCCGGGGTTGATGTGCGCGAGGAATTCCGATTCTCGACCAACGTATTCACGCAAGACGAGCAGTTGGCCGGTCACCAGATGGTAGTAGTCGGTGTCGCTGTCCCCTTGCCGAATCAGCACCTGCCCCGCAGTCAAGGAAATGATTTCGGGCGGTGGGTGCAAGTCGGCCAAATCCTCCTCCGGGACGGAGCAGAAGAGGGCGGAGCTTTTTAGCCAATGGCTGGGGGATTCGGTCGCGGGCACCATACAGGGGAGAGTCTATAAGGATAACGCGTGTCGGTCGGATTCTAGGATCGGTAGTTGTAACCGTAAAGCAACAATGCAGGAATGCGGTGTTGGCCCGAGGCCACCTTAGGCCACGAGGCGACCAAAACCGCTAAGCCATCTTGCATCAGACGGGAGTTCGGCCCTGGATCGGTCGGGCTGGATGGGACAATGGTTCGAGATGGCCCAGAGCAGTTTCCATGTGCAGAGTTTCGGATGCCGCGCGACCCAGGCGGACTCCGCGGCTATCGAGGCGCAGCTTGCGGGTCGCGGGCTGACCGAAGTTGCGGACCGCGCGTCGGCCAGCCTGGTGATCCTCAACACCTGTACCGTGACGGCGGAGGCGGATTCGGACGCGCGGTCGGCGATACGGCGCGTGCACCGCGAGAACCCTTCCGCGAAGATCCTCGTCACAGGCTGCTACGCGCAGCGCGCGCCGGACGAGATCGCGGCTATGCCGGGGGTCGAGTGGGTGGTCGGGAATTCCCACAAGACGCAGATTGTGGAATTGCTGGCGGGCGAGTCCGCGCCGTACCATTCGCAGATCCTGACCGGCGACATCTTCCAGACCACCGACATCCTCACGGCGCCGATCCTCGACGCCGCCGGCGACAGAACGCGACCCAACCTCAAGATCCAGGATGGGTGCCACAACCGGTGCTCGTTCTGCGTGATCCCGTATGTGCGGGGGAAGAGCCGGTATGTGCCTGCCGAGGAGATCGTGGAGCAGGTGCGATCGCTGGCGACGCGGTACAAGGAGGTTGTGCTTTCCGGGATCAATTTGGGTCGCTGGGGTCGGGCGACGGGAAGCCAGATGAGGTTGCCGGACCTGATCCGGCGCATGCTGGCGGAGACCGAGATCGCCCGGATCCGTTTGAGTTCCGTCGAGCCGATGGATTTCTCGGACGACCTGCTGGAGTTGATGGCGGGGTCGGAGCGGATCGCGAAGCACGTGCATGCGCCGCTGCAATCGGGGTCGGATACGATCCTGCGGAGGATGCATCGAAAATACCGGCCTCGGCACTATGCCAGCCGGGCGTTGAAGGCGCGGGAGTTGATGCCTGACGCGGCCATCGGGGCCGACGTGATGACCGGATTTCCGGGCGAGACGGAGGCGCTGTTCGAGGAGTCGCGGGCGTTCATCGAGTCGATGCCGTTCACTTACTTGCACGTGTTCACGTATTCCGAGCGGCCGGGGACCCCGGCGGCAGAGATGCCGGATTCGGTGCCGATGGCGGTCCGCAAGGAGCGGAACCGGGTGCTGCGGGAGCTGGCTGCTCGCAAGAACCTGGCGTTCCGGGAGGGTTTCGTGGGTTGCGAGATGACGGCGGTCACGATCGAGCCGCTGGGGGTGGCGCTGACGGACAACTACGTCAAAGCGCAACTCGACATGCCGTACGCTGCGAACCGGCTGGTGCGGCTGAGGGTGACGGGCGTGACGGAGCAGGGAGTGCGGGCTGGGGTGGCGGGGGAAATTGGCTAGAACTCGTCGTTGAGCACGAGGCTGTGCAGGGCGGCCCGAGACATTAGGGTCAGCAGGACGGCTGCAGGCATGGCGTTGCTGAACCACGCCACCATCTGCGGCGAGACGCCGGCAAAGAGTAGCGTTCCCTCGATCAGCGTGGCCAGCAGGTAAACGGCGACCGCTTCGCGGCGGAACCCAAGCGCGAAAAGGACAACGCTGCCGATCACGTCGCCCACGAGCACGCAGGCCAGCCATGGGCTTGCGTGGTGGTTGAGCAGTTGGAGTTCGAGGACGGTCGGGGCCAGGTAGACCGCAATTGCGATCGCCAGGACAAAGCCGAACATCAAAACTGCGCGCATAAGAGTAGTATAAAGGTGAGTTTTGGCCGCCTGATGTTTCAGTCGACGGGCGGGTTCCGGAGGCGGACCTCACAAAAGCTTCTGAATGTGATCGCGGAACCGCGTGTAGATCCAAGAGACGCCCAGCAGGATGGCACCGAGGGCGATGAATGACAGGATGCGGTAGAAGGTTTCCAGATTGCGAAGGTCGTAGAGGAAAAGCTTCAGGATGCAGCCCATCAGGAGTGCGAGGCCCGAGAGACGGAGGACGCGTTCTCGAAAGGTGAAGCCGACGGCCAGAAGGACGACGCTTGCCGCACCCCAGGAGACCGTCAACATGCCCCCCTTTACCTGCTCGAACAGCGTTTGGCAGAGCAGGAGGGAGCCGAGGGCCGAAAAGTAGGCGTTCGCGCGGGGTGATTGCTCGGGTCGGGCGAGGAACTGGCAGAGGTAGAGGCCGGCGATGGTCGCAGCCTTGGCGGGGACCATTTTGGCGCCGCTTTCGATGCAGACGGCCATCCCGGCGAGGGTGCCTACCGCTAGAGCCTGCTGTTTGGCCTCCTCCAGGGAGAACCGCAGTCCGGCGGCCCATAGAACAATGGCGATGACGATCCAGCCGGGGGCGGTGTATTTGTCGCCCTCCTTGGCCACGAGGGCTAGCAGTGGCAGGAGCGGCACCCAGAGGAGAATCGCGCTGCCGTATTCCTCGCGCTTCCGGTGCCAGAGCCAGTAGAGCGCTGCGATGGCCCATGGGGTGGAAGACAGCGGGGCGTTGTTCACGTCGTAGGCGAAGAGGCGCACGTAGACGGCCGCGAAGGCGATCACGCAGGCCCAGAGGAGGTCGAGTTCGAGCGCAGCCAAGGCGAGGGCGGTCCACGCGAGCGAGATGAAGGGTGCGGGGACGGTCAGCCAGGCGGCGGCTCCGAGACATCCAACGGCAGCTACCGAGGATGCAGAGCGCTCGATCTCTTGCTTCCAAGTCCGGAAGGTGGCGAGGCAGGCGATCAGGCCGACGCCGAGCCACGTCAGCTTGTCGGCGGCAGCGGTGTCGGTGATCGGGTGCATGAGGAGGGCGGAGGCCAGTGAGGCGACTCCGGCCAGCGGGAAGAAGACCCGCATCTGCGCGGGCAGCTCTTGGATCCCGAGTTCCAGAACGGCGTAGGCGAGACCGGTCCACGCCAAGGCCCGGTAGGGGGCGGGGACCAGGACGTGGATCAGGGTCGCGGCCAAGGCGATCGCGGCCCCGCTCAGGACGTGGCCAACTGCGCCGCGCTCGGCGCCGTCTATTTCCAAGTGGGCGACGCGGAGGGCGTAGCTGTAGACCAACAGTAGGCCGAAGACCAGGGGGATCGAGACGAAGTCGGAGGGGACCCAGACGGTGGCCGAAAGAATCGAGGCAGCCAGACCGAGGGCGAAGGGAACTGGGGCCTGTCCGCGGAATTCGACTTGGGAACGTACGCTGCCGAATTCGAACAGGGCCAGGCCGAACGCGATCCAGACCATGCCCGCCCAGTGGATCGGGAGTTCGCCTCCGATGACTGCGACCATCAGAAGCGCCGCCGCCCAGCTCATCACCGCGTTGGGACGGCGGATAGCGCGGTTGAAGTAGAACAGGGCGGCGTGGAGGAGGGCTGGGGGAGCCCAGTTCCACATGTCGTGGCCGAGGACCTTCGACTGCGACGGAACCTGGAACAGCCAGATGCGGAGCAGGGAGTGTCCGAAGGCGACGTAGGCGAGACCCCGCAGGAACTGGATGTCCAGTTTCCAGCCCAGCAGGTACAGGATTTCGGCCTCCAGCGCCAAGCCGACGGCCATCCAGATGCCCGGCACGTGCGCCACGACGGAGAGTCCGGCAAGAAGCGCCGAGCCGAGGGTGGACAGTTCGAAGCTGCCAGCCATCAGGCGGTCGGCGAAGGTGTCCTCTTCGGTGAATGTGTGGGGCGGGCGGAGGTAGCCGCGGATGATGGCATCTACCGCCAGGATGAGTGCACCGCCGGCCATGGCGAGCCAGAGGTCGTCCGGGGCGTGTTTGTGCCAAGCGAGGTACGAGAGTCCGGTCGCGGCGGCCAGGTTGACGGGATAGAGCCATTCGACGCCGCCCGCCACGATCCGACGACGGGTGCGGAGGAGGTCGAAGGCCTCGAAAATCAGCCAGTAGGCGAGGAACAGGAGTTGCGTTTGCTCAAGCGGCGCGCCGGAATCGCCGCGCGACATCAAGGTTGCCCAAGTGGCGGCCATGCCGAAGACCGGCATGGTGTACCACTCGAACTTGGCGGCGAGCCAGAGGAGCGAGGCGGCGAGCGGGATCAGGCTCACGGCGGCGAAGGGGCTCGACGGGGTTACGGCGAGGGCGAGGAAGGCGGCGGTGTAGGCGAGGCCGGTGACGGCTTGGGCGCGGTACCGAAGGGAATGGCCGATCATGCCCCCGGCCACGGCGAGGAGGCCGAGCGAGCCGAGGAACGGGTCGTCGATGATGCGGGCCGCGGGCAGGGCGTAGACGGCGTAGGCGGTGGCGTAGAGTCCGGCCCATCCGGCACCGATCAGGCCGCGGGCGAAGAAGCGGTAGCGGTCCATGCGCTCGACCTGGACGCCGGCGACGAGCACTCCGGCGCTGATGGCGAAGGCCATCGCCGCGCGTCCGGCGGGGGTGATGTGGGCGAACGAGTAGCCGAGGAGCAGGGCGATGCCGACCACCAGCACGAGCGCGCCGAGTTTGTTGAGGAGGCTGCCGCCGACGATGGTCTCCCATTCGTCGTTGCCGATCCAGGCGCGGAGACGGTCGGAGAGGGTGGGCTCGGGGTCGGGAGTGAAGACTGGGGTTGGCGGCGGAGGTGGAGGCGGAGGCGGTGCGATTGGTTCCGGTTGGGGCGATTCGGGGGTGATCGGCGGCGGCGCAACCGGGGGCGGTTCGACTGGTGGCTCGATCTTGGGTGGTTCTGCTGCTGGCGCGGGCTCGGGGGCATGCGGGACGACCGTTGTGCCGCCGTGTTCGAGGGCGTAGACGCGGCGCGTCAGCTGCGCGAGTCGGTCCAGGGCTGGCCCGTCGTCCGACTGGGCCGTCCTATGCTCCAAGGCGTGGATGCGCCGCTCCAAGGCCGCGAGTTGCGTGGACGCGTCCGGGGAGTCGCCGCGGGCAGCCATTTGCTGCTCCAAGTCGGTGATGCGGGATCCGATGGTCATCTGGTGCACGAGACGGCCGAGGTACACCACGACGGCGACCAAGCCGAACAACCAAACCACTCCGTCCATATCGATTTCCCTTTCGTCCCGGGACTACCCCCGGAATCCGCCTACGCGGCGTTCCTCCGTGATTCATGCCTCGGGGAATATTCAGATAAGGCTATCATTTTTCACCGCAGACCGGAGTTGCGGAGGGCCCAGGGTCGATGGCTTGTTGCGGATCATGCGGCCTTGGCGTAGGGTTGGCGGTGGTGTTTGGCGCGGACGAGTTGGTCTTCGAGGTCCAGGGCCTGGGCGATCTCGTGGGGTGAAAATTCAAACCCATGGCCAGAAGTACCTTCCTGCGGCGGACATCCGGAGGACAAGTCCGGCGTTCGAGCTTCGGAGTCCATCGGCTTCGGCTGGGCATTGAGGCGGAAAAGGAGCTTCGCGTTCTCGAGGGCGGCGCGGCGGGCTGCGAGGCGGTCGGACTGGAGTTTTTCGAGGCGCGCGGTGGCGGATTTGATATTGCGGTGGATGCGGGATTCGTAGAGGGTGAGGCGCCCGAGTTCTTGAGAGTGGTTCAAGTAGGCTTTCGCTTGGTTGAGGGTGGTGTCTACGTAGGGGCTGG
This sequence comes from uncultured Acidobacteriia bacterium, assembly GCA_903907865.1. Lineage (GTDB taxonomy): Bacteria > Acidobacteriota > Terriglobia > Bryobacterales > Bryobacteraceae > BOG-234. Next base: position 82,320 of record CAIVPR010000088.1, read on the forward strand.
TGGCGAGGGTTTCGCATTCGGCGTATTGGAGGGCGAAGATGCCGTCTTCGATGGACTGGATGCGCTGGAGTCGCCAGTAGTTGTCGGCGATGAGGGCGGCGAGCTGGGTTTCCTCGGGGGTTTCGGGTTTGAGGGAGGCGGTTAGGGTCTTGACGTGGGTTTTGTAGAGTTCGAGGTCGTCGGCGGGGATGACTACCGTGCGTCCGGTTAGGCCGTGGCGGAGGGCGTTGACGGCGACCTTTTGTTTGCCGGCGGCGGTGCGGGGGCCTGTGGATTTGGTGGCGTTGGTGCGGTTTGCGGCGGTCTGTTGGGGTGTGGACATGGGATTTTCTCCGGTCCTGGTTTAGCATGGCGTGGGGGCGATTCCGAACTGGAGGTTTTGTATGTTGTTGAGGAGGTTGGGGATATAGGTGAAAAAAGTTGTGACCGGGGTGGCGGAACTTCTGGTAATATGGAGCGATTCCTCCATGGAGATTCGAGAGGCGCTCGACATAATCCGGGACAAGGCCGTCTGTTCCAGCAATGCTGGCTACTTGGGCGATCTGGAGGAGTTTCTGCGTTCACCCGCGGGAAGCCTGACACCGTTTGTCGGGGCTGGGTTGTCGGCCCCTATGGGGTTTCCCCTTTGGCGGAAGTTCCTGGAGGGATTGGCCTCGGACTACGGGGTTCTGGACGACATCACGCCCCTGCTCGACTCCGGACACTACGAAGAAGCCGCCGGGGAGGTCGAGGAGGCGATGGGAGCCGAGGGTTTCCATGACGCTATCCGGCATACATATGGCGAACGCGCATCGGAACTGTGCACGTTGAGGGGCGCCGTGACCGTGCTGCCGCAATGCTTCGACGGACCGGTGGTGACCACCAATTTCGACGCGGTTCTGGAGCGGGTCTTTCAGTTCGACCGGGTGGTGGTGGGGGCGCAGGTGGACACGATGCGCAAGGCCACTGCCGAGGGCCGCCCCTTCCTTCTTAAGATCCACGGCGATGGCGAGGAACGCACCCACCGGGTTCTCACCAAGGCCGAATATGACAAGTACTACGCCCCTGGCGATCCGTCGGGCCTGAAAGCGCAACTGGGCGCGGTGTTCGGCAAGAGCACGATCCTGTTCGTCGGCTGCAGTCTGACAGGGGACCGTCCGGTTCTTCTACTGGAGGAGACTCTTCAAGTGGCCGCCGGGATGAGGCACTTCGCTATCTTGGCGAAGTCCGAGGCGGAGACCAAGGATCCGAAGGAGTTCGCCGCGCGCCGAAAGGCGTTGTCCGAGTGCGGCATCCGGCCGATCTGGTACCCCGCTGGCCGCCACGAGATCGTGGAACAGCTGCTGCGCTGGATCGCCAGCCTACAGCCGGTTGCACCCGGACCCGACCTCGTCCTCGAAAAGCCCTCGCAGCGTAGGAACAAGCAGATCCTGACCGAGCTGGATCTGCTTGACCCGGCCCGCTGCGTCACGGCGTTCGTCGGGCGCGACGAAGTGCTGTCGGACCTCCAGGAGTGGGTGCGGGGCGACGCGCCGGTCTCGGTCCGGGTGGTGACGGGGCAGGGCGGGTCGGGCAAGACGCGGCTGGCGGTGGAATTGCTGGAGTGGCTGGACGGCGACTCCCCGAACCAATGGAACTGCGGGTTCCTAACCTCGGCCGAAATGGACCGGTTCTCCGGTCTGCAAGAATCTGGGCACTTGGCGGCGCAACCGGCCCGTGCTGGCGGTCCTCGACTATGCGGCGGAGGTGTCGGCGAAGTTGCGCACGTGGTTGGAGCAGCTGGCGGCGTTGACCGAAGGGGGCCAGAAGCTGCGGCTGCTCCTGTTGGAGCGCGAGGCGAGCCGGGAACAGGGCTGGCTGGCGGCGGCGTTGACGCGGGGGTACGGGGCTTCGTCGGTCGCCGCGCTCTTCGACTCGCGGGAGCCGGTCGAATTGATCGCCATTGCGGGGAGTGCCCACCGACGCGCGATCCTGCGAAGCACCCTCGACCGGGCGGCGGGTTTCCGCAAGGTTGTGCCGTTGGCGGTCCCGGCACCCGGCGTGGATCCTTGGTTCGACGGCAAGATCGCCGAGCCGCTCTGGGGCGACCCGCTGACGTTGATGATGGCCGGTTTGGCGGCGATGGAGACGGGTGTCGCCGACGCCTTGGCCCTGCAGCGCGCGGACCTGGCCTTGTTTTTGGCGGGACGCGAGTCGGAGCGCGTGGAGCGGCGCGCCGTGCCTGCCCCAACCGGACTGGCCCGCCACATGGCTGCCTACGTGACGCTGTCTGGGGGACTGGACCGCGAACAGCTGGAGGCGGCGGCGAGGACGGAGTCGGATGCAACGGGGCGGCACCACCCCGGCGGCTGGGCGGAATTGGCGGATGCGGTCGGCTCGGCTCTGGGCGGAGGAGAAGGCGCGGCTCCCGTGAAGCCGGACATTGTCGGCGAGGCGTTGTTGCTGGAGATTTGGGGCGGGAGGGCGGTCCGGCAGGGTTGCGGTGCGGCGGTGCGGGCTGCGGCGGGGCGAGCGGGGGAAGTGGCAGCGTCGGTGATGCGGACGGCGCAGGATTTCTGTGTCGGGGAGCAGCCGCGCGGAGAGGCGCTGGAGTGGCTGGATGCGTTGATCGCGGCGGGGCGGAAGGATCGCGCTTTCCTCGCGCAATTGGAGTCGGCTCTGCCGGAAAAGTCGACCGCGTTGAGGGAACGTGCTGTTGCCATTGATGTAGCGCTGGCAGGGTTGCTTCGGGGTCTTGGCGGGGACGAGGCACAGGAGTTGGCTCGCATCCTGAACAATCTCGGGGTGCGCTTGAGCGAACTGGGGCAGCGCGAGGAGGCGCTGGAGGCCGCCGCCGAGGCCGTCGAAACCTACCGGAAGCTGGCGGCGCAGAATTTGGCTGCGGGAAGGCCCGACGCCTTCCTGCCCGACCTGGCCGCGTCGCTGAACAACCTCGGGAGCAGTTTGAGCGAACTGGGGCGGCGCGAGGAGGCGCTGGAGGCCGCCGCCGAGGCCGTCGAAATCTACCGGAAGCTGGCGGCGCAAAGGCCCGAAGCCTTCCTGCCCGCCCTGGCAATGTCGCTGAACAACCTCGGGGGCAGGCTGAGCGAACTGGGCCGGCGCGAGGAGGCGCTGGCGACCGCCGCCGAGGCTGTCGAAACGTACAGGAAGGTGGCGGCGCAAAGGCCCGACGCCTTCCTGCCCTACCTGGCCGCGTCGCTGAACAACCTCGGTGCCAGGTTGAGCGAACTGGGGCGGCGCGAGGAGGCGCTGGAGGCCGCCGCCGAGGCCGTCGAAATATACCGGAAGCTGGCGGCGCAAAGCCCCGACGCCTTCCTGCCCAACCTGGCCATGTCGCTGAACAACCTCGGGAACAGGTTGAGCGAGCTGGGGCGGCGCGAGGAGGCGCTGGAGGCCGCCGCCGAGGCCGTCGAAACGTACCGGAAGCTGGCGGCGCAAAGGCCCGACGCCTTCCTGCCCAACCTGGCCATGTCGCTGAACAACCTCGGTGCCATGTTGGGCGAACTGGGGCGGCGCGATGAGGCGCTGGAAGCCGCCGCCGAGGCCGTCGAAATCCGCCGGAAGCTGGCGGCGCAAAGGCCCGCCGCCTTCCTGCCCAACCTGGCCGCGTCGCTGAACAACCTCGGGAACAGGTTGAGCGAACTGGGGCGGCGCGATGAGGCGCTGGAAGCCGCAGCCGAGGCGGTCGAAATCTACCGGAAGCTGGCGGCGCAAAGGCCCGACGCCTTCCTGCCCAACCTGGCCGCGTCGCTGAACAACCTCGGGAGCAGTTTGAGCGAACTGGGGCGGCGCGAGGAGGCGCTGGAGGCCGCCGCCGAGGCCGTTGAGATCAACCGGAAGCTGGCGGCGCAAAGGCCCGGCACCTTCCTGCCGGACTTGGCCAGGTCGCTCGGGGCGCAGGGCGCGGTGCTGCGCGGGGCGGGGAGGGAGCGGGAGGCTTTGGCGTCATTCCGAGAGGGTGTGGAGCGTTTGAGTCCTTTGTTCCTGCGGGTTCCGGAGGCGTTTCGACCTTTGATGACGGGGCTGGTGAGGGGCTATGCGGGGGCGTGCGGGGCGGTTGGGGAGGAGGTTGATTTGGAATTGTTGAGGCCCCTGATGGCAGAGCTGGCGAGGGGGCAGGACGGGGGATGAGTAGGTTGGGGGGGCTGGGTGGGGCTGGCGCTGGGGGATTTGCGGTTATGGCCGCCAGGAATGGCGGCTGCAGCGAAGAATCGCTGCCCCACAATGGAAGCGGTGCCACAGCCGAATGAAGAACAGGCGTCGACATGATTGTCGACGCGGCACGCACGATTGCGTGCGCCACGTACCGTTGCAAGCTGCGAAGAGGTTATGGTCTGGTAATACAACGGAGAGCGCCGCCGCTATTTAGATGAAGGCGGCGGGGGAGACGTTGAAAAATGTCCCGAGGGCCTTGGCCTGGTCCTTGCTGATGGAGCGCTTGCGGGAGAGGATTTCGGATACGCGGGCGCGGGAGCCGACGATTTGGGCCAGGTCGGTCGGTTTCAGGCCCTGGCCGTCCATCAGGACTTGGAGGACGCCGACCGGGTCCCCCTTGGGGAGATTGTAGAAGGAGCGCTCGAAGTGCTCGATCAGGGTGCCGAGGAGATCGAGCAGGGCGAATTCCTCGGGGGTGAGGTTGTCCTCGCCCTTGACCAGGAGTGTTTCGACCGCAGCCAAGGCCTGTTCATTCTCATGCTCGGTCTCGATGCGCTTGGGGGCTACGTCCAAGCCCGAGGAGACGGAGATTGCTTGGGGGTTGGTCATTGCTTCCGACACTCTTTCCGCGCGCCATTATGCGGCTTCGACGTCGATGGTCAGTCTGTGTCCAACGGCTTTCAGCGCGGAGTCAATCAGGTCCAGCCGGGTACGCGCGTTCAGGTCGAAGAGTCGGTCTACGGAGGACGGCGAGATCCCGAGTTGGTTGGCCAGTTCCGGCCTTGTGAGGCCGGAGGCCAGGAAGATTCGGTACAGCTCAATCTTGGCGCTGACGAGGGCGGAAAGCCTGATCGTTCGGTATTGCGGGCCGCGGTGCTTGCGGGCGATAGGAAGGGCTTTGCCGTGCTCCATCATGTCGTTGAGGACCATGACGAGGAAGTCTTCGGCCATTTCCAAGGCCTCGGTTTCATTGGCTCCTGTGGTCGCGCCATGCCCGACGTCTGGGAAGGTGACTACGATCAAGTCGCCTTCGGGTTCGAAATGTGCTTGGTAGCTCACCATGGGGTTACGCATGATCCTTTACGCCTAGCTGCTTCAGTATGGCCTTCAGGGTTCCCGTCGGGATCTCTTGGGCCGGATGGCGCGGTATGGGAGCAAAACGTCCTCTCAGCCGGGCCTTCGTGTGCTTCTTGCCGTCCTCGAACGTGCAGCCAATACTCTTGAGATAGCGACGCAGCTCACTGGCTGTCACAGTCTGTATTCTACAGCGGATTCTAGAGTGGTGCGGGATCTACGGTTATGGCCGCCAGGAATGGCGGCTGCAGCGAAGAATCGCTGCCCCACAACGGAAGCGGTGCCGCAGCCCAACTGGCGTGCTGGCGCAGCGACCTTTGCGGTTACGGCTGGCTGAAAGCCCGCCGCGGGCAAGATTGCCCGCCCCACGGGTGGGAAGCATGCGCGAGGCAGTACAACGGGCGGCATACCTCGCGGAGGACGGGCCGACTGAAAGTCGGCTGCTGCCAGAATTGGCCGCCCCACACAGGCTAGCCGCCGATGGCGTACATCGGGCGGGGGGGCGGGATGAACTTGGCGGAGTTGATTTCGTGGCCGATCCACTTCTCCTGGATGTTTTGGCGGATGCGGGCTTGGATCTGCTCGTCGGAGGCGTCGGAGCGCAGCAGGTCGCGGACGTCCGTCTCGTCGATGGCGAAGAGGCAGTAGCGCAGCTTGCCGTCCGACGTCAGCCGGATGCGGTTGCAGTTCAGGCAGAACGGGCGGGTCACCGAGGCGATCACGCCCAAGTTGCCGCCGCCGTCGGCGTAGCGGTATTCGGTGGCCGGGGCGCGGGGGTCGGCGTCGGGGACGGGGACCACGGGGCCGATCTCCGAGGCGATCATGGCGAGGATCTCGTCCGCAGTCAACACCTTGCGGCGGTCCCAGAGGTGCTGGGCGTCGAGGGGCATGAACTCGATGTAGCGCGGCTCGAAGCCCCGTTCGCGGCAGAAGCGGGCCATGGGGACGATGTCGGGTTCCACGAGGTCCTTTACGGCCACGATGTTGAACTTGATCCGCTCGAAGCCGACGCGGACGGCCTCGTCGATTCCGGCCAGCACCTTCGGCAGATCGTCGCGGCGGGTGATGTGCTGGAAGCGGGCGCGGTCGAGGGTGTCGAGGTGGATGTTGAGGCGGCGTAGGCCGGCGGCGTAGAGGTCGGCGGCGTGCTTTTCGAGGAGGACGGCGTTGGTGGTGAGGGCGATGTCGCGGATGCCGGGGATGGCGACGAGCTTTTCAATCAGCTTGTGGAGGTCGCGGCGGACGAGGGGTTCGCCGCCGGTGAGGCGGATTTTGGAGATGCCGAGGGGGACGGCGGCGCGGACGAAACGCTCGATTTCCTCGAAGGTGAGGATGCCGGCGCGGTCCATGAACTGGACGCCCTCCTCGGGCATGCAGTAGAAGCAGCGGATGTTGCAGCGGTCGGTGACGCTGATGCGCAGGTTGTCGTGGACGCGGCCGAATTTGTCCAACAGGGGCTGCTGCACGGTGGTGACCTAGCGGATGGCGAGCATGCGTTCGAGCGGGGGCAGGGCGCGCGCCAGGAGGTCGGCGGAGATTTCGACGCGCGGTTCGAGGTCGATCAGTGCGTCGCGGAGCTTTTCGAGGGTGTTGAGGCGCATGAACGGGCACTCGCTGCAGTTGCAGTTGTCGTTGGCAACGTAGTGGAAGCGGGCGGCGGGGGCGACACGCTCCAAGGAGAATTGTACGCCGCTTTCGGTCATGACGATGTAGTCGCCGAAGGGACGGGCGGCGCAGTAGTCGATGATGGCGGAGGTGGAGCCGATGAAGTCGGAGTGCCGGAGGACGTCCAGCGGGCATTCGGGGTGGGCGACGACAACGGCGTCGGGGTAGAGCGCCTTGGCATCCAGCAGGCGGCGGACCGGGAAGGTGTTATGGACGATGCAGGAGCCCTGCCAGATCTTCATGTTCTCGCGGCCGGTTTCCTTCTGGACGTAGTTGCCGAGGTTGCGGTCGGGGAGGAAGAGCACGGTGCGGTCGGCGGGGATGGAGTTGACGACGGCGACGGCGTTGCGCGAGGTGCAGAGGATGTCGCACTCGGCTTTGACCTCGATGGAGGTGTTGATGTAGCCGACGATGGTGTGGTCGGGGTTGCGGCGGCGGTATTCGCGGATGGGCTCGACGGGGCAGCCGTCGACCAAGCTGCAGCTGGCGTCCTTGTCGGGCACGATGACGACGCGCGAGGGGTTGAGGAGCTTGGCGGTCTCGGCCATGAACCAGACGCCGCAGAAGGCGATGACGTCGCCGTGGGCGTCCTTGGCCTTGCGGGCGAGTTCGAGGCTGTCGCCGACGAAATCGGCAAGTTCCTGGATCTCGGCGTCCTGGTAGTGGTGGGCGAGGAGGATGGCTCGGCGGTGGCGCTTGAGGTCGAGGATCTCCTCTGCGAGGTCGGTACCCGAAAGAACTGCGGATGCTGTCATTTGCTACTTCGACGAGGAGTCGCTTGTCGTTCCTGAGGATTTGGATTCACTGGAGGAGGAAGAGGATGCCGAGGAGGACCCGGAATCGGACTTCGAGCCGGAGTCGGACTTGGATTCCGACTTGGAATCACCTTTGGAGTCGCCCTTGGATTCGGATGAGCCGGAGTCTTTGGACTCGCCGGTCTTGCCGGGAGCGCCGCCGGAGCCCTTGGCGTAGTCGGTGACGTACCAGCCGGTTCCCTTGAACTGGAAGGCAGGGGGGGATATGAGACGCTCGACTGGACCGCCGCCGCATTCGGCGTGCGTTTCCAGTGGTGCTGCCGAAAACTTCTGCAGCACCTCGAAGTTCTTACCGCAGGAGTTGCACTTGTATTCGTACAGAGGCATAACGCAATTGTTATTTTAGCAGCGGGGGACGGGGGGATGCGGGTCGGGATGGCGAAGGCACCGGATGGAAGCGCCAGGCGAGTTTGAAACGGGGCGATTCGCCGGGCAGAATAAATGCCCCGTACTGGGTCCGCGGGTTAGAATAGAGTTTCTGGAACAGTGAGCTATGGACCGGTTCCGGGCTGATTCAGATTCTTGCCAATGGGAAGATGGCCGTGACAAAGTGACTGCACAAGGTTCGGAGGGACGCCCCGTCACGCCCACGGAAAAGCGTCCTTGGGAGGGACGGCTTACTTGGACCGGCGACGAAATCCCGTCGCTCTACGGTCTGCGCGGGCTGGTAGCAATGGCCGTGGTGCTGTCGCATCTGGGGCTGACTGCGGTCAACGCGATCTATTCCGTTATCTGCTTTTTCGTCCTCTCCGGGTTTCTTATTACCTATCTTCTATTGAGGGAAATCGATAAAACTGGAGATATTTCGTTGCGGCGATTCTACTGTCGCCGCACTCTCCGGATATTTCCTGCATTCTATGTTTACGCGGCAGTGTATGTGACGCTGAAAAGTCTGATGCACCATGAGGTCGAGTGGCCGGCGGTCATGGCCTGCCTCACGTACACGGGCAACTACTACTTCTCGATCACGGGCCATCCGGACTCGACCATGGCTCACACGTGGTCGCTGGCGGTCGAGGAGCAGTTCTACCTGCTTTGGCCTTTCATCGTGTGGCGGCTGCGGGGCAATCGGCCGCTCCTGATCCGGGTCTTGATTGGGGCAATTGTGGGCGTGTGGGCGTACAGGTGGTTCGCGGCGAGCGCGCACTTTGAGGATTTCTATGTGTTCGCGGCTTTTGAAACACGGGCGGACGCGCTGGGGATCGGATGCCTGATTGCGGTTGCCAATCGCGAGGGCTGTTTGCCGCGCTGGATCGTGGAATGGAAGTGGTTGGCACCCGTGGGCTTGGTCGCGCTCGCGGTCTCCTCGGCAATCCAGTTGAACGGACCGCGGTACTCGTGGACTTTGGTGGCCTTGGTGTTCGCGGTTGTGCTGGTTCAGGCTGTTGCCCATGCGCATACCGTATGGTACCGGTTTTTGAACTCGCGTCCTTTCTACCTGTTGTGTTTGATCTCCTACTCGTTGTACCTCTACCACCCGTTTGCCAACAACTTGCCTGAGAGGTTCCACATCCTGGCGGTGGGGGTTCCGGTCGCGATTTTGCTGGCGACGGGCTCGTACTGGATCGTGGAGCGGCCGTTCCTGAATCTGAAGGACCGGCTGTTCTCGGTTTCAAAGTCCGCCACTCGGTAGGATTTCAAACCGGCTCGACCGGAACAAACGCTCCCTCGCGGTCGCGGCTCGGCTGAATCGGCTTGTCGTGTTTAGCGCAGGCTAAAACAGGAAACGCCGCCAAGGCTCGGCGGGGAGCCCTTGGCGGCGTTGTTTTCAGCTTCGAAAACGCGTTCCCGAACTACTTCTTTTTCGGGGCGGCCTTCGGGCCGGTCTTCTTCGGTGCCGCCTTCTTGGCTGCGGCGGGGCCGGTGAAGGCGTTGTCCGGGAGACCCTTGACGGATTCCTTCGGATCGTCGATGGTCAGGGTGAGGTTGTAGGGGTCCTTGTTGAAGGCCGCCACTTCACCCTTGAACTCGATCGCGTCGCCCACGTTGACAACCTTCGCGTTGACGGCCTTCTCGAACTTCAAGGTTGCGTCCCCACCGGAATTGTCGACGCCAACGACGATTTCCTTGTCGTTGATCGAGACGATCTTGGCCTTGAACATGCCGATCGCGTCGGGCGGGATCTGTGTTTCCTTGACCTGGTCGAAGTAGGCAGCGTCGCCGCTGAGCGAGGTGCGGATCTGGCGCCACAGGCAAACGTCCTTGTGGGCTTCGCAGTACGCGGCCTGATCCTTGTACTTCTCCTCTTCGATTTCCGTGACGCTCTTGACGTGGAAGTCAGCGGCGGGGAGCGGACCGGCGGCGGTGGCGGCCTTCAATTGGTCCAAGCCCTCGGTATCGCCGTGGTAACCGGAGTACGCGCGGTTCAAGTAGGCCTCGGCAGCGGTCTTGTTGGCGGCGGGCAGGGCCTCGGCACCGGTCACAGTGACGGAGCGGGCGATGTCGTACAGGGCTTCGGAGTACCGCTTCACGTCGCCTTGGCGGATGATGACCGTACCCAGCCAGTAGGACACCTGAGCGGCCTGGGGATCGAGCGCGAGCACCTTCTTGAATTCGGCCTCGGCCTGCGGATTCTGCTTCTTGGTGAAGGCGATCCAGCCCAGCACCGAGTGCGTCTGCAGATCGTAGGAGCCCTTCGCGCCGGCCCAAGCCTTGTCGTCCATCTGGGCGGGCTTGTTGGCGGCGGCGAAATAGTTTTCCATGTTGTCGGCCAACTGCTGGCCGGCCTTCTGGGCGCTATCGAGCAATTCCGCCGGGGACGTCTTGCCATAGGCACCCATGGCCAAGTCGTGCAGGGCACCGGCCTGCATCAGGGCGCGGGCACTCTTCAGCTGGCTGTCGGGGTATTTTTGTTCCCATTCCTTCAGCTTGTCCAGCTTCTTCTGGAGGTCTTTCTCGTTTTGGGCGGCCGTGGCGACGTCAATCTCGCCCTGGTCCTTGTAGGGACTGGCCTGCGCCCACGCGTTCGACCGAACGCCCGAGGCCGCCAACAACACGCCCATTGCGACCGTGGCTGCTGCCTTGGTCATTCTAGTTGAAAAAAACTTCACGTTACGATGCCTCCCGCCTTGTATCTTGTTCGGTTCCGACCGCTGTTTGAGATTCCGGTCCGGGCCACGAATGCTCCGTTTGCCCGTCCTTCAGAGAATATCGCATCCACGACGGTAAAAGCGGAGTATAGCGAACTGGGACGTCCGTAGCAAGAAAGGCTGCAACAAAAAGCGTTGATCCGGCCCATTGTCCAGCACCCGCCCGGGCACTTCCTGCATGATGGACGCCGGGGGAGGCGACTCAGTTCCCAGTGGCCTGTTACAATCGCGCAAGCGCCTTGCGTCCAATCGATCTCGCCGTCATCATCGCGTGGCTCGCCGGAGTCACATGGTTCGGCTCCCGTTTCAAGGAGTCGAACAACTCGCTGAAGGACTACTTCCTCGGCGGTAGAACTGTGCCTTGGTGGGCGATCGCGCTTTCCATCGTTTCGGCGGAGACCAGCACACTCACGATCATCGGAACGCCTCCGCGGGCGTATGCCGGCAGCCTCGTGTTCCTGCAACTGGTGTTTGGCTACCTGCTGGCGCGCGTCGCCATCTCGACCATCTTTCTGCCGCAGTACTTCAAGGGCGAGATGTTCACGGCCTACGAGCTGATGCAGCGGCGCTTCGGGCCCAATGTGCGCAAGGTGACGTCGGCGATCTTCCTTGTGACACGTTCGCTGGCGGAGGGCGTGCGCGTCTTCGCCATCTCAATTGTGGTCTCCATCATCCTGCACGTTGGCGGGCTGGGGCGGACCGGCGACATGCTCTCGATCGGCCTGATCCTTGTAATGACATTGTTTTACACGTTCGAGGGTGGCATGACGGCGGTGATCTGGACGGACGTGATCCAGATGTTCACGTACGTGCTGGGGGCGGTGGCCAGCTTCATCGTCTTGGCGGGCAAGCTGCCCGGTGGGTTGCCCCACGCGTTCGACGTTGCGGCGGCGGCGGGCAAGTTCCAGGTTTTCGACTTCCACTGGTCGTGGACGGCACCGTACACGTTCTGGGCGGGCATGATCGGCGGCTGTTTCCTGACGACGGCGAGCCACGGTACAGACCAACTGGTGGTCCAGCGGCTGCTTAGCGCCAAGAACGAGTCGGAGAGCCGGTTGGCCCTGTTCGCGAGTTGGGGTGCCATCTTTGTGCAATTTACGCTCTTCCTGACCATCGGCGTGCTGCTGTGGGTGCTGCGCGGTGGCAAGCCGCTCACCGGGACGGGCGACGCGCTGTATCCGGCGTTCATTTGGGAATCCCTGCCCACAGGGGTCGCCGGGATCGCCATGGCAGCAATCATCGCGGCGGCGATGGCGAACCTGTCGGCGGCGCTGAACTCCCTCGCGTCGGCGACGGTGGTGGATTTCTACCGCCCGCTGACCAAGGGACGGCGCTCGGACGCCCACTACATGAAGGTTTCCCGATTCTCAACCATCGGATGGGCGGGGGTGCTGGCGGGGATCGCGCTGTTTGCCAGCCAGTGGGGATCGGTACTGGAGTCGGGGCTGTCCATCGCGTCGGTAACCCTGGGGATTCTGCTGGGCGTGTTCCTACTGGGAGTGCTGACGAAGCGGCCGGGAGAGCGGGCTGCGATTACGGGTGTTGTGGCGGGCGCGGTCGTGATGGTGTTCGTAAAGCTTGGAACGCAGATTCCGTTCACGTGGTGGGTGCCGATCGGGTCGGCGGCTACTTTCGGGTCGGGATACCTTGCATCATTTTTCGTTCGTGAAAGGAAACAAGGCCAATGACGGAATTGCGGCGCGACTTGGGGCTGGCGGCGGCACTTGCAATCGTGGTGGGCACGGTGATTGGGAGCGGCATCTTCCGCGTTCCGCAGGCGATGGTGCAGAACGTGGGCACGGTGCCGATGGTCTTCCTGGTGTGGGTAGTCGGGGGCGCATTGTCGTTGGCGGGGGCGTTGACGTACGCGGAGCTGGCGGCGGCGATGCCGGGTGCCGGCGGCGAATACGTCTACCTGACGGAGGCGTACGGGCCGATGTGGGGCTACATCTACAGCTGGACCCAACTCTCGGTGGCCAAGAGCGGGTCGATCGCGACGCTGGCGACTGCCTTTTTCGAGTACACGGCGCACTTCCTGCCCCAGTTCGAGGTGGTATGGTTCACGCTGGGTCCCTTCCCGGTCAAGTACGGGCAGGTGTTCGCGATGGTGCTGATCCTGGCCCTAGGGGGTGTCAACTACGTCGGCGTCAAGGTCGGCGGCAACGTGCAGATCGTGGTGACGCTGGTGAAGGTGGCGCTGATCGGGTTCGTGATTGCGGCAGGGCTTGTCTACGGGCACCCCGTGCAGGGCGTGCAGGCGGCGGTCCCGACCCCTCCCATCCAGACCGGCTTCGTCGCCGCGCTGGTGGCTGCCCTGTGGGCCTACGATGGCTGGAACAACGTCGGGATGGTGGCTTCCGAGATCAAGAACCCCAAGCGCAACCTGCCGTTGGCGCTGATCGGGGGGACACTGGCCGTGATCGCGATTTACATGCTGGCCAACTGGGCTTACTTCCGGGTGCTGACGCCGGGTGAGGTCGCGGGGCACAAGCTGGTGGCGGCCGAGATGATGCAGCGGGTCCAAGGGCCAGCCGGAGCTGCGGCGGTTTCGATCGCGGCGATGATTTCGATCTTTGCCGCCCTGAACGGCTCGATCCTGACCGGTGCGCGCGTGCCGTACGCAGCCGCCAGGGACGGCCTGTTCTTTCCGGCGGTCGCGCGGGTCCATCCGACGTTTCATACCCCGGGCGTTTCCATCGTCGTGATGACGATCTGGTCGAGCATTCTAGTACTTTCGGGGAAGTACGACGACCTGTTCAACTTCGTAATCTTCGGAAGCTGGATCCTTTACGCCATGGCGACGGCGTCTGTTTTCGTTCTCCGGCGGAAACGGCCCGACTTGCCACGGCCCTACAGGACGCTCGGCTACCCGGTGGTTCCCGCGCTATTTTTGGTTGGGGCGGCCATGATCGAGGTCCAGACGCTGATCGACAAGCCCGTTCAAGCCTTTGCGGGAATCGGATTGATGGCGCTGGGGCTGCCGTTCTACTTTTACTGGCGCGGACGGACGGGCTCCGTATAAATCCTAGCCACATCGGGCTGCAGTCGGCCGGCGTAGCGCATTGCAGCGCTACGCCGGCATTTTTTTGCCCTTCGGAGGGGTACTGGTTCCGAAAATAGAACAAAACCCATTGCAATGCGCCCTCGCGTTGCGCTATAAGTCTTAGTGAAGAGGCCAGTTTTGACCGTTTCGTTCTGGATTCGGAACAGCGGACGGCTGGCGGCACGAACGACACACTGGAGCAGGACCAACATGGACGTGACAAAAGTTCTGGCCGACTTGCGCGAGCAGCGGCAAACAATCGAAGAGACCATCATGGCGCTGGAGCGCCTAGGGGCGTCGCAGGGACGCCGCCGCGGTCGTCCACCAGCCTGGATGGTGGAAGCGCGGAAGCGTGCGCAAGCGGAAGGCGCCGAGGCGGGGACGGAGGAGCCCGGCGAGGCAGCCATGTCCGCCAAGGGCAAGAAGGCCGTCGCGGCGTAGGAGAACGGGGGGGCTTCGAGTGTCGGACCCGGTGGCCGGTGGATCGGACCGGGGATGGCTGGGAGCCCACAGCGCCGCCGCGCACGCGTACGGAAGTAGAAGTCGTGCCGTGACGTCGGGGCGCAGCGGAAAGCGACAACAGTGGCACAAGGCTGGTGCCGTCCAGCTGCGGGTTGTTTGGCAGCCCGCAAACCTCCGCCGCCATCGGGTACAGGTCCAAAGGACTGGCCGACAGGTGGCGGGATGTGCTGGACTGCGTGGGAGGTCGAGCTGCGAATTTAGACGGACACGTCACCTACTTCCACTGCGCTGATGGCTCGTTCGCCTGTTTAGGCGAACCGCTCGGCATGACTCCAGCAAAGACTCGGTTGAATGACCGAAGGGCCGACCGGGCAAGATCACACGGCAGGCCCGTGGGCACTCCCTTGCGGTCGTGGCTCGGTCACAAGGTGATTCGGTCGAGCCGCGAGCACGAGGGAGCGTTAGTCGCCTGCCGCTTCCAAGGTCAAGCAGGGCTCCTCAAGGACGGGTCTCGGCTGCGCGGTAGATCGCGTTGAACAACAAGGGCAGCGTCCCGTGGGTCTGGGCGCGGTGCTGCGGACGGATGCCGAACAGGACGATCCGACCGGGATTCATATCGATACTGACGACCGCCGCGCGGCCTGCCATTAGATCCTCGCCGCGCAACCAGCCAGAGGCAAGGACCCCGGTATTCGGGTACCTAGCGACCACCGTCGTGTTCTGTGAACTGAAGCCTTCGGTCAGTTGGAAGAACGGCGAATTGAGGTAGAAGCCGTGGTTGGACGCCATAGCCCCGCGTCCGAGGGGGTTCGCGGTATCCACTTCGAGGTTCAGGATCGATCCGGGCGCGAAATGCTGCTCGCGCGTGAGGCCCTTCTTCAGATCGCGGACGGGGATGGGGAACTTCTCGATCATGAGGCCGGTCGCAGCCCCCATGGCGATCACCGTGCCGCCGTCGGCGAGGAACGTCCGGACCGCGTCGAGGCCCTTGTCGCCGATGCCACCTTTGTATTCGGGCCGGATGGAGTTGTTGTCGAGTCCGTCGAGGATTTCTTTCGAGCGTTGGTCGGGCAGAATCAGCACATCGTACTTGGCGTGCAGGTTGCCGGCTTGGACGTCGGCGTTGTGCAGGGTTGTGTATGGGAACTCGTAGCGGTCGAAGACTAGGCGGGTCCAGCCCTCGTCCATATTGCTGGTCCAAGACTGGTACATGCCGATGCGGGGTGTCCGGATGGCGACGCGCTTGCCGGGGGCAGGCTTTGCGGTGTCGGCGGTGACGTTGAACCCGGTTGTCACGGTCGCGAGCTTCTGGTCCGTGGTGCCGTCGGCCACGATGCGGCTGGTGCTCTGAGCGTCCTGGAAGGCGACGGAGGCCCCGCTTTTGAGAAGCCGGTTCACCAGAACCGCCGACTCTGCGCCGTGGTAGTCAAAGGACACGGTGGACTTCCCTTCCTTCAAAACGGGTAGCTGGAACCTCGGAGTGCCGTTCAGTTTTTCGAGCTTGAGCGAGTCCGGCAGCGGCTTGGTGGCGAAAACCGTCTCGGCCCCCATCTGCATGCCCAGCGACCAGCCTGAAATATCGTACGGGGCTTCAGCGGGCGACGTCGGGGACCGCTTCACCTCCGGGTACGTCTGTTTTTCGAGGATGTCCTTGGCGTAGCGGGCGAACACTTGGTTCATGGGGACGACGAAACTACCTGCGGGATAGGTCTTGCCGTTCACCTCGACAGGGCTGCCTGATTGGTAGACGTCGACGCCGCCGGTGCGCAGCTTGTCCACCAACTCGATGTTTTCGAATTCCTCGGGGTGCGGGATCACGATGGCGTAGAGCTTCGATTTGCCGTCGCCGATGTCGCCCTTCGCGCCCTTCTGGATCGTCTCCAGATTCACGGCGTAGATTTGGCGGAGGATGGTTTCGCGGGCACCGGCGGCGGTGTCGAGAAGCGCGACGGTGGCGGTGAGTTCGTAGTCGACGATGTTGCGGAGGGTCCAGGTGCCGCCGCGCCATGGCCGGGGGTATTCGGTGCGGGAGTTGAGGTCGCGGGGGGCAGGCAGGGGGTCGTTGGGGTGCTCCAACTGGCGGCGGCGCTCGGAGTCCGTGGCATCGGGGCCAATTGGCTCGGGGGCCGAGGCGGCAGCACCGGGTTCGGGGCGCCGCTGTTCGATGGGGGTCGCGATGCGGGCGCTGGCGACCTCGGTTAAAAGCCCGATCTGGTTGTGCCACCAGCCGCTCCACGCCATCGCGCCTTGCCAAAAGTTGGTGTAGGTGGAGTTGTAGATGATGCCCTCCTTGCCCTCGGCCTCCAAAGCGGCGGCCTGGGACTGGCCGAGGATCCCGTTCCAACGGTAAATCAGCGGGTGAACGTTGGGGTTGATGGGGTCGGTGGCGGGCATGACGAAAATCCGGGCACCGGAGCTGCCCTGCTGGTGCTCGTCGAGCCAGATGGCGGGCAGCCAGTCGTGCCAGAGGATGTCGGCCGTCATGCGGCTCTCCTTGAGCTCGAACATATACATGTCGCGGTTGTTGTCGTGGCCCGCGTAGGGGTGGTAGACGCCGGGGAGCGGGCTGGCCTCGTAGGGGGTGCCGAGGTTCTTGTTGTACCAGTCCGTGATCATGATCTGGCCGTCGGGGTTCAGGGACGGGACGAGCAGGAGGATGGTGTTGTCGAGGATCTTCTTCACCTGCGGGGAATTCTCGGTGGCCAGACGGTGCACCAGTTCAACGACCATCTGGGTGGCACCGATTTCGGTCGCGTGGACGCTGCAGGTGATGACGACAACGGCCTTGCCCTCGCGGAAGACCTCGTCGCGTTCCGCGTCGGTGGGAACGCCGTTGCGGAGGTAGAGCTTGTGTTCGAGCGTTTTGTAGCGGGCGAGGTTCTTGATGGTGTCCGGCGCGCTGATTTCGAGGAGGACGAAGCGGTTGCCGTTGGTGGTCTTGCCAAGGTCGCGGACGCGCACTCGGTCGGACGCGGCGGCGGCCTTGTCGAAGTACTCGGTCATCTTGTCCCAGCGGACGAGCTTCTTGTCGGTGCCGACGCGGAAGCCGAGGAACTGCTCGGGGGTGGGGAGTTCGGCGGCGAGGGCGACCGTCGGAACAAGGGTGAGCAGGAAGGCGGCGAGACGGACTGGACGGCACATATTGTGGTTAGAATAACGCACCGGGCGGGCAGCATTGCCTCCGTCCGGATATGCCAGGCGATCGCGCGCCCAGTGCTGTGCGATTGGCTGCTTGGCCGCTGCACGACACCGACCCGTTAGCCTGCACCGGGCTTGCCCTTTTTTGGCGCCGACGCTCCATCCGCCCTTTTGGATGAGGGGGATCTGCGCCGAGTGGGCGGACTAGCTTGGCCAGCGGCCGCGAAGCACGTTGCGGGCCGCAAATTGTCAGTCAAACGTCTGCCAGAGTTCACGAACGGGGTCGAATACTGCAGCCGCATTGAACCGGCATAAAGTGACGGGGTGAGCTGTCTTTCGGCTCCCTGGTTCGACTGCCACCGTGTCTGGGGCATAGCCAGTGAAGCCTGTCGATTCGATTGAGGGACCATTCTTCCACTGCTCAGCTAGTTGCGGTAGGGCGCTCGGATTCGACCGCCTCCAACACCAAAGCTCCAGCAGACCCGCCGCAGTCGTCTCAAGCAGGGATTTGGTGCTCGCGATCAAGCTCCTCAGCGTAAGCCGCGCATCTTCGGTAAGGAGGAGCCTGTGGGGAGCGGCCACGAGAACTTCCACATCTGATCTGCCTGGATCGCGGGGAAGGAGGGCGACTCTTCGACCATTGAATCCGCGGAAGGGTGGGACGGGTACGATGTGCCCATATTCCAATCGACGTCCACGATGAACGAGCATATTGCGGAAGTCGAGTGTCCAGTCGAGCCAGCCGGACGGGCCGCTCGAACAAATCCCCGATTCCAGCACCTTGGCAAACTCGACCTGCCGAATTGTCCCATCGCTCTCGCCTGCTATCTGTCCGAGAAACTTCCGAACTACCTTGAAATCCGCCTTCAGGATGCTGCATCTTAATGATGCGACTCCGATGATGACGCCCCCAAGGCAATCAAGAGCCGAGGCCAAGGCTCGGATGATTCCGCAGTAGTGCATCCGGACAAGCGTGGCGGCGTGCAGGTCGCGAGCGCAGTTTGGCGGCAGCGGCTCCGGCCTTGGCTTTCCGTCCTGGTCAATAATCACGGACTGCCAGCTTTCACGCTCGGACGCGTTTTCGTGCTCCAGCCAGTGCAACGCCGCTTCCATCATGTTTTCTTCCATGCTGCGCACGCAGCAATAGAGTTGATCAGCGATCAGGATGCGGCGTTTCGTTCCGGGACCGGGTGCCCACCAACCGATGCCATAAGGAGGCTCCTCTATGAAATCCCCGAAAATCTCCTCTTTCAAAGTCGCAACACTAGCCAACTCCATGTCCAAGTCCATATTCTCTTTAGGGGGATGATAGTCTGGTGGATAGGGCGTGTCCAAGCTCGATGGAATTGGCATCATACCGACAGTATCGCTGATTGAGAAATGGCTTGGGTGACCTTGTCGACTTTCTCCGAACATTTTGGTCAGCCTAACCGCCTTAGATCCGAGCCCGGACACGGTCGGATGCGGCGGCGGCATTATCGAGGCGTGCGGTCGTCTCGTCCCACCGGAGCACCTTCCTATCTGTGCCTGCGCGGACGCCGTGGAATTGCTCGCGAACATCGCCGGGTGCGACCACTCACCGGACACCGACATTGGACAATGGCGTGCGGTCGATTCCCGAGGCATAGCTCATGCCCGCATCATCGGCACCAAACACTGGGGCACCAAGAATTGGCGGCAAATTTAGCCGCAGACATCCCGTCCAGAACCTGACATACTAGGGGCAGTGGCGCGGTAACGTTTGTTAGCCGCCGCGCCATCAGAAACCAGGCCAACCGGTTCAGCGTTCGAACCCGCCCAGCGCAGCAATCTGCGAGAAACCAAGGTTCCCATGCACTTCCGCGTCGGCTATGAACTGATTTACAGCTTTCCGCAACCGACACCGATCATCCTTGTCGTAAACATCCACGACTCGCGGGCGTCGGACATCATCGTCCCGGATCTAATCGCCACAGATCCATGGATTCCACTGACCTCCTACCGCGACGTTTTTCGAAACCAATGCAACCGTCTCATGGCTCCCGCCGGCCGGCTGAGGTTTTCGACCAACGCCATCGTGCGGGATAGCGGGGAGCCGGATCAGCAGCCATCCAACGCCACCCAAGATTCCGTGGAGGATCTGCCGGTAGATACCCTGGTGTTCCTGCTTGGCAGCCGCTATTGCGAAACCGACCTGCTGAGTCCGATGGCATGGCAACTTTTTGGAGGCACCGAACCAGGGTACCCGAGGGTACAGGCCATTTACGACTATGTGCACAACCACATCCGGTTCGACTACCAGATGGCCAGCGCCACCCGCAGCGCCGCCCAGGCTTTTCAGCATCGGACGGGCGTATGCCGCGACTACGCGCATCTCGCGATCACGTTTTGCCGCTGCATGAACATTCCGGCGCGTTACTGCACGGGCTATCTGAGCGATATCGGAACAGCGTTGCCCTACCCGCCGGGCGATTTCGCGGCTTGGATGGAAGTTTGGGTGGGCGGACGCTGGCAGCTGTTCGACCCTCGGAACAACGTGCCGCGCATCGGCCGGATCTTGATGGCACGGGGCCGGGACGCTTCCGATGTCGCGATCGCCACCACGTTCGGCCCCAACTACTTGGAGAGTTTTCTGGTGTGGACCGACGAGATCCTTGAGGTGGCGCAAGCCAACAACTAATGTCCTTCCTTACGGTGCACCACACCACCACCTACCGTTACCGCGTGCCCGTCAGCCTGGGGGAACACCGGATGATGTTTCGCCCCCGCGAAAGTCACGATTTGCGGCTGATCCGGACGAGTCTGGCGATCAGCCCCCAGCCTACCCACCTGCGCTGGCTGCACGATCCCTTCGACAACTCTGTTGCGGTAGCGGATTTCGAAGGGTCCACGAAGGAACTGCGCTTTGAAAGCACCGTGACGTTGGAGCACTTCGAAGTCTTCCCGCCGGAATACCCGCTCGAAGAGTACGCGCGCACCTATCCGTTCCGGTATGCGGACGAAGACTTTCCAAGTTTGGGGTGCGCCTTGGCGCGGCAATATCCGGGTGATCGCGTTTCCAAATGGGCACTCCAGTTTCTGGATCCGGCGGAGAGTACGGGCACGATGAAGGTGCTCGGTGCCATGAACCGCGGAATTCAGGAGCAGTTCATATATACCCGCCGCGTGGAAAAGGGCGTACAAACCCCGGAAGAGACGCTCAAGTTCGGGCGTGGCAGTTGCCGCGATTTCGCAGTTCTTATGATGGAGGCGGCGCGGTCCTTGGGCGTCGCCGCGCGCTTTGTGAGCGGCTATATATTTAGTCCCGGCTGTTCGAGTCCTGACTGTTCGGAGGTCGACGGGAGCGCGAAGCCGACGACGACTGGAGGCGGCGCGACACATGCTTGGATCCAGGCCTACCTGCCGGGCGCGGGTTGGATTGATTTCGACCCGACGAATTGCATCGTGGGTAACCGGAACCTGATCCGTGTGGCGGTCGCCTGGGCACCGGAACATGTCTTGCCTTTGTGGGGAACCTACGCAGGTCCCGCAAACGCGTTCCTGGATATGGACGTCAGCGTGACGGTAACGGAAGCGAACGGGTGACGTTGACGAGAGTCCTTCGCCCGCAGGGGTCCGGCCGGTATGTTCTGTTTTGCGACCACGCCAGTAACCACATTCCGAGTGAACTGAAGGATCTTGGCTTGCCCGCGCCCGAGCTCGAGCGGCACATTGCCTGGGATATCGGAGCGGCGGGTGTCACGGAGGCGCTTTCCGAGATTCTGGACGCGCCTGCGGTGCTGTCCGGCGTGTCGCGCCTCGTGATCGATTGCAATCGTCAATTGAACTGTCACGACCTCATTCCCGAGGCCAGCGATGGAACCGTGATTCCGGGGAATGTCGGGCTGACTGAGACTGAGAGAGCTTCCCGAATTGCGCGGTGGTTCCATTCCTATCATGATGCCGTCGAGGCCGTCCTTGCCGATCGGGAGTCTCGGGGGATACCGACGGTCGCGATCTCCGTGCATTCCATGACTGCCTGTCTGGGAGGTGGTAGTCCGAGGCCGTGGCAGATTTCCCTGTCGAGTGGTCTCGACCGTACGATGACCGACCCTACACTCGCTGCGCTGCGCCGACCGGGTGACGTGGTGGTGGGGGACAACGAGCCTTACGACATGGATCCGGCGGTGGACTACAGCACTCCCTTCCACGCTTTGCGCCGGGAATTGCAGTATCTTCAGGTGGAGTTCCGGCAGGACGAGATTGCCGATGTGGAGGGCCAGGTTCGATGGGCGCGGCGTTTCGCGGAAGCGCTTGGGTGACAGGCATCTGTTGAATCGACAACGGTTCGCCGTGGAGCGGAGACCCTCTGGTCCGGGGGCACGAGCGGTTCCGGGTCAAATCTCCATCACCAAACGCAGCCCTTGGTCCACTCGCTCCATGGTCTTTCGTGGCAAGGTACCCGAGAACTCGGCCATGAACCGCCGATCCACGGTGAGGATTTGAGAGACGTTGACGACCGACTCCCGCGTCAACCCTGCGGTGCCAACTGGCAGGCAGACATTTCCGGGCGCGGCGGCAATCCCGAGATTCGACGAAATGATCGCGATCAGGACAGTCTGGATTCGGCTGGCATTGAAACTATCGGCCTGAATGATCAGGGCGGGTCGGCGAAAACCCGGCTCGCTACCTCTTGGCTCCGGCAAGTCTGCCCACCAAATCTCACCGCGCCGCATGGCTCACCAAGCCTCTTTCGGTATTGATTTCAGCGCCGCGGCGATCATTGCTGGTTCTACTGCCGACACCTGCTGCGAATACACCTCGTCCAACGCCGACGTAATTTCGCTGGGAGTTCGCCGGTCGAGAAACTCCTCGAGTGCGACTGAATAAAGTCGGCTACGGGTCATTCTTAGGTCACGCGCCGAGTCCTCAGCGCGACGGTAGAGCTCATCGGATATCGAAACAACGGCCTTCACACCTCGGAGTATACCGCCGCTCCAGCCGTGGGAAACACCGCCATTCGATAAGCTACGGGGTATGACCGAATACCCGATGTGGATCGACGGGGCCGAAGTGCGCACCTCCGAAGCCCGCCCCGTGCGCGTGCCTTTCGACGGAGGGGTCGCCGGGCAGATCTTCCTTGCCGGTGCCGAGCAGGTGGATGCCGCCGTGGCCGCCGCCAAGCGCGCCGCACCTTTAATGAAGGCGACGAGCCGGCACGAGCGGTATACGATTCTGTCGTCCTCCCATCGGATCCTGGGTGAGCGCAGGGAAGAGATGGCTCGGGCGATTTCCAGCGAGTCCGGCAAGCCGATCCGAGAGGCGCGGGTCGAGGTGGAGCGCGGCATGATGACGCTGCTCTTCTCCGCCGAGGAGGCGCACAGGCTACATGGCGAGGAAGTGCCTCTTGACGCCCATCCCGGCGGCAAGGGGAAGACCGGACTGCTGGTGCGCGAGCCGCTGGGGGTGATCGCGGCCATCACGCCGTTCAATTTCCCGCTGAACCTGGCGCTGCACAAGATCGGGCCCGCCATCGCTGCGGGGAATACCATCGTCCACAAGCCCGCGTCGACCACGCCCATCAGCGGCATCTTGCTGGCGCGGATTTTCCACGACGCCGGGCTGCCCGCGGGTGCCCTGAACGTGGTGACCGGGCCAGGCGGAATCGTCGGAGACGCGCTGACTGTGGATCCGAGGGTCGCGATGGTGACCTTCACCGGCAGCCCGGAGGTCGGGCTGCGGATCCGGAACCTGGCGGGGCTGAAACGGGTCACGCTGGAGCTGGGGTCGAACTCGGCGGTGATCATCGAGGCTGACGCGGACCTCGACAAGGCGATCCCGAAGTGCGTGGCCGGGGCGTTCGCGCATTCCGGGCAGGTATGCATCTCCGTGCAGCGGATTTTCGCGCAAGAATCCGTGGTCGACCAAGTGGTGGAACGGATGGCGGAGATCGCGTCGAAGATGCGGATCGGGCATCCGCTGGAGGACGCGACCGAGATCAGTTCGCTGATCACCGAGGACGAGGCCAAGCGCGTGGAATTGTGGATCGGCGAGGCGCGCGACGGCGGTGCCAGCGTGGTGACCGGCGGCGACCGCAGCGGCACTACGATTGCCCCGACGATCTTGCGGGACGTTCCGGCGGTGGCGAAGCTCTGCGCGAAAGAGGCCTTCGGGCCGGTGGTGGTGGTGAATTCGTACCGCACACTGGACGACGCCATCGCGATGGTGAACGATTCCGACTACGGCCTCCAGGCTGGAATGTACACGCGCGATCTGGAAAAGGCCTTCCGGGCCGCGCGCGAGGTGCACGTCGGCGGCTTCCATATCAACGAGATCCCGGCGTGGCGCGTCGACCAGATGCCCTACGGTGGCGTGAAGCTTTCGGGAACCGGCCGGGAGGGTCCGAAGTACGCCGTCGAGGAAATGACGGAACTGAAATTGATCAGCTGGTGACGTTTTTGAAGTGCGTGCGTCGAAAGAAAACGAGATGTACGCGGAAACGCTGAGCACAAGAATCGTGGCAACAGTGCCGAGCATGGACGAAGCCAGCCTGATCCGGGCGGCCCAAAAGGGCGATCAGGACGCTTTCGAGCGATTGGTGCGCACGTACGACCAGAGTGTGCTGCGCATCGCGATGAACCTGCTGCGCGCACCCGAAGAAGCCCGCGACGTCTACCAAGAGACCTTCCTCAAGGTTTACAAGAACCTGAACTCGTTCCGATTCGACTGCTCGTTCCACACCTGGCTGTATCGGATCGCCACCAACATCTGCCTCGACCATCTGCGACGACGCAAGGTGCGGCGGGAGGAATCGGCCGTGGCGGAGACCTCGGAGGGCACGGTGGACAGGATGTCGACGTTCGTTGAATCGGCCCCGCATGCCAACCCGGAACGGCAGACGTGGAACCGGCAGCTTTCGAGCAAGATTTCCGGCGCGCTGGAGGATTTGACGCCGCGCGAGCGCACGGTGTTCGAGTTGCGGCATTACGAAGGTTTGAGACTGCGGGCCATCGGCGAGATGCTGGGCACCACCGAGGAAGCAGCCAAGAACTGCCTGTTCCGGGCCACGCAGAAGATGAGGGTAAGTTTGGAGTCGTTCGCATGAGCCGGGTTTTGGATTGTACGGAAATCGTGAATGAGATTCCGTTCTACTGCTACGGCGAGGTGTCGTCGGAAGTGGAGGAGCGGATCGAGGCGCATTTGGCGGCCTGTGCCGGGTGCCGGGGTGAGTTGGCGCGGCACAAGGCATTCCTGGAGTTGATGGACGCACGCGAAGTGCCCGCATCTGTACTGGGCGAGGACGCGATGCTGGCGTCCTGTAGGGCGACGTTGCGGGGTGCGGTGGCGGCGGAATCGGAGCCACGGAGTTCCGGTTGGCTGAACGCGCTGCGGAACTTCTCGCGGTTCCAGATCCCGTTCCAAGTGCCGGTTGGCGCGGTGGCGCTGGTGGCGCTCGGGTTCCTTGCGGCAAGGGTGACGCCGGTGCGGTTCGGCGGCGTGGCACAGGCTGGCGTGGGAGACGCGATGTTTTCCAACATCCGGTCGGTCGAGGCCGATCCCGGCGGCGGGGTGCGGATCGCCGTGGATGAGGTTCGTCGGCGGGTGGTGACCGGGAGTCCGCGCGATGCGCAGATCCAGGAACTGCTGGTGTCGGCGGTGCGCGAGGAGTCGAATCCTGGCCTGCGGGTGGAATCGATTTCGATTCTGAAGGACGGTGCCGATCTGGAGTCTGTGCGGACGGCGCTGCTCGACGCGTTGACACACGACCCGAATCCGGGTGTGCGGTTGAAGGCGCTCGATGGGCTCAAGGGCTGGGCGGGGAATCCGGTGGTGCGGCGGCGGCTGGCGGAAGTGTTGCTGAGGGACGACAACCCCGGGGTGCGGATCCAGGCGATCGACCTGCTGACTGCGCACCGCGACGATTCGATTGTCGGGGTGCTGCAGAATGTGGTGCAACGCGAGGACAACGACTACGTGCGGACGCGGACCACGAAGTTGCTGGAGGAGATGGGCGCGTCGGTGGGGACGTATTGAGTATGGACGGGGATCAGGCGCGCCGGTTCGCCGCGGAATGGATCGCGGCTTGGAACAGCCACAATCTAGATGCTGTCCTGGAGCACTACGACGATTCGGTGCGGCTGACGTCGCCCGCGGCGGCGCGGATCCTAGGGGATCCGGCCGGCACTATCGAAGGCAAGGCCGCGTTGCGGGCATACTTCGCGCGGGCACTTGAGGTGTATCCGGATTTGCAGTTTGAGCTCATGGACGTGATGTGGGGCTTGGCGAGTGTCGTTCTGTACTACAGGAACCAAGTGGGCACATGTGGAGAGTTCATGGAGTTGAACGTGGTGGGGAAGGTTGTGCGGGTCGTGGCGAACTACGCGGGTTAGGGGCATCGAAAGCTACCACCCACAGGTATGGCCCTTCTGCTCTAGAATTGGATTTGAGCACGCCGTGGGGCTGGCGGTTCCACGACTGGATTGCTCCCGATCTTATTCACATGAAAATAGTGCCGAATGAATTGGATGCGTGGACCAGTGCGCTTGCCCACGTATTTAGCTGCGCCGCCATCATCGCCGCTGGCTGGTGGTTCATCTATACAACGCAGTTCAAGCCTCGAGTTCAGTTCGAGATCGAATGTCGGTTCTACCCGATTGACCCGTTGCACCAAAGGTGCTTGGCAGAAGTCGCTCTTGTCTTCGAGAACAAGGGATTTGTGGAGCATCGCCTCTACGATCTCTCTGTCTCGCTTCACGGCTTACACCAAACGGCGGGGCCCCCATCCTTGGGGACTGGGCGCGTCTTCGGGACCTCGCTTTTTCCGTGCCAGGTCATCATTCCTACGAAGTACAGGTGGTACTTCGTTCGACCGGGAGTTCGGCAGACAATAACACACCAAGTAGTCCTCAAGTCTCCGGGCCCATTGGTGCAAGTAACGGCTGGCTTCTCCTATCAGAAGAACTCAGAATGGCCTCATACGGCCCGCCGCGTCTTCGCGGTTCCGCCCGATGCCGCAGGGATCGGCAGAGGCGTTGCAGGAGACGGACTCATGAACAAATACCGGAGCGATGCCATGGCCGCAGTCCACGGGGCGATGGTTGCCCTACACAAAATCGGCACCATCGACGAGCCAACCATGCGGGAGTTCGACGAGGCCTGCCTGACGCGCGCCCACTTCGGCTCAGGAACTGAGGCGCAGGCCGAAAACATCCTCGGCCAGGGCCAATGCCCCGACCACCCCCGCACGGTCGCCTAGTCCCGGCGCTACGACATACCCTTCCAACTCCTCCGCCAGCCACGGTGATCGGATGTAGCCGTTCAGCAGGCCGGACAAGCCGCTTCTGACGCCGTCGAACAACTGGAGCTGGTGCATTACTCCTCCCCCCAAAATGATCCGACCCGGCGACAGCGTGCAAACGAACGTCGCCAAGGCCAGTGCGATGTAGCGCGCTTCCAGTGCCCAAGCCGGGTGGTCAGGCGGGAGTCCGCGCGCCGATTTCCCCCATCGCTGCTCGATCGCCGGACCGCACGCCAAGCCCTCGAAGCAATCGCCGTGGTACGGGCAGATCCCGGGGAACGGGTCTTTGGCGAGGTCGTGGGGGATTCGGATGTGGCCCATCTCGGGGTGGATCATGCCGTGTAACAGCCGCCCGTCCGCGATGTACCCGCCGCCGATTCCCGTACCAATAGTCAGGTAGAGCGCACTGCCGACGTCCTGTGCGGCTCCCCAACGGGCTTCCCCGAGAGCCGCGGCATTCACGTCCGTGTCAAAGCCGACCGGAACGCGCAAGGCCGAAGAAACTGCGCCGACCAGGTCGAAGTTCGCCCAGCCAGGCTTCGGCGTCGAAGTGATGTGGCCGTAGGTCGGCGAGGACCGGTCCAAGTCGATGGGCCCGAACGAGCCGATTCCCACGGCGGCAAGCGGGCCGCCAGCCTCCCGGCGCAGGTATTCGAGCACCGCCGGAATCGTCTCAGACGGGGTGGTGGTGGGGAACGAGGCAGTCCGAAGATCGTCTGGGCCTGTACCGACGCCGCAGACAAATTTAGTACCACCGGCCTCTATAGAACCAAAAATTCTCACGCACTCGCTAGTTTGACACGGAACCGCGATAATGTATCAGTCAGCACCTACAAGACCGATATGACCTCAAAGTCCACTCTCGTCCTCGCACTCGTTGCCGCCTCGTTCGGCGCGTCGTGCAACCGTTCCACTGAGAAGCGCATCGCCTTTATTCCGAAAGGGCGTGCGCACATGTTCTGGCAGTCCGTGCACGCCGGAGCCGTCAAGGCCCAGCAGGAGAGCCCGGGATTCACCATCCTGTGGAATGGTCCGGCATCGGAAACCGACTACGAGGGACAGATCAAGATCATGGATGCGTTCATCAACCAGCACGTGGACGCGATCTGCCTTGCGCCGATCGACAAGAAGATTCTGGTGACGCTGGTGGAAAATGCCAATTCGCGCGGGATCCCGGTTTTCATTTTCGACTCCGCGGTGGACACGGAGACGTTCACGGCTCAAATCGCGACCGACAACAGCCAAGGCGGCAGGCTGGCGGCGCGGCGGATGGGGGCGTTGCTGAACGGCACGGGCAAGGTCGCCGAAGTGGCGGTGCAGGCCGGCAGCGCGTCGACCATGGACCGAGAAAGCGGCTTCGAGCGGACTTTGAAGGAAGAGTTCCCCAACATCAAGCTGGTGGACAAGCAGTACGGGATGGCCGATTTCGCCAAGTCGCTGAAGGTCTCGGAGAACATGCTGACGGCTACGCCGGACTTGGACGGGATGTTTGCCAGCAACGAGTCGAGCAGCGTGGGTGCGGTGCGGGCGCTGCAGGGGAAGGGTCGGAAGGTGAAGCTGGTGGGTTTCGATTCGAGTCCGCAGTTGATCGAGGCGCTGCGGAACGGCGTGGTCGATTCGCTGGTGGCGCAGGACCCGTTCGAGATGGGCTACCGGTCCATGTTGGCGGCGGTGGCGAAGATCTCGGGCGGGACGCCGGAGCGGATCCAGAACATTACGCCGGTGCTGGTGACGAAGGAAAACATGGACACGCCGGAGATCCAGAAGAAGATCAGCCCGGACGTGGACAAGTATTTGAAGGACAAGAAGTAGCGGCTACTTGGTGGACCCTGTCCACTTTGCAAGGTTCTCTTCATCGGACTTGAGTATTCGCAATTCGTCGGGACCGAGGGCCCTCTTGGTCTGGAACTCCGCGAATAGCTGGAGGGCCTTGCGCATTGTGGAGATGGCCTCGGGCGTGCGTTTGGCGTCCGCATAGACCTCGGCCAGCCTGGAATAGTACAGCGCCAGCGAATTGCGCGCGGGTTCGTTGGGGGGCCGAACGGCCAACTGGCCCTCCCAATACCGGACGACCTCTTGAAAAGCGGCGATGGCATTAGGCCAATCCTGCTTTTCTTTCCACCTCAGCCCCCGGATTCCCTCGAGTTCCGCTCTTCGGAGATCCACGCTCGCCCCCATACCGGGGTACTGGCGTTGCATGTCCGACAGCATTTCCGCCGCCTTGCCAAGCTCGGCGAGAGCCTCGTCGGGATGCCCGGCAGGTCCAAGAACATCGGCCAGCCGCATTCGGGCCAACACCCCCATTTCCATTCGGGTGGCAGACCGTCCCAGGGCCAGTTGACGGTCTGCCATTTCGAGTGCCTTGCGGGCGTGGACCACCGCTCCGGGCGAGTCGCCGTTGACACGCAGCCACTCGCCGTAGCTGCTCTGGATCGAGAACACGTCCGTCATCGCTGTCGTATTTTCCGGATCGACGGCCAGCATGTGATCTGCCAATTCGGCGGCATTCTGCATCGCGGCCGCTGTCTCGCCCGGAGTCGCGAGGGCCTCTCCCGCACCGCCTCTGAGGACCATCCCCAGGATGAGGTTGTCGTAGTACAGGGCGCTCATCCTCGCAATGTTGTTTGGATTTGCAACCAGTTGTTCCTTGTCGGTGCCGAGGGCAATCCGCAGGTGCTCCAGCGCATCCTTGGGCTGGTGGAGGCGGAAAAACGATTCGCCGAGCTTCCTGTGGGCTAGGGACATGCCTTGCTGTTCGGTCGCCGGATTGCGACCCTCCCTTGCCAGACCAGTCCAGATCCGCAAAATCTGCCCAAAGCAATCCACCGCCGACCGGTACTCGAATTGCCGGAGGCGGGCGTCGCCCAGAAACCTCCAAGAACTGGCCAGCGCCACGTCCAAGTCGTACGACCGGGGTTCCGCAGTTCCCGATTGGATGGCCGCGTCCAAACGTGTCGCGGCTCCCTTGAGGTCGCCTTGGACCAGCTGGATTGCGGCCCTTCTCACCGCAGCCTGGACGCGGTCGAGAGGCATGCGGGGTAGCGAGTCCGGCAGTCCAGCACGGATGGAATCCGCCTTCTTATAACTGACCATCGCCGCGTTCAGATCCCCGAGGCTGGGATTGGCCGGGTCTCCCTCGATTGCGCCGAGTTGATCGTAACCATTGGCAATGTCCTGCAGCAACTTCTGGTTGCCGTGCGCATCGGGCAGGAGGGAGTCATAGTATCGGATGCCCGTATCGGCGATCATCTTTCGGACCGCCGTGGAGCCGGGCAACCGCTTGACGGCATCGTGGAATTCAAAGAGGAACTTGCCCGCAAGTTCTTGCACCTGCCCAAAACGCCGCTCGGCGAGCGCGCGTTGGGTCTCGGCTGCGGTCTTTTGTAGCTCCGCCAATGCCCGTTGGTTTTCCGCCTCGGTGTGTTCGGCGTCGGCGACCTTGCGGGCGGCGGCGGAGTCGGCGGCTTCCCTGCGCGCGACTTCGCGCTGGTGCTCGGCCTCGAGCCGCCTCGCTTCCGCCAATGTCCGTTGCTCGTCGGCCCGCCTGGCCTGCCACAGCGTGGTCGCCACCCCTGCCGTCAGGGCCAGCACCACCATCGCGGCTGCCAGGACTCCGAACCGGTTCCGCTTGAGAAACTTCCCCGCCCGATACACGGTCGATTCAGGACGGGCTGAAACCGGCTGGTCGTGCGCGTATCGCCAGAGATCCAACTGGAACTGCCCCACGCCCAGGTATCGCCGCTCGGGCTCCTTGCGGAGGGCCATGGCGAGGATGTTGTCCAGATCTCCCTTGAGCTGCTGCACCCACCGTGCGGGTTTGCCGTTCCGCAGGGCCGTGGCGCTGGCCTTGTCGGGCTCCACCGTGCGGACGGCCCGTTCGATTTCCGCCGTCGACATGCGCGGACTCTGGCAGGCACGGACGGAGGTCAGGAGTTCGTAGAGCAGGACGCCGAGGGAATAGACATCGGCACCGGTGCCGACCGGCCCGCCGACGATCTGCTCGGGACTGGCGTATTCCGGCGTGAACGGGCGGGACTGGCCGCGGGTGGCCGGGTTGTCGGGATCGGTCGCGGTTTCGTCCAATGCCGTGGCAATGCCGAAATCGAGCAGCTTCGGGGTACCGTCCGCGGTTACGAGAATGTTGCTGGGCTTAAGATCGCGGTGGATGACCAGGTTGCGGTGGGCGTAGGCGACGGCGTCGCAGACTTTGCCGATCAACTCGCAGCGGGCGGGAATGTCGAGGTCGTTGCGGTCGCAGAATTGGTCGATCGGGAGGCCGTCGACGTAGTCCATCACGATGTAGGGGAGGCCGTCGGGCGTAGTGCCGCCGTCGATGAGGCGGGCGAGGTAGGGGTGCTCCAGTGCCGCCAGGATGCGGCGTTCACGGCGCAGGCGTTCCACCACCGCCTGGGTGTCCATGCCGCGCTTGATCAGTTTGATGGCGACCCGCTTCTGGTATTCGCCATCGAAACGGGAGGCCAGATAGACTACCGCCATGCCGCCACGGCCCAATTCGCGTTCAATCCGGTAGGGGCCAAACGTAGCTCCGAGTTGAGGTTCCTCTGTCAACAGTCTCGCCGCGCCGACGCGGATGGCCTCGATACCGGGCGGGTCATCGGCGGTGTCGTGTTGCAGGAGAGAAAGGACTTCGGCGCGGAGCGTGGCGTCGCCCTGGCAGTTTTGGTCGAGAAAAGCGGCGCGGTCGCCGGGCGGGAGTGCGGATGCAGCGTCGAAGAGGGCCTCGATGGTGGTCCAGCGGTCGTTGGGAAGCGGGGTGCGCGGGAGCGGCGTATCCAAAGTGGACTTCTCCTGTACGATTATGACCCTTGCGTTGGCCCAAGCCCGTCCCGTGTTGGCGGCGTGCACGGGCCCATGGTACAAAAAGGGTGGGAACTCAGGCAACAGCCGCCAAAACCGTGGTGGGCGCCGGTCGGCAATTTGGGAGTCGATCTTCCGCATTCCCTGCGACGCATTCACTTGGTGCCCGCTTCCGGCACCGGTCACCCGACAACACAATAGGACATTCACATGTTTGGACGTGGTACGTGGGCTATCTTTGGGCTCGCCAA
The DNA here is from genome assembly GCA_903907865.1 of uncultured Acidobacteriia bacterium. GTDB lineage: Bacteria > Acidobacteriota > Terriglobia > Bryobacterales > Bryobacteraceae > BOG-234. The sequence goes on from CAIVPR010000088.1 coordinate 114,065, forward strand.
AGACTCGCTCGAAACCTTTACAACGAACCTGGAAGACCGGGCTTTCATGCTTTCGGCTTCGCAGATGATGGCATCTGTCATCACGCGGTATTCCACGCTCGACACCATAGGGATCAATCCCTATAGCGGACCGCGTCTTGATGACGAGCATCCGGTTGGCGCAGAGCACGAACAGGAACTAGCGCAGTACGGAGGCATGGAACCGGAGGAACGTGCCAACCTGGTGCTTCCGGAAGAGATACTGGATTGTGCCGGCTACGGTGTTACCGATGCACAGTTCCGACTTCACTCCAGCATGCCCTGGTATGGCTTGTGGGCAGTTGCGAATGAATGGAAAGACGTCAGCGACGTTGCTTCCATAAAGGAACAGCGTTGTTACAGGGCCTTCGACCGGCCGTATAAATTCCTGGACTCTACCGACAAGAAGACGGTTGACCAGGATACGCTGGGTGCGACCGCCGCGGTCCGCAAGCAAGTTCCAGTGCTGCTGGACTTCAACGACGGACTGGTCTACATCGAAAACACCAACAAGGATCTGCTCTATCAGATCACAATTCGACTGAGGCTGTTGGGCGTCGAGATCCTCCCGGTTGGGTGGACTTACCCGGGCCGTCCGAATTGGCCCGCAGAGATTCTCAACCGGCTGCATGAGAACACGCAGTTCCAGGACGAATTCCAGAAACGCGCCGATGAAGCTGCCAGGTTCGCGTCAAGCGAGATCGAGAAGCTGGAAGATAGGGAACTGGAGTCGATTGTTAAGAAGTTCTTCTCGATGACGGAACTTCCGAGTGGTCTCTGGCTTGGTATTTCCGGCTCTGCGCAGATTCGACTGCATGACGCCAGCGGGCCGATTGCCGTTAAGAGCCCTACGAGCGCGACAACACTCCTGAACGTGACCAACGGCGCCAAACTGCTGGCGGGGGCACTCACGTTCCAAGAAGTTATCTCGGCCACCAGCAAGAAGGGCGAGGACTACACGTTCCGCAAGGATCTCTTCTGCGTCGACTTGAATGACAAGATCAACATGACGGAAATCGGCGCTGCAATGTTGCGGGGCTTCAACCTTTCCGCGTTCCGGAAGGATGTCCTGCGCGATATCCGGCATACCAAGCAAGTACCTTCGATCGACCAGTTTTGGTGTAACTGGTTGCATGAGATGGGCAATGCCGTGCGGACAATCGAGGGAACCTTCCGCGAAGTTCTTGAGATAGACGGGGATCAACCGGCGGGGATTCTGCCGATGAAGGTTCCGGGCAAAGAAGTGCCGCAGGAGATCGTGGGCGCCTGAATCGCGCAGGACGAGCACAACGCCTCGCTTGCCCCGGTCGAATATCTCCAGCGTTGCGGCATGCGGTACACTGGGAAGTTTGGGCGAAAGTGCGAGCGACCGCCGGACGCGTTGAATCCATTCAAGTTATCTGAATCCTTCATTCTTCAGGCGGCGGCAACGGGCACGGGTTCCCAGGGGCAAGGCAAAAGTACAACAGGCATGAGCAACATCGTAATTTTGGGCGCGCAGTGGGGTGACGAGGGCAAGGGCAAGCTGGTGGACATGCTGGCCGGGCGGTTTGACTACATCGTCCGGTACCAGGGGGGGCACAACGCCGGCCACACCATCTGGATCGGGGACCGCAAGTTCGTACTGCGGCTCGTCCCGAGCGGAATTCTCCGCGACGGCAAGACTGCTGTCATCGGCAACGGGCTGGTGGTGGACCCTCTGGCTCTGCTGGAAGAGGCGGAGCAGTTGCGCGCGGCCGGCATCGACGTCAACGTGCGGCTGAAGATCAGCAACCGTGCGCATGTCCTGCTGCCGTCCCACCGGTTGGTCGAAAAAATCTCGGAGGCGGTGCCCGGGAAGGTCGCGATCGGGACCACGTTGCGCGGCATCGGGCCTTGCTACGAGGACAAGGCGGGCCGACGCGGCATCCGCATGGCGGACCTGATGGACTCGGGCTATTTCCCGGAGGCCGCGCGCAGCTTGATCGCGGACCACGTGACAAAGGCCCGCGCTTTCGGGATCACCGACGAAGTGAATGCCGACGAGATTATTGCCAAGTACCTGGAGGCGGCGGAGAAGCTGCGTCCGCTGGTCTGCGACACGGCGTATCTGCTAAAAGACGCGATGAAGTCCGGCAAGAACCTGCTGTTCGAAGGTGCGCAGGGCACGATGCTGGATCTTGACCACGGGACGTACCCCTTCGTGACATCGTCGTCGGCCTGCGCGGGCGGGTCGTCAACAGGCACTGGCGTGCCCCCCACCAAGCTGGACGCGGTGATCGGAGTTTCGAAGGCGTACATTACGCGCGTGGGCGGCGGACCTTTTCCGACCGAGGCGCTGGATGCGGCGGGCGACATGATCCGGAACCGCGGGCACGAGTTCGGGTCGGTGACAGGCCGTCCGCGACGGTGCGGGTGGTTCGACGCTCCGTTGCTGAAGTACTCGGCGACGCTGAACGGGTTCGAGACGATGGTCCTGACGAAGCTGGACGTGCTGGACGAGCTGGAGAAGATTCCGGTGTGCGTCGGGTACAAAATCGGCGGGACTGTGACGACGGAGATGCCCGCAACCGTGCGGGAATTGGCCAAGGCGGAACCGGTGTACAAGGAATTGCCCGGTTGGCTTTCGTCGACCGAGGGGATTTCGGACTGGGACGCATTGCCGAGCGAGGCCCGGGCGTATGTGGAGTTCCTGGAGGAATTGACCGGGGTCGAGGCCGGCTGTGTTTCGACCGGGCCGGAGCGGAGGCAGACGGTGGTGCGTGCGGGATCGGTGTTTGCGAGTTTGATGGGGTAGGGTTGACCGCCGGGCCGTGATCAAGTCTATTCGACACAAGGGCCTGCGGCGGCTGTACGAAGCGGGAGACGCACGCGGCGTGTTCGCCGAACATGTGTACTAGTATCAGAGACCTCCAATGCCAATGAAGAATCCTCCGCAGCCAGGCGGCTTTGTCCTGACCGAGTGCATCGAGCCTCTGGGCTTGACCGTGGAGACGGCCGCACAGGCCATGGGGGTTTCGTTTGAGTCTTTGTCCGACTTGGTGAGCGAGCGGACCAGCATCACCCCGGAGATGGCTGTGCGGCTGTCAAAAGTTTTTGGTGGACGCGCGGACACTTGGCTGCTACAGCAAGCGCACTATGACCTCGCGCAGATTCCAGCGGAGACACTTGAGTTGGCGCGCCTTCGGATGGCTTGATCAACCGCTGACGGCGAAAGCTATCTTATCTCAATTAGATAGGCATCCGCCAAGCTATCAATGGTGTGCCTGGCTGCTATTCGGTTATCCGCATCGACCGGGTAGAAGGATCGACCATCATTATCGCGCATCTTCGAGATGAACCGAAGCGCGCGCCCGCCAGCGAGGTGCAGAAACTCGCCCGATACCTTATCGTGGTACCCATCCTCCCTTGTAACCAACCCACTCGGCGCCAAGGGCCGATACGTCTTCCCCTCAACTAGCCAGAGCCCCTCCCCTGTCGGCCCCGTGAACAGCGTCACCGGCTGCAACGGAACCGAAACCGCAGCGGTGATCTCCCTGGAGTCAAACGCGCTCGAAAGTTATCCTTGGTGTACTCAACTTGGAAGCGGCCCGGCGGGAAATCGACGGCATACTTCCCGTCCGCGCTGGTGACAGCCCTGATCGCCGTGTCCCGGATCGTGACGGCGACGCCCGGCAGCGGATCGCCGAACCCATCCCGCACTTCCCCGATCAACTGCGCCTTGAGGAACTTGGGTTCCTCCCTTGCGGGTCACGGCATCGCATCAGAGGGCTTCTTCGAACAGCCCGCCAAGATAAGGGCGGCAGCGGCAAGACCCGTCGTTGATCACTTCATTGCTACGGCCGTTGTACCCGTTGGCCCAGCCTTAACAAAATCTCGCCCCCAGCGCTTTGCCTGTTCGAAAATCATGGGCGAGGTAGCGCGGGATTGGTCGTACGCCGAGCCGGTCCGGTCGCCAGGCAGTCAGGCCGTCGCCTGTAATTGCACGGTGCCGGGATTTCAGTCTACAATGGAGCCATGACAGTGCCACCTGAATTCCTTGCGGTCGCTTTGCAACTGGCACCGGAGCAACGGGCAGCCCTCGCTGCATCGCTGCTCGAGTCTCTGGACGGCCCTGCGGATGACGGGGTCGAGGCGGCATGGGCGTTGGAAATTGACCGTCGTGTTGCCGAACTGAATGCGGGGACTGTCCAAACGGTCGCGTGGTCGGATGTCCGGGCTCGGGCACTGCGGCACTTGAGTCGCTGAGCCGTGCGCGTTGAATTCCATCCGGAGGCGGCGGAGGAGTTCGAAGCCGCACTGTATTGGTACTCCAACCGGAGCATCCGGGCTGCGCGACAGTTTGTTCAGAAAATCGACGACGCGGTGGCTTTGATCGAGCGCGAACCGAGGTTATGGCCGAAGGATGGAAATGTGCGGAGGATGGTCCTGTCGCAGTTCCCGTTCTCCTTGGTGTACCTCGAACGCCCGTCGTCCATTGAACTGGTCGCCATCGCTCATGCCAAGCGACGACCGGGCTACTGGCGGTACCGGGTCTGAGCTGGTCCCCCCCCAAGCCCCCCTCCCAAAAAACCACCCCTTCCCCCCATCGTGATATGCTGATCGGCATGCAGGGCTTCGCGCCCCGCACGTTTAAATCGGGCCGATGCAAATCTTTACGAGACCAATTGTTGCACCGCAACGTCCCGATAACGGATGATGCCTAACAAGCGGCAGTTCACGCGAGCACGCGGGTCCGCCCAGGGCGGCTCATAAAACCGGTCGATACCAATGTTCGAGCTGCTCTTCAAATATCCGCCCGCAATCTTCTCGAAGGGAAAGCTCGTCCTCCTTTCGCCGCAGCCCTTGTGGCTGCTTTTCGTCCTGCTCGCCGCCGCCGCCGGGGCGCTGTTGTGGAACATCCGCCGCAACAAGCTGGAGCTCTCCTCGCTCCGCACCTACGCCATCTGGGTCGCGCAGTCGCTGCTGCTGGCGCTGATCCTGTTCATGCTCTGGCGTCCGGCTATTTCCGTCGCGCGCCTCCGGCCCCAGCAGAACGTGGTCGCCGTGTTGGTTGACCACTCCCGCAGCATGGGCCTTGCCAACGACACGTCCAATTCCGACGGGAAAACGCGCCTGAAGGCAGCCGAGGAGCTCCTCAATGACACCCTGCTGCCCGGCATGGGTGCCAAATTCCAGATTCGCAGCTACCAATTTGGCCGCGACGCCTCGCGCGTCGAGATCCCCAAGGGCCTCAAGGCCGACGACGACGCCACCCGCATCGGCGACAGCCTGAAGCATATCGCCGCCGAAGCAGGCACCATGCCGCTCGGGGCCATCGTACTTTTGACCGACGGCGGCGACAACTCGGGCGGCATCGACCGCGAGACTCTCGCGCAGTTGAAGCAGTTGAAGGTCCCGGTCCACACGGTGGGTTTCGGCCCGGAACGCTTTAATAAGGATGTGGAAGTCGAGGACGTCGCCATACCGGCCCGCGTGCTGCCGAATTCGCGCATCAACGCCCGCGTCTCCTTCCGCCAACACGGTTACGCCGACCAGAAGGCGCGCTTGGTGGTCCGCGAAAACAACCGCCCCATAGCTCAGCAGGATTTCACTCTCAAGGGAGACGTCGAACAGAGTCAGACCGTCGTCTTCAATTCCGGCGAGAAGGGCGCGCACAGTTTCCAGATCGGCATCGAACCGCTGGCCGGCGAGGAGAGCAAGGCCAACAACGCCGTCATCCGCGTCGTCAACGTCACCCAGAAGAAGATGCGCATCCTCTACGTGGAGGGCGAGCCGCGCTGGGAGTACAAATTCATGCGCCGCGCGGTGGAGGACGAAACCAGCATCGAGCTCGTCTCCATGCTGCGCACCACTCAGAACAAGATCTATCGCCAGGGCATTTCGTCGCCGACCGAGCTGGAGGGCGGTTTCCCCTCGAAACCCGAGGAACTGTTCGCCTACGACGGCCTGATCATCGGCAGCGTCGAGGCCAACTACTTCTCCAACGTCCAGCAGCAGATGATCAAGGACTTCGCCGACCGTCGCGGTGGCGGCGTCATGTTCCTGGCGGGCCGGTTCGCGCTGAACGACGGGGGCTACCTCAACACCCCGATGGCCGAGATGATGCCGGTGCATCTACTCAATGACAAGACGTGGTCGCGTGATTTTTCCGATGTCGCGCTCACCGAACAGGGCCGCGAAAGTCCCATCGCGCGAATCGAAGAAGGCAAAGATTCGAGCGCGGCTCGGTGGAAAAAGATGCCGCAGATCGCCAACTACGCCGGTGTGGGTTCTCCCAAGCCGGGCGCAGTGGTGCTGATGAATGTGTCGCCGGCGGGCCACAAGCCCTCGCCACTATTGACCATCCAGAACTACGGGCACGGGCGCACGGCGGTCTTCGCCACTGCCGGTACCTGGCGTTGGAAGATGCTGCAGGAGCATTCCGACAAAACGCACGCCACTTTCTGGCAGCAGTTGCTCCGCTGGCTAGTGAACGAGACGCCGGGCCAGGTGGCGGCGACGACCCCGAGGCAGGTCCTGTCGGACGAGACACGGGTTCCGCTGCGCGCCGTCGTCCGCGACAAGCAGTACAACGTGGTGCCGGGAGCGGTGGTCGAGGCAACGCTGACGCGTCCCGACGGTCAGTCGGCCGTGTTCGAGTTGAAGCCGGATCCTCTGGAGCCGGGGACGTACACGGGCGAGTACTCAGCGGATAAGGCGGGCAGCTACGTGGCGGAGATCGTGGCCCGTCAGGACAAGGCGGAGTTGGGTCGCGACACCGTGACCTTCCTGCGCGAGGACGGCGTGGCGGAGAACTTCAACGCGTCGCAGAATAAGGATTTGCTGGAGAAGCTCTCGGCAGACACCGGCGGGACGTATTTTACGCCTTCGAAGGCCAAGAGCCTGTCAGAGGAAGTGGCTGTTTCCGAGGCCGGGATCACCGCGCATGACAATTTGGATATCTGGGACATGCCGATCCTGTTCCTGTTGGTGGTGCTGATCCGTGGCGGCGAGTGGTTGCTGCGCCGGAAATGGGGGGTGGTGTAGTGATGCGGTCAGTCCAGTTCGTTTGTCGCGGCCTGAAAGGCCGCAGCAGCCAAGAATGGCTGCCCTACAAGGCCCTTCTTGCGCTGTTCCTCCTAGCCACCCAGGCCCAGGCCGCCACCTACTTCTTAACTGTGGCCGGACTCGGCGGCGAGCCCGATTACGAAACCCGCTTCAACCTCCTCGCCACCGACGCCGACAAGCTCCTCCGCTCCGGCGGAGGCGACCGAGTCGTCGAAACCCTAAAGGGCCCAGACGCCACCAAGGCCAAGCTCACTGCGGCATTGACCAAAATCGCCGGAACCGCCAAAATCCCCGACGTCTTCATCCTCATGATGATCGGCCATGGAACTTTCGACGGCACCGAATACAAGTTCAACTTGCCCGGTCCCGACATCACAGGCACCGAACTCGCCGCCCTGCTGAACAAGATCCCGGCGGGCCGTCAACTGGTCGTCGACATGACCAGCGCCTCCGGCGGCGTCACCCCCGCGCTAAAGCACGACGGGCGCACCGTCATCACCGCCACAAAGTCCGGCTCCGAGAAGAACGCCACCATCTTCGCCCGCTACTGGGTGGAAGCCCTGCGCGACCCCTCGGCCGACACTGACAAGAACGAGACCGTCACCGCCCTTGAGGCCTACAAGTACGCCTCCACCAAGACCGCCGCCTTTTTCACCGAGCAGAAGCGCCTCGCCACGGAGCATTCGGTGCTCGAAGACCAGCCGCGCGCCGCCGCATTCCCGCTCATCCGTTACGGTGCCGCCGCCGCCAAGGTTACCGACCCCGCCAAACAGGCCCTCGTCGCGAAAAAGGAAGACATCGAAAACCGCATCGACGCGCTCAAATACCAAAAGGACCTCATGGCCCCAGAGGACTACAAGCGCCAGATCTCCGCCCTGCTCCTGGAACTGGCCCGCACCCAGGAGGCGCTCGAAAAGTGACGCGTCTCGGGCTTGGATTGCTGGTCGGATTGTCGCTCGTCGCGCAGCAACCCGCCGCGCCGAAGAAAGCTGTGCCCAGTAACGACCCGCGCCTCGCCGCCGGACTCGCCACCGCCGAAGCCCTCTGGAAATCCGGCGACTTCGAAGGTGCCAGCAAGGCCTTCGGTGCCATCGTCGTGGCCGACCCCGCCAACGCCAACTACCGAGTCCGCTGGGGACAGCTCTTCTTCGAACGATTCAATCCCGGCGAGGCCACCAAGCTCTACCTCGAAGCGCTGGCAATTGACGACAAGAACCCCCAAGCCTGGCTTGGCCTCGCCGAAGTTCAAGCGGAGGAGTTCAACAGCAAGGCCTCCGAGGCCGCCGACAAGGCGCTCGCCCTCGACCCCAAGCTCTACAAGGCCCACGAAATCAAGGCCCGCATGGCGCTTGAAGACGACGACCACAAGACCGCCGCCGCCGAATGCGACGAGGCCCTCAAGATTGAGCCCAACGCCGTCCAAGCCATCGCCATCCACGCGTCCGTGGACCTGCTGGCCGATAAACCTTCCACTTGGACAGCGAAAATCGCCAACCGCGCCGAAGGCTTCGACACAATCGCGCACTTCTTCGTCCTCAACCGCCGCTATGAGGACGGCATCGACTACTACCGCAAGGCGATCGCCGCCGACCCCAAACTCTGGCGCGCCCACGCCCAACTCGGCGTCAACCTGATGCGTCTCGGTCTCGCCGGGGAAGCCCGCACCGAGCTGGAACTCTGCTACGAGAACCACTATCGGGATGCCGCCACCGTCAACACCCTCCGGTTGATGGACACCTACGTCGACTACAAGACTTACGAATCCCCAGGCATTGTCCTCAAGCTCCACAAGAAGGAGGACGAGGCCCTTCGCCCGTATTTCGAGGCCGAAATCCGCCGCGCCATGGCCGTTTTCGAGAAGAAGTACCAGCACAAGCTCCCGCAGCCTGTGCAGGTCGAGGTCTACCCCAACCACGAGGATTTCGCCGTCCGCACCATGGGCATGCCCGGTTTGGGCGCGCTTGGCGTGACGTTCCACGGCATCAGCGGCAACGCCATCGCCATGGACAGCCCCTCGGGACGCCCGCCCGGCCAATTCCACTGGGCCAGCACCCTCTGGCACGAGCTCAGCCACATGTACATCCTGTCGTTGACCAACGACCGGGTGGTGCGCTGGTTCACCGAAGGTCTCGCCGTCCACGAAGAGACCGCAACCATCCCCGACTGGGGCGACCGCATCACCCCCGATATCATCATCGCCATCCGCGACAAGAAGCTGCTGCCCGTGGCCGAAATCGACCGCGGCTTCATCCACCCCAAGTTCCCCGAGCAGGTGATCGTCTCCTACTTCGAGGCGGGTAAGATGTGCGACTACATCGCCAAGCGCTGGGGCGAAGGCAAGCTCCTCGACATCGCCCGCGAATTCGCCAAGAATCGGCCCACGGTGGACGTGATCCGCGACCAGCTCAAGATCGAGCCCGAGGCCTTCGACAAGGACTTCCTCGCCGACCTCGAAAAGGAAACCGAGGTCACCGTCAAGAACTTCAAGGAATGGACGACCGGTCTCGGCGAAGTCAACAAGCTGGCCCGCGCCACCCCGCCCGACAACGACGCCATCGTCACCAAGGGCCGCGCACTCGAATTCTTCTACCCCGACTATGTCGAGGCGGGCAACGCCTACGTCCTCGTCGCGAAGGCGCTCCTCGCCAAGGGCGACAAGCCTGGGGCGATGGCCGAATACGCCAAGTACTCGAAGAACAGCGGGCGCGACGCCGACACCATCAAGGCCTACGCCGACCTTCTGAAGGAATCCGGCAACTCCACGCAGGCCGAAAAGGAATTGGAACGGCTCAACGCCATCAATCCATTGGACCGCAATTTGCATGAACGCCTGGGTGCGCTGTACCTCGCAACCAACCAGGCACCGTTGGCAGCAAGGGAGTTCGGGGCTGTTGTCGCCCTGAATCCGATCGACGTGGCAGGCAGCCACTACAATCTAGCAATGGCCTTCAAGGCACAGGGCCTCATCGACAAGGCCAGAGAGGAAACCCTCACCGCGCTCGAGGCGGCCCCGGACTTCCGGCCCGCGCAGAAGCTTCTTCTGCAACTCGAGAGCGCTGCGGAACCGAAAAAATAACCATGCCCGAAATCGTGAACCCACAAGTCACCGACGACCTCCGGTCCCGGATTGCACGCTTCAAGGAAGTTGACGCCGAGATCGTCCGGCAGGTCCACCGGGTGATCGTTGGCCAGGAGGAAGTGATCGAACAGGTGCGCATCGGCCTGTACGTGGGCGGGCACTGCCTGATCACGGGCTTGCCGGGTACCGCCAAAACCCTGCTGGTCCGCACCATGGCCGACGTCCTGGGGCTGCTGTTCAAGCGCATCCAGTTCACGCCCGACCTGATGCCGACCGACATCACCGGCACCGACATCATCGAAGAGGATCCGATCACGCGGCAACGCACGTGGACCTTCGTCCAAGGGCCGATCTTCGCCAACGTCCTCCTCGCCGACGAAATCAACCGTACGCCGCCCAAGACCCAGGCTGCGCTGCTCGAATCCATGCAGGAACGCTCCTGCACCGTGCGCGGACGCCGCTACGACCTGCCCGCGCCGTTCTTCGTGCTCGCCACCCAGAACCCGATCGAACTCGAAGGCACCTACCCGCTGCCGGAAGCCCAGCTCGACCGCTTCCTGTTCAACATCATGCTGGACTACCTGACGGCCGACCAGGAACTGGCCGTCGTCGACCTGACGACCACCACCAAGGTCGCCAAGGCCGATCCTATCACAACCGCCGAGGAAATGCTCGGGTTCCAGCAACTGGTCCGCATGACGCCGATCGGCGACACGGTGGCCCGCTACGCCATCGAACTGGTGCGTGCGACGCGCTTCAAGGACCCGTCGGCACCGGACATCGTTAAGAAGTACGTGAACTACGGCGGATCGGTGCGCGCGGCGCAGTTCCTTGTACTAGCGGCCAAAGCGCGGGCTCTGATGAAGGGCCGCGTGCACGTGAGCTTCGACGACATCCGGGAACTGTACATCCCGATCCTGCGCCACAGGATCCTGCTGAACTTCCACGCGGAGTCCGACAAGCTGACACCGGACGACGTGCTCCGGCAGGTGCTGCAACAAAAGCCGGCACCGCGCGACTAATCGCGCGGTCCTTCAAACAAAACAAAGCCAGGGCCATCATGCTGCAGCGTTTTCTAGACCCGCAGGTGCTCGCGTCCATTTCCTCGCTCGATCTCGTGGCGAGGACGGTGGTCGACGGTTTCGTTGCGGGTCTGCACCGTTCGCCGACGTTCGGATTCAGCCAGGAGTTCGCCGAGTACCAGCAGTATGTGGAAGGCGACGACCTCCGGCACGTGGATTGGAACGTCTATGCGCGGACCGAGAAGATCTACCTGAAGCGCTTCAAGGGCGAGACCAACTCGCAGTTGTTGATGCTGATCGACACGAGCGCATCGATGACGTACACGTCGACGAAGGTCACCAAGATCGACTATTCGCGGTTCATCGCGGCGTCGCTGGCGCACTTGGCCTCGATCCAGCGCGACGCGACCGGGATCATCATCTTCGACAACGATGTGAACAACTACATCCCGCCGTCGACCCGGCAGGGGCAGTTGATGCGGCTGCTGCACGCGATCGAGCATGCCGAGGGCGGCGCGGACGGCACACGGACGGACTTCGTGAAGCCGTTCCTGCACTTCCAGGAGTTTTTGAAGCGGCGCGGGATCGTGGTGGTGATGTCGGATTTCCTCGGGGACCCGGAGTCGATTGTGAAGGCGATCGAGCCTCTGCGGTACCGCGGGAACGAGGTCGTGATGTTCCACCTGCTGGACCCGAACGAGATCGCCCCGAAGTTCAAGGATCCGGTGTTGTTGGTGGACATGGAGGACCAGACGGCGATGGAGATCTCGCCGGAGTACGCGCGGAACGAGTATCGGGACAAGATGGCGAAACACCGGGCGGCGTTGTCGGACAAGGCTGCGTCGGCGGGGCTGGATTATGTGTTCATGGATACGTCGAAGCCTGTGGACGAGGCGCTGAGAACCTACCTCTCAATCCGCCAGAGGAGACGCTAGGATGCGGGCCTGTTCCTCCCTCTCTTCCCAAGCCACTGCCATCTTGCCTGATGTTGTCGGGCGTGGGGCGGGCAATATTGCCCGCGGCGGCCTTTCAGGCAGCCGTAAGCGCAAACCCACTGGACCAACGAAACCTGTTGGCCTCGGGGACCAATCCAGCCCGCACCGGATTCAACTCAATGTATCTCTGGATTCGATCAAACTCTTCACCGGATCGCACGACCCGGTCGTAGGATTCATCCTGCCAGAACGGCTCCCCATGCCGACGAAGCAACCCGTTGGCTTGATGTGCCGTGAACCCCTTCAGTGGTCCCAGCCATTTGCCATAGGGCACGTTGGGTGTCAGAAGCAAGTGGACATGGTTGGGCATGACAACGTAGGCGTGAAGATCATACCGGCTCATTTCGCGACTGCCGCGGACCAATGCCGAAACAACAATCGCGGCGATCTCCGGCTGTTCGAGGAATCTAGCCCCGAACGTTGCGCCGTCCAAGACGCGATCCATGGCGGCGAATACTTTTCCCGACTGGGTGACGTTTCGATTTGCAAAGAGACGACTCGTTGGCAGCGAACCGTGAAGTCGAAATGTAACGAAGAGGGGATGGCCAATCTCTTGCCAATGCGGAAGACGCCGTGCGTGGTGCTCCATCGAAAAGATAGTGGGAAGAGCGAACGGTTTTTCTCAGGGAATTTCGGTTACGGCTGCCTGAAAGGCCGCCGCGGGCAATATTGCCCGCCCCACACAGGAGGAACCCCTAAATGGGTCTCCTAGCCCCCTGGTTCCTAGCTGGGGCCGCCCTCCTGGGCCTCCCCGTCTACATCCACCTCCTCCAGCAATACCGCCAAACCCCGGTACGCTTCAGCTCCCTCATGTTCTTCGAGAAGCGCACTCAAAGCTCCATCAAGCACCGGCGCCTCAAGCACCTCCTCCTCTTCACCCTGCGCTGCCTGTTCATCGCGCTGCTCATCCTCGCCTTCGCGCGCCCCTACATCCGTTCCTCCGTCGTCGCCAAGGCCACCGGTGCCCGCACCATCGTCTTCGCCATCGACAACTCCTTCAGCATGCGCCAAGGCGACCGCTTCGCCCACGCCAAGCAAGGTGCCCTCGACGAAATCGCCAAAATGGGTGCCGGCGACCGCGGCCAGATCGTCACCTTCGGCGGCCCCGCGCGTCTCATTACCGACATGACGCCGGACAAGCCCACCCTCCAGGCCGCCGTCACCGCCATGGAGCCCGGCGACGACCTCAGTTCCTACGCCGAAATCTCCCGCGTCTTCCGCTCCACCGCCGAAAGTCTCAAGGTCGACATCGAGGCCCAGGTCTTCACCGACGCCCAGAAGTCCTCCCTGCCGGCTGCCTTCTCCGACCTCAAGGTCAACGACGGCACCAAACTCGTCGTCCATCCCCTCTCAGACCAGCCCATCCCCAACTGGACCGTCGAAACCGTCGACGCCCCCAGCCGCGTCTTCGACACCAAGAAGGTCCGCACCCTCGCCACCGTCGTCGGCTTCAACACCGAAGACGCGACGAAAAAGGTCTCCCTCGTCGCCAACAACAAGCTCGTCGAGTCCAAACAGGTCAAAATCGCCGCCAACGGGCGCGCAACCGTCGAATTCCTCACCCTCGACGTCCCCTACGGCCTCACCAAGTGCGAAATCCGCATCGAGGGCGGGGACACTTTCCCCAACGACGACCACTGGTTCTTCTCCGTCGAGCGCGCCGACCCCAAGCCGGCCCTCCTCGTCCACGGCGACAACGACAACAACAGCGGCCTCTACCTCCGCACCGCCATGGAATCGGCCACCGACGCCGCGTTCACCCTCGACTCCCGCACCCCTTCGACCGCCGTCAACTTGGATCCAGCCAAGTTCGCCTTCACCGTCCTCTCCGACCCCGGCCCCCTGCCGCAGAAGCTCGAAGAGGCGCTTACCAAGTACGTAGAAGGCGGCGGATCGGTGCTCGTGGCGGTCGGACGCAACGCCCCGCGTGGACGCCCCGTGTCCGTCGCAGGCATCCCGGTGCTCGACGTCCACACCATCAACACCGACACCGAGGCGGTACAAACGGCCGCCCAACTCGACACATCCTATCCCGCCATCGGCAATGCCGGTACCGCCAAGGGCTGGGACGGCGTCGAAATCTTCCAATTCGCCAAGCTCCAAGTCCCCGAAAAGCCGGAATACCGCATCGCGGCGCGCCTCGCCAATGGCCTCCCGCTGTTGGTGGACAAGAAAGTCGGCGACGGTCACGTAATCGTCTTCGCCTCGGCCTTCGACAACATCGCCAACAACCTGCCGATCCAGCCCGTCTGGCTGCCATTCGTGGAACAGACGACGCACTTCATGGGCGGCGTCGGCAACGGTCGCGGCACCTACAAGGTGGGGTCGTTCGTGGATCTTCGGTCGGCCAAGGAGAAGAATGTTTCCGTGGAAGTGATCGGGCCCGGCGACAAACGGCTCCTCTCGCTCTCGGAATCCTCCAAGGCCACGACCTTCCAATTCCCCGGCGAAGGCTTCTACAGCATCCGCCGTGCCAGCGGTCGCGAGGAGCTTGCAGCGGTCAACGCCGACCGTCGCGAATCCGATTTTGCGGTCGTTGACCACGACACGCTCGAACTGTGGAAGAATACAGGAATAGCCCCGACCAAGACGTCCGGCTCAGTTGTCGGAACTTCCAAGACGCAAGACGACAATACAGAACTATGGTGGTGGGTGCTGGCTCTGCTTGCGGTGCTGGCTGTGGCGGAATCGATTTTGGGCAACCGGCAGTTAAGCGCCGGAAGTAAGGAAGCGGCATGAGTCCCCTTGAAGGTCTGCAGAACTACTTGGATCGGCTGGAGCAACGTCTCCGGCTCATGACTTGGACGCGGGGCGCGGCGGCCATCATTGGCGCGGCGCTGGTGCTGACGCTGTTGATCGTCGGCCTGCTCACGTGGCTGAATTTCACGCCCGCAACGCTGCTCGCGGGCCGTTTCGCGCTCTTCCTCGGCATTGGCGCGGCCATCGCGTTGGCTCTGATTATTCCGCTCTCGCGCTTGAACCGCCGTGGTGCCGCCCAGGAAGTGGAGCGGCGCGCCCCCGGTTTCGACCAGCGCCTCCTCACCTTCACCGAAAAGGTCAAGCAGAACGCCTCCGACCCCTTCCTCCCGCTGCTCGCCGAAGACACGCTTGAAATGGCGCGCGACGCCCAGCCCGAGCAGATCGTCGAAAGCTCGCGCATGTTCCAGTTCGGCGGAGCCGCTGCGGTCGCCGCCGCCGTACTCCTCTATTTGATGTTCGCCGGACCCGGCATTCTCGGCACAGGCACCCAGCTCCTCTGGGGCAGCTTCCCCAAGGACGCCGCCAAGCCGATGTACAGCATCACCGTCGAGCCGGGCACCAAGACCATCCGTCGCAAGACGGACCAGCTCGTTTCCGCCCAGTTGACCGGCTTCACCGCATCCAAGGCCGTTCTCAAGGCCAAGTACGCCAGCGGCAGCAAGTGGGAAGAAGTTCCGATGGATCCGCAGAAGGGCGGCTCCGGCTTCTCGTTCCTGTTCGTGGCGCTTTCAGAGGACGTCGAATACACGATTGAAGCGGGCGGCATCAAGTCCGGCCTCTACAAGCTCCACACCGTGGAGTTGCCCCAGGTCAAGAACATAAAGGTGACCTACCAGTTCCCGTCGTGGAGCGGCATGGCCTCCACCTCCGAAGATCCGGGCGGCGACCTCCGCGCCGTCGAAGGCACAATCGCCAAGCTGGAAATCCAGACCGACCGGCCGCTCTCCGGCGCGCAATTGCTGATCGAGGACGGCAAAACGCTCAGCCTGCCCGCAACGGTCGACAACAAGACCTACGCCAACGTAACCATCGAGAAGGACGGCACCTACCACCTCGGCGTGATGGACCATGGCGACATGGTGCGCCTGACCGACGACTACTTCATCGAGGCTCGCAAGGTCTCCGCACCGACCGTCAAGGTCACCAAGCCGGGTCGCGACGCCAAGGTCAGCCCCATCGAGGAAGTGGAAGTTGCCATCTCAGCTGAGGGCGAGTATCCGCTCCAGGCCTTCGACCTGCACTACTCGGTCAACGGTGCCACGGAGAAGGTCGTCTCGTTGCTCACCGCGAAGGGGGCTAAGAAGGTCGACGGCAAGTTCCTCCTCGCGATGGAGGACTACAAGCTCGTTCCCGGCGACATCGTCAGCATCTTTGCGACCACGAAGGACGGCAAGAACACGGCCCAGACCGACATGTTCTTCATCCAGGCCGTGCCGTTCGAGTTCAACTACACGCAGTCGCAGCAATCGGGCGGAGGCGGTGGCGGTGGCGGTGGGCAGGAACAGGACCAACAGATTTCCGAGCGCCAGAAGGAAATCATCGCGGCTACCTTCAACCAGATCAAGGGTGACGCCAAGGCCAAGGCATCTGCCGCCGAGAACGGCAAATACCTCTCGGAAGTGCAGGCCAAGTTGCGGGACCAGGCGCAGTCGCTCGCGAACCGCACCAAGGCTCGGCAGCTCGACGCCAACGGCGCGGGCTTCTCGCAGTTCGTCAAGGAAATGGAAGCGGCCATCGCGGCGATGACGCCGGCGTCTGACAAGCTGAAGGGCCTGTCGTTCCAAGACGCTCTGGCTCCCGAACAGCAGGCACTGCAGCACCTCCTGCGCGCCGAATCGACCTTCCGTGACATCCAGATCCAGATCAGCCGCGGTGGTGGCGGAGGCGGAGGGGGTGGTGGTGGCGGCGCGGGCCGTGACCTCGCCAACCTGTTCGACCTCGAACTCGACAAGGATAAGAACCAGTACGAAACCAGCGCCAGTTCCGCCGCCGAGCAGCAACAGCAGAAGGTGGACGACGCGCTGAAGAAGCTCGCCGACTTGGCGCGACGCCAGCAGGAACTGGCCGAGCAGCAGAAGAACAACCCAGCCCAGTTGGCCCAGCAGCGCTGGCAGCAGGAAATGCTGCGCCGCGAGGCCGAACAACTCCGTCGCGAGATGGAGCAGATGCAGAAGGGCGAGCAGGGCCAGCAAGGTCAACAAGGTCAACAAGGCCAGCAAGGTCAGCAGAGCCAGTCCGGGCAACAAGGTCAGCAGGGTCAACAGGGGCAATCCGGCCAGCAAGGCCAGCAGTCCGCCTCCAGTGGCAGCCAAGGTGGACAGAGCGGACAGCAGGGCCAGCAATCGCGGAACCAACAGCAGCAGCAGGGCGGTCGACAGGGCCAGCAGCAGCAACAGCAGTCCGCGATCAACCGTCCCCAGACCCCGCAGCAGCGCCAGAGCCAGCAGCAGTTGGATCAGGCGATCCGCGAAATCGAGCAGGCGACCCGGGATATGAGCCAAGCGGCATCGGCGCGGCAACCGGGACAGCAATCCTCGGCGGCGGGCCAGTCCGAGGCCCAGCGCGCGGCGGAGCGGCTCAAGCAGGCGCAACAGTCGATCCAGTCCATGCGCAACCAGCAGGGCGGGGCCGAAATGGCCGATCTGGCCAACAAGGCCGACCAGTTGGCGTCCCAACAGCAGGACTACGAGCAGCGCCTCCGGCAGAATTTCGGCCGTGGCCAGACGAACGAGCAGACGGCGCAGCAGATGGCCGACGAGAAGAAGCAGATGCACGCCACCTACGACGACCTGCAGAAGAAAATGCAGCAGGCTTCGCGGAACATGTCCGGCAGCCAGCCCGACACGGCGAAGAAACTCCGCGACGCCATGGGCAAGAGCCAGCAGGACGAAGTCGGCAGCCGCATGGACTTTACCGAACAGGCGTTGCGCCAGGGCTACGGCCAGTACGCCGTCATGCGCGAGGCTCCCGTGACGCAGTCCTTGAATAACTTGAAGGATGAACTGCGGAAGCTGGAAGGCCAGTCCGGCGGCAACAAGGACGGCGGCCTTGGCGACGACAAGGACAAGGGCGCGATTGCGATGCAGCAGGCCTTGAACCAGGCCGAACGCGTGCGCCGGGAGATCGAACAGCTCTCCAATGCCGCGCGTGCCCAAGGTCAGCAAGGCCGTAACGGCCAGCAGGGTCAAGGTCAGGGACAACAGCAGGGCCGCAACGGGCAACAAGCGGGTCAGCAACAAGGTCAAGGGCGCCAAGGCGGCCAGCAGCAAGGTCAGCAGGGACAGGGCCAAGGCCAACAGGGTCAGCAGATGGCCCGCAACGGCCAGCAGGGTCAGGGTCAGGGACAGCAACAGGGCCAATCCGGTCAACAGGGTCAACAAGGCCAGGGCCAGCAACAAGGTCAAGGCCAGCAGGGCGGACAGCAGGGCCAAGGGCAGCAGGGCCAAGGTCAGCAAGGCGGCGGACAACAGGCCGGAAACGCCCAGGGTGGTGGCGGCCAGCAAGGCGGCGGTGATCGGCAGGGCGGTGCCCGCGCGGGCAACTTCGGCGACATCAACAACCGCGGCAACCGGGGCGGTCAGGGTGGCAATGGCGGTGCGATCAACGGCACGGCTTGGGAAGGCGGTCCCCGGACCATCGACGGCGTCATGAACAGCGCCCGCGAGCCCATGTCCCGCGCCGAGGCCGAGCAGACCTACAACGACCTCGTCCGCGATTTGGGCCGTCTCCGCGGCCAGATGGGGAACGACAAGGACTTGGCCCGCGAATACCAGCAGCTCATGGGCGAGGTCCAACAGATCGACCCCAAGCAGTGGGGCGCGCACCAGCAAATGCAGGACGTGATCGACGGCCAACTCCGCAGCGCTATCGACGAAGTGGAACTCCTGCTTCGCCGCAAGCTGGCAGCCAACGACGGCAGCGTCCGCAGCGTCAACCCGCGCAACACCCCGCCGGGCTACAGCAACGCAGTCGCCGAATACTATAAACGGCTCAGCAAGCAATAGGAAAGCCCGGCCTGATTCCTCAGGCCGGGCTCTTGGGCAAGTGTGCCGGGCGCTACGGGGTCTGGATCTTGTAGATATTGGCCCCGGTCGCCGTAGCGGCAAACAGGTAGCCGTTCGAAACGGCCAGCCCACCGATACCTTGGAGTGTCCCGTACGTGTACGATGACGGATTCGTCGGGTCGCGCATGTCGACGATCCGAAGGGACCCATTCAGGCCTTCGCCGGTCGCGGATAGGTCGGGTGCGCCACAGGTAAGAGCGTAGAAGCCCTTGCTCAAAGTCGTCGCACGGCAACCGTCCGCCGAGATTGTCGGAAAGTAGAAGTTCCCCTGCATGACCGGCTTCGATGGGGTCGTGATGTCGAAGACAGTTAGGGTAAGATTTCCTGTCAAGGGAAAGTCCACGACGCTGTTTCCAAGATTGTTCCCTGGACTGAGCATGCCCTTGGTACTTCCGAGAGCGATCATCTGGTTGCCCGACGCGGCCAAGGATAGCTCTATCCCGGTTCCGGGAACCTGCATTTGGGTGATCGCCTGGATGTTGGACGGCTTGCTTACGTCATACACATTCAGTATTCCGGTCCCGGTGTTCGGGTCACCTGTCGAATTGGTTCCTGCCATGTAAACAACCGAAGGGGAGGCAACCATGAGGTCGAATTTCATGTTGGTGGGGTCAGTTGAAGGCGAGGAGTCGTTCTGCAAATACGATAGGATGGAGGGACGCGAGGGAGTCGAGAAGTCCACGGCCGCGAGGTATCCAACCGACTGGTAGATTCCGTACGTGGACGTCGAGTATGTGAAGTGGTCCTCCCACATGTATCCGGTGTCGCCAGAGAACCTGATGCCCGCAATATAAGTTGAGTCGGACACGTACGACAGGGCCTTAGGGTGCACGGGGTCGGTCAGGTCGTATGTCTGGACGTATGTTCCGTTTCCGTTCGTCGTATCCGTGAGCAAGGTGCTGGTGCCAGAGGTTTTCAATCCACATCCGCCTAGGAAGAAACGGCTGTAACCAGCTCCGCCCGCCAGTTCCTTGTCTCCAAATTCGTAAACGATCTTCGGAGAAGCGGGGTTGCTAATGTCGACAACATTGATGTTGGAAGTGCCGCAGATATAGAGGTAGTTACCAAGCGCGACCACCGAGCCACCGGACAATCCGTCATCGTTCGCCTTCAGGTATGTCCCCGTTCCGCCCGGGACCGCCACGCTGCTAACTTGGCTCAGCGCGCCCAACACTTGGAATCCACTGGCCGTAGCGCCCTTCACCGAGACCACCACCGACGTGCTCTCATGCCCCGTCAAGGTAATGGTCAGCGGATAATCCCCAGTCGCCAGATTCGGCACCGTAAGGTTCGCCTGTGCAAGCCCGACCAGTCCCGGTGTCAGCCCAAGGAACAACACCTTTGCGCTCATCCCGCCGATGGTGGCCGAATTCGCGTCCTTCGCATTCGCCAGCGCGGTCGTCGGCGCGGCGGCACCGTCGGCCACCGCCAGCGACGGAACCCCGATCCCAGTGAGGTACACCACGATGTTCGAGCCAGCCGCCGCCGGATTCGAAGGCGAGTTCAAGCTGTAGTCGGCGTTCTGCACAATCCCATGGCCCGCCCCGTACCCGAATATGCCGATTGATGTCGAGGTCACCAGGAACTGGAAGGACGAACTCGTCTGGCTGCCGTTGCTGACCTTCGCGGTCGCGGTTCCGGGCGCGGTTCCGTACGGGATTTGGAAGTTGATCTGCCCCGCGCTGACGTACAGCAGGGGGGCGGTCTTGCCATTGATGGTGAGCGACGCTCCCGCAAGGACCATGGGCAGCGGAATCGCTGCCGCCGATGCGGTACCGGTCGAAAGATTCGTTCCGAAAAGCACTGCCAGGGAACCGGGAGCGGCAACGGTGGAGTAGTCGGCCGCGTCGTTGACGCTGCTGATTGTTGGGATCACGATCGCATCGTGCGGTGCCGCTTGGATTTCTGGCGCAACTGGTGGCACCCGAGTCGGGGTCGGACCGGTTTGTGGCATGCGTCGGATGGGAACGGGCGTCAGGTCCGACGTCACCGGGTATTGTCCGTCGAGTGAGGAGGCCGCGGCCACCAGAAGGATGGGGATTACTCGTTTTGACTGCTGCATACCTATATATGGCATCTTGGCCGCTCGTATTACGTGTGTGAAGCATAATTCACGAAAGTGTCTTGTTCGTTCCGCCCGCAGAATATTTCGCGTCGGCCCGCACGAACCCTAAAGTTCCGCTTCGGTTCCGCCGATAGAGGTCCATAGGCTGGACCGCGCATGATATCCCTGCTCAGACACATCGAAGATTACAAGACCAAACGCCCTCAGAAGGAGACTGCCGCAACACCGGCATCCCCCTTCCGGACGATGATCGTAGCGATTGGCGACACGATACCCCGTGCCGTTCCCGGCGTCGGATCCGGTTTGGAGCGGCAGCTCACCGAGATCCACCAGGAATTGGATTCCGGTGAGAAGCCGGAGACGCTCCGGCGCGTCAGTACCCAAGTCCGCGAGAGCCTACAGCATTGGGCCGACGACGCCGAGCGGCAACACGTCGAGAACGAACGCGAGTTGCGCGAGATCATCAGCGTCGTCTCCCGCGCGGCGGAGTCCATCGGGCAACGGGACGAGAAATACGGCAAGGCCATTAGCGGTCTCAGTGGCAAGATGCGGGCCATCGCCGAGTTCAAGGACTTGTCCGTAGTCCGCCGCTCCATTCTGGAGAGCGCGACTGCACTCAACGCTTGTGTCGAGAAGATGACCGAGGAGAGCCGTTCGTCGCTCAACCTGCTGGCAACGGAGGTGGCAGAATACCGCTCGCGGCTGGAGGAATCGGAGAAGGCGGCCTCGGTCGACGCCCTCACGCAGTTGGCCAATCGACGCGGGTTCGAGCGCCAGATGGATGTCAGAATGAAGCTTGGCAAGCCGTTCTCCCTCGTGCTGCTGGACCTCAATCGCTTCAAGGTGGTCAATGACCAGCATGGGCATTTGGCGGGCGACGACCTCCTTCGACAATTCGCCGCTGAATTGAAATCCCAGTTCACCCCCGGCGACTTGGTTGGGCGCTGGGGAGGCGACGAATTCGTCGCCATCGTGTCGGGCGACATCCGGGAGGCAGAGGGGCGGGCTGAAGGGGTCCGGAAGTGGTCGTTCGGGGAATACAAGCTCAGCACCGGCTCGAAGACCGTGAAGGCGGAAGTCACCGCGTCGATCGGCGTCGCCCAATGGGACGGCAAAGAATCCGCCGCGGAGTTGTTGGAGCGTGCCGACAAGGCCGTCTACCGGGGGAAGGAACAATCGCGGGGAACGGATCGTCGGGAATACACCCGGAGAGCCGAGGACCGGGGTGCGGTCTCTCCCGATGCGCTCAGCGGCCGGGTCCTACAAGCTTCTTGAGATAGACCCCGGGCCGGAAGCCCCTCACCCGCAGTGCGTCGGTAGGGGAGACCAACACCCAGCCAGTCATGTCTGCCCAGTCGGGGACTTGTCTGGCGATGGTGAAAGTGGCACCCAGCGCGGCCGCGGTCTCCAAGACCGAGTTCCTCGTGACCGGGTCGGCCCTCCAAAAGGCAGTCGGTCTTTCGAGGCCCAGCACCAAGGGCCGTTCGAGCTGCCCTTCGTCATGTCGGATCGACGCCGGAACCGTAGCGATTACCTGTCCTTCCGCCAATGCCAGCCACGGCACGGCGAGGGGATCCCCGATGATCGCGACCTTGTCACCGCGCGACATGCCTTCGCGACACAGTCTTTGAGCGAGTGCCGGCATGAAAGCATTTTCATTGTCGGCCCGTCCTGCCAACTCCCGGAGTCCTCCGACCAGCGTGCGGGCATCTCGGACCATCACAATGGACACGGTTGCAATCAATAGAATGAAGGTCAACCTGGTCCGCCAAGGTCCGAGGCTGTGATGCCAGATTGAAGCGATCAGGCTGAAGGCCAGTACGGTAGCGGCACCAGCCAAGTATCGTTCCTGGACATAGACGAGACTGAGTGCCGATAGTACCGCACATGCGGGTGCCCAGAGCCACCAGTTCAGCCAGGTTGCCCTGGCAATCGACCCCAACCCGCGACCCGAGCCGACGAAGATGACCAACACCAAAAGAATCAGAGCCGGTGATCCGGCCAGTATCTCAAGCGCGGTCGCGACTCCACTCTGAACTGCCAGCCATTGTCGTTCCACCTCGAATTCGACAGGATACCCCTCCGACCACCAGGACGGATCAAAATGGGCCGGAATCGTTCCGACCGGTCGTTGATCATAACTCAGCAACAACGGCTCGACGAACGCTACGCGGGCCGGATGCGCAGCCCCGGCCGGCTGAGGTTTTACTCCCTCCTTGTATCCCGTCACGGAGTAGCCATCGACAACCCAAGAATAATTCAGGCGACCCGCATCGCTGAGCACCAAGCGGCCCCTCTCGATGGAAACCGCAGCCACGAAGGGCAACAGGAGGATGGAAGCGGTCGCCGCCGTGGCTGCAATCCGACGGTCGCGCCACGTACCGGCACAAGCGGCCAAGCCCAACAAAAACAGTGGAATAGCCGGCAGGAACGCCGCCTTCGCGAGGAATCCGGAACCCAAAAGTAACCCGAGAAGCACAGCGTCGCGGGTGCGCCCAGTGCCCGACCGGACGCGCACCAAGATTGCGGTCGCAGCGAGGAAAATGGGGATCAAGAGAACGTCCGGAGTCGTAAGTACGAGGGTCTGGAGGTGCTTCCCGGCCCAGAACAGCGTCGCGTACCCCGCAGCTTCGATCAAGGCCGGATGTGCCGGAGGGCCCTGCCACCGCTCCCATTCGCGAATCAGCCATTCCCACGCGACGACCCCGGCGACGAACGCCAGTAGTATCACCGCATGGACGAGCGGGATTTCGTAGTACATCGACGGCTCGAAAACACCGAACGCCGCGGCAATCAACCACGAAAACAGCGGGCTCCAGTAACTGTTCAGCGCCGAGTGCCAGTCGCCCCGCAAATAGAACTTCGCAATGTCGACGTAGCAGATCCCATCCGGATCAAGCAGGAACCGGTGATGCCAACTTGCCAGCGCCGCGAAACCAATACAGAGGGCCCGCAAGAAATGCCGCCTCGGCGTCATCGCACCGTTCCGAGGAGCGCGGTCACTCCGTTCCAAACAATCTGTACTCCGATGCAGACGAGGATGAACGATGACAGCCGAAGGATCACATTCATGGCGGCCTCGCCGACCGCCCGCGCGATTCCTTGCGCGAACCGGTAACTCAGGTAAATCGTCAAGGCGACGATAGCGGATCCAGCCACCAACGCTGTCAGGTTGGTCGCGCTGCCCTGCGGGTGGTTGGCACCGACCGTGATCGCTACCGAAATGGTGCCAGGCCCGACGGTGAGGGGCAGTGTCAGCGGATAGAAGGCCCGCTTTTCCGCTTCCGCGATCGACATCAGCTTGGAAGGTTTGTCGTCGCCATGGCTCTGCAGCAACCGCCATCCGGTGGAGAACACGATCAGGCCGCCGCCTACCTGGACGACGGGCAGAGAGAGTCCGAAGAAGGCGAGGATATAGTTTCCGACAAAAATAGCCGCCAACAGCAGCACGAAGCCGTTCAACGCCACCTTGCGCGCCAACACGGCGCGGGACGCGTCCGGCAACCCTTGGGTGAGGGTCAGGAAGATCGGTGCCGTGCCCAGCGGGTTCACGATTGGGAACAGCGCGCCCACGATGAGCAGCACTTCGCGGGTGATTTGGTTCAAGCCTGGATTCACGGTCTTATTCGAATATGGCAGACTGCGGTCCGTTGCGCAAAGTGGTATTGTGATGGATTCGACCAACCATGAATCGCCGAAACTGGCTCGCCCAGGTCCCCGCACTCGCCGCCGCGACGGCAACTGCCGCCCGCGCCCAGAAAGATGCCGCAAAGATCACAATCCGATCCATGGAGGTCTTCAAGATCCATGTAAACGCGCGCGGAGACTGGCTGTTCGTGCGCCTGTCGACTAACGAAGGACTGACAGGAATCGGCGAGGCATCCCACGGCACGGCGTTTGGCAACGAAACGGGCAACGACACGATCACGCAGAAGTACCTTGTCCAGTTCATCGAGGTCCTCAAGGGTCGGAGCATCTTCGATGTCGAGTGGCTGCGCTCCGCCGTGGCGCCGCAAACCGCGACCGGTGGTATCAGTGCCGCCTGCGCTCTTTCGGCGCTGGAGCAGTGCATGTGGGATCTGATCGGCCAAGCGCTGAACGTCCCCGTCTACGAGTTGTTCGGCGGGGCCCTGCGCACCTCGATCCGCAACTACGCCAACATCAACCGCTCCACCGATCCGCGCACCCCGGCCGGTTTCGCCGCGATGGCGCAACGCGCGGTCGACGCGGGGTTTGACGCCGTCAAGCTCGCTCCGTGGGACGACATGCCCAAAGACATGTCGGATTCTGCCCAGGTCGAAGCCGTCACCCAACTCGGCATCGAACGCGCCAACGCCGTGCGCGCGGTGCTCGGCCCCAACCGCGACCTGCTCCTCGACGCCCATAGCAAGTTCGACCTTGAGCGGGGACTCAAACTGATCGACCGCGTTGAACATTTGAAGCTGTTCTGGCTGGAGGAAGTGACCCCGGTTCCCGGACTTCCGGCCATCCACAAGGCGAAGAAGATGCCGATGGCGGGCGGCGAGGTGATCTACGGCGCACGCGGCTTCTACCCCTACATCAACGCCGGCTCCGTGGACATCACCATGCCCGACGTGAAGTATTGCGGGGGGATGCTGGAACTCAAGAAGGTCGGGAGCTTGGCGGACGCGGCGGGATTGCTGGTTTCCCCCCATGGTCCGGCGAGTCCGTTGGGGAATGTCGCCGCCGCGCACATCTGCGCCACAATGCCGAATTTCCTGATCCTGGAATTCTCCTACGGCGAGGTGCCGTGGCGCGCCGAGGTGCTCGACCCGCCGGAGAATGTCGTCAAAGGGCACATCCAGCTGTCCGCGAAACCCGGCCTGGGGGTAAAGTTGAACGAAAAGACGCTGGCCCGCTACAAGGCCTAGGCCAGTGCGGCCATGAGCCGCGAGCCGGTCTCGGGTGCCAGGAGAATGCCATTGCGGTAGTGGCCAAAGGCTCCGAACGCCGGGGTACCCGGAATCCGTCCAATGAAAGGCTGGTCGGCCTCGATTCCGGGGCGGAACCCGGTCCATTCAGCCTCCGGCGCTCGATCCGCAAGGGCGGGCAACAACCGGGCTGCCCGCTTCCGGAGGTCTTCGATGGCGGATTTCCGCACGGTCCGGTGGAAGCCAGCCCGCTCTTCGTTTGATCCCGCGAGGACCGTGCCGTTGGCCCGCTGCATGACATAGGTGTGGCCGTTGCGCAGAATCGGCCCGATGAGGCCCGGCGCGAACGTCCACGACGCCAGATGGCCTTTCACCGGAAAGGTAGGCGTCAGACCCGCGTGCAACCCGCCACTCCAAGCGCCTGCAGCCACCAAAAGGCCGTCTTCGGCCCGGATACCACCCTTGGAGGTATCGAATCCGGATCCATCCGGCCAGACGGAAACGGCACCGCTTCCTTCCCGAATCGCAACACCGCGACGCCGCAAGGCTTCGAGCAGCGCCGCCACGATCTCGCGCGGGTCCACAAGCGCGTCTTCAGGGTAGAACCGGGCGTAATAACCGTTGTGCGTTGCTGGTTCCGACAGGATGCCGATTCCGGCTTGACGGGTGGCCTTTCGGTCCAGCTCTTCGGCCCCGGCATCGTCGAAAGCCACTTCGAGCGCGCCGACCTGCCGGTAGTCGATGGCGCGGCCCGACTCAGCTTGCAATTCCTGAATGTATTTGGGGTATTGGCGCAGGCTGGCCAGCATCATCTCGCCGAGCGGGGAGCGCGATTCCATCTCGCCACCCGGTGCAAGCATTCCGGCGGCAGCCCAACTGGCCTCGCCACCGCACTTTTTGGCCTCGTAGACCTCCACTTCGCGCCCGGCTTGGCTGAGCCGCCAAGCGCAAGTGAGACCGATGATTCCGCCGCCAATGACAATCACTGTCGAGTGTCCGAGCGCAAAGCGGGTTCAGCCAGCCTTGCGCGACTTAAGAAATAGACAGGCACTGGCCTGTAAGCCGGTTTCTGTGCCCTTGCGGGTGATGACCATTCATCCAGGCCGCCCATTGCTGGACGGCTCAAGCGACCTACCCGGAAGTATGACGGAGCGGGCCACTCCTCCTCCCCTATTTGGTCTTGCTCCGCGTGGGGTTTGCCCTGCCAGCCGGGTTGCCCCGTCCGCGGTGCGCTTTTACCGCACCTTTTCACCCTTACCTCCGATCCCGAGAGACCGGCGGCGGTACATTTTCTGTGGCACTTTCCGTAAAGACCCCTTTGAGAGGTCCCCCCCGGCCGTTAGCCGGCACGCTGCCCTATGGAGACCGGACTTTCCTCCCGCCGAAGCGGGCGGCCATCCGTCCAGCACCTGTCAGTTTCAGTGTCTCATGTCGTGGCGGTCGAGTCGCTCGAACACGAAGTGGTGCACGCCGTCAGCCCCTGCCACCGGGGTGGCCTCGACGCCAAAAACTCTCCTGATCGCTTCCGGTTGCAGCACTTCCGGCACGGCACCCACGCCCGCGACCCTTCCCGCGTCAATCAGGCATACCACATCCGCGTAGCGCACGACAGCGTTCAGGTCATGGAGCGCTACCCCCACCGCGTGGCCGTCGCGGGCCAGTTCCCGGCAAAGTTCCAGAATGTCGAGGGCGTGCTCGATGTCGAGGCTGGCTGTCGGCTCGTCCAGCAGGACGATGTCGGGTTGGGCGGCGAGACTGCGGGCTAGCAGGACCCGCTGACGCTCTCCTCCAGAAAGCTCGTTGGCCGCACGGTCGCGCAAATGGGCGACGTCGCACCGCTCCAAGGCGGCATCGACGGCGCGCCGGTCGGCTGCGGTTTCGGACGAAAACCGGCCGCGATGGGAGTGGCGGCCCATCGATACCAGTTCCGCGACGGTGAAGGCGAAGTCGATCCGGGTGTCCTGGGGAACGAAGGCGACGTGGCGGGCGATCTCGCGGCGCGACAATTGGCGCAGTGGGCGGTTGTCGAGCAAGACCCGGCCGCCAGAAACGGGCCAGAGTCCGGCCAACGCACGTAGCAACGTGCTTTTCCCGCTGCCGTTGGGACCGATGATTGCGGTGAACTTGCCGGGTTCCAACTTCAAGCTGGCGGAATTGAGGATCCGCCGCCCGCCGCGGTCGACCGAAATGCCGGCCGCCTCAAGCCTCACAGGCTCGCCTCCCGGTAGTGCCGGAGCAACAACACGATGAAGAACGGTCCCCCGCAGAGCGCCGTGATCACCCCCAGACGAATTTCAGTCGGCGGATGGATCGTCCGGGCCACCAAATCGCACACGATCAGAAACAGCGCCCCGCCAACGGCCGATGCGGGCAGCACCACACGGTGCGAAGGCCCCAGCAGCAAACGCACCGCGTGCGGCACAAGTAATCCCACAAACCCCACCATCCCCGCCACCGCCACCGCCGACCCTGTCAAAATCGCCACCGTCACAGCCAGCACACGCTTGGCCGACTCCACATCGACTCCCAACGACGCCGCCGTCTCCTCGCCCTGCATCAGCAGGTCCAAATCACGCGCCGATAAGAGCCCGGAACACAATCCCAGCCCCACGAACGGAGCGCACAACCAGAAATGGGTCCAAGTTCGGGCGTCCAACCCGCCCATCATCCAAAAAATGACCTCCTGCGCGATCTGCCAGTTCGCCACGTTCAGGGTCAGCAGCAGGCTGGTAACCGCCGAGACAAAAGACCCGCTTGCAACGCCCGCCAACAATAGGGTCGACATCGGAGTCACGCCGCCGCGCGTAGACATTGCGTAAACCAACACCAACGCCGCCAACGCCCCGGCCATCGACAGCAGCGGCACAGGAAGGACCGACTTTGCGCCCCATCCGGTTACGAAGGCAAGGACTCCGCCCAATGCCGCGCCCGGACCGATGCCCATCAAGCCCGGTTCCGCCAGCGGATTCCGGAACAAGCCCTGCATGATCGCGCCCGAGGTCGCAAGACCCGCTCCGACAACCGCAGCCACCAGCACGCGAGGGATGCGGATGATCCAGACGACGAGTTGGTCGGTCGCCGTGACCGAAGAAAAATCAAAGCCGATTGCGGCCAACCACTGGTGGGGCAACAACTTGACGGCGCACACCCGGAGAATCGTCTGCCAAGGTAGGGGCGTGCTGCCGATCCCCACCGCCACAACCGCAGCCACCACCAAGGCCGGAAGCAGAAGACTGTAGAAAAGTCCCAGTCGCAGCCGGGCTCTTGAAGTCATCGCCACAACGCCTCCGCGATAGTCGTTACCCGCGCAGCAGAAAATGGCGACATCGGCAGGAAGACGTTATTCGGTAGCACCAGCACGTGGCCTGCTCGGCCAGCCTCGGTGAGTGCGACGCCGGGATCGGCGAGGATTTCGCGCCGAGTTGCCTCGATCTGTTCCGGATCGGCCCCGGAGACGATCCACTGGGGGTTCCAGCGGGCGACCTGCTCGCCACTGATGGCGTCATAGCCTTCCATGCCGTTCTGCGCCGCAACGTTGACGCCTCCCGCCGCGCGGACCACATCGTCAAATAGCGTCTTGGCTCCGTAGCTGTAGTGGCTGTGGGCGCCGTAACCGAGGACGCGCGGCGCGGCGGCTCCGGGCGGGCGCAGTGACCGGGCCCGCTCGATCTCGCCATGGAACCGGCGCGCGACGGTCTCGGCACGGTCGTCCTCGCCTGTCAGATAGCCGAAGAGCCGAATGTACTCTTCAACCTGGTTCAGCCGGGTGAAGTCCACGAACATGCGATACACCGGGATGCCGCTGGTGCGGATCAGGCCCGTAAAGTCGGACCCGCTGCCGCTGGAGACTACGACCAAATCGGGGTTCTGCCGCAGAACGAGCTCCGGGTCCGCCGACAAGACAGGCCGGAACTTCCTGGTGAAATCCAAGACGTTCGAAACGCCAGGAAGCAGCCCGCTCTCGCTGACCGCCACCACGCGCTCAGGGGGCACAATCGAATATAGGTATTCGTCCACCGACCAGTACTGGGACGCGATCCGTCTCGGCGGTGCCGGGATGCGCACTCGGAAGCCGTCGCTGTCGATGGCTTCGCGCGGGTATGCCTTGCCACCAACATGCGTCACAGCGGCACCATAGCCTGTGTCCGCCAAGGTTGGACCCGTGGGCGGCGCCGCGAATCGGTCCACCGCGCCCGCGATCAGCGCGACGGAGGCGAACAGGGCCAGGATTGTGGACCGCGAGGTCACGGGCGATTCCCGCCCGATGTAGGGTTTCTCCGCATTTTCTGTTCTCCGCAGAAAATAGCCGTACCGTCACCCTAGGCAGGTCTCCTGGCTTGGAGGCGTCGGAGTCTGTTCAGACAACCAACCACCGCTTTCCCTTCCCCGGATTGGACCGAGTGGTTGTGAAAGCGGCATCCTCACTCACAGTGGCGGGACCGCGCCGGATTCGCACCGGACTTCCCTGTTGGGCCTTGCGGGTTTCTCCGCCGTGGCACCTGGGGCGTCTTCATTAGTACCACACGAGAGCCCTAATGGCAATCCCCACGGCGACGAGACCGGTGGCGGCGAGGAGGATGGACGCGCGTTGGAAGTCGCCGACGGTGCCTGCTGGCGGATCAGCGGGATCTCCCAGCCACAACTCAGTCACGAGTTGGCCGGAGTTCCAGATCGGCCCGATCAGCCTTCGCTGCAGCGCTCCCGCCGCGGTGGCCTCGCTCCAGCCGGAATTCGGCCCCGGCACGAGGGCGTGCTGCTGCCACCCGATCCGCAGCGCCTTGGCGGTCGAACACCCCGGCACGAAGAACGCCACCACCGCCAGCAGTAAATAGGTCAGGCGGGCCGGGACGAGGTTCATAAGGTCGTCCGTCCGCGCTCCGCACCAGCCAAATCGGAGGTAGCGCGCATTCTTGTACCCAACCATCGAGTCCATCGTGCTGACGACCTTGAATAACACGAGGCCCGGCATGCCGCCGAGAGCATACCAGAATACGGGGCTGATGAAGCCGTCCGTCAGATTCTCGCTGACGCTCTCGATGGCGGCCCGCACGCAGGCGTTGGCGTCCATCGGGGCGGTGTCGCGTCCCACGAGTTTCGCAATGGCGATCCGAGCCGCTGCCACGTCCCCGCGTTCGGCAGCTTGGTCGACGTCCGAGCCATGCCGCAGCAGGTCTCCGAGAGCCAGCAGGCTGTAGAGGAGGAAGAAGTGGATCCCCTGCGCCGCGATTGTGTTCGGAACCTGCAAGACTGCCGCAGTGCCGCCGATCCAGATTGTCGCAAGCAGAAACAACAAGGCAATTCCCCCGCCGTAGCCGTCCCAGCCGATCCGCCGCAGCGCATTCTCGAACCCGGTCAGTGTCGCTCCGATCAACCGTACAGGGTGGTAGGGATAGACCGGGTCGCCGATGGCCAAATCCAGCGCGACCGCCGCCCCGAGGAGCCACGGATCGGGCCGCAATGGCGTGATCAGGTCCATTTCGCCGCCCACCCCAGCGCGATCGCCTTCAGCGCCAGCCGCACCGGGTCCGATTCAAACAGCTGAGCGCGGAACGCCTCCCAGAGGTGCGGTTTCGCCGACAGGCTGGCCACCATTGTCGCGGCTTGTTGTCGCAGGGCCTCTTGCGCGGCACCGGGCGGAATCGCCCCGTAACGGAATCGGTCGTGGACCGCAGCCATAGCGTGCGCCGCGGCTCCTACCAGCGGCTCGTAGAACACGGAATTCGAGTTCCTGCGCATCAGTTCCAAGTCCGGGGCCGAGAGCCAAGGGGCGATGTCGTCGAAGAACGTATCTTCTTTGAGTCCGAACCTCGCCAGAGCGGAAAAGATCCCGCGGGTGTAGCTGGCTTCGAGCCCGTTCTGCCAGCGGAGCGCCTCCAACGTGGCGTCGCGCACCGTGCGGCCGATCAGTTCGCCTAGTTTCACGTGCGGGCCGGTCGAAGTCAGCGCCTTGCCGCCCTCCAATAATGGGGCAGCAATGGCGAATTGGTCGGTGCCGGTGCCGGTCGCGGGGTCGGCGGAATAGAGGCTGCGGACCGCGAGCCGGTACAGCGCAGCGGATTTGGCCTCGGTCATGGTGACCACCGCCCGCGCCATCGCGCCTTCGGTGAGGGGGTGGTTGAACAGGAGCATGGTGTTGATGGTGCCCCCCACCTTCTCCCATCCGGCCTCGCCTTCGCGCCACGCCGCCGGATCGCCCGCGCAGGACGCGTTGCCTTGGACGCCAGCCGTGACGACCGCCACGACCTCAACTCCCGCGTCCTCCGCCGCCACAACCGCCGCGTAGTTCATGTTCGCGGCGGTTCCCATGAGCGAGACCTCGTCCGGGGGCAGTCCCATTTCGGCGCATACGGAAGAGTGGTAGGCCTTGACAGTCTGCCCGGTGATTGTGTCGTGGCGACCCAAGTGCCCCGCACCTTCGCAGCTCTGGTGGTTGGCCAAGTAGCGCAGGCCCGATTGCTGGCCGCCGCATCGCATGGAACTGCTCAGGACCAAGTGAGGTCCGTTCAGTGCCGCGACGACGTATCGGGACGCGCGGCGCAGTTCGAAGGTCGGCGCGGCGCGCAGGATTTCCCAGTTCAGATCAGATGCAGGCACTTCGCTTACTGTACCCGCTGGCGCAATTCTTCCTCGGTGAAGACCAGGTCGCGGTCCAAAACCATCTCGATGGTGGTGCCTTGCGGGATCACGACATCGTTCCCCCTCGACCCGAAAACGCTCGCCAATCCGGCTGCCGCACCAGCCGCCGCGCCGATTCCGAGCCCAGCTCCGACATGTCCGGCGGCCGCCCCCGCGATTGTTCCAATGCTCGCACCTGCCGCCGTCGTCTGGGCCACGCGCCGCGTTCCGTCCCCGCCCTTGCCGTCGCCTTCGATCCGGCCCTCGTTGCGGTCCAGCCGACCCTGCGAATCCACGCTGCCCGCGCGTGCCCGGAAATCCCGTGCCGTGCCGTTGGGCAGGGTCAGCGACTCGAAGCGCAAGTTCAGAGCCGCCTTGCCTTTCAAACGGCCAGCGCGTTCGGACTCGGTGATTGTTCCCGTCACGTAGCTGCCTTGCGGAATGACCAGCCGACGGTCCACGAAGATCGGCACTGCGGTCTGGAGGTACACCCGGTCGCCCGCCATGGTGCGCTTGGTGTTCACCGGATTGGTCAGGCGCATCAGGATCCTGGTTCCGGAGGCGACGGTGTAATCCGACGGCCGGGGCACGCTCATGGGCGCAACGGGGGAGGGCCGGGCCGTGGCTGACGGTGCGGTCGGGGCGTCCACACGACCTTGCGTGTAGACAAAGGTCGACTCGGTCTCGCCCTCTGGCCGATTCACGGTGCGGGTGATCGTCAACCGCCCGTCCGCATTCCTGCTCCAGCGCTCGAAGAGCGAATAGTCCGGGGGACCGCTGACGATGATATTCATCAACAGCGCGGTGCCCTCCCACTTCGAGACCGTGTTCCAAGTCGCCTCCCCGATGCGGCTCTTGCGAGAGCTTCCATCCAAAGGGCAAACCATCACGTTCATCGGTAGGCCAGGCTCGGGCGTCGCGGCAACAGTCACCGCCTCCGCCGTCTGCTCAACCTTCAAAGCCCGCGTCGGCGGCACGGAGAAGTCTCGGATGGCGCTTTCCGCAGCCACCAAGTTCCATGACCCGCTGAAGTTCGCGGGGGCCTGGGCCAGCGCGGTCGAAGCCGCCACAAGCACCCATCCCGCCAAATGTAATGGACCCCGTTTTCTGGACAGGTCTCCTATGAGGAAGGCGGCATCGAAGATGAAGGAGAGACGATGCCACGAATCCGAAAGAACTACGCACCGAGCTTGAAGGCGAAGGTGGC
>CAIVPR010000089.1 GCA_903907865.1 uncultured Acidobacteriia bacterium
CAGTTGTACAATCGGATTGCCTGGTCGGAGGGTAGGGCAACGCAGGGATGCGACCCGAGCGCCGACCGGGGCCGGAGTGGACGGCGGCTCCCAAGCCGCCCCCCTTCAACCCCTCACACCCACACGAAATAGCGAGGAGGCCTTTGTTCCTCGTGTGGCTGCTCGCTCTCCTTCTAAAGTCGCTGATAAGCCGCGAGACATTCGGAACCTCGAACCGTCTACGGCTTACGGTGGCGTGGGCGGCTGTTGCGGCTGGCTTCTTGCTAGTCCTTGACTTGGCGATTCTCGTGGTTTTGAACCGGATCCATCACTGGACCGCCGTTTCACCCCACACGACTTGGGCCGCAGCGCTGGGTGTCCTAGGACTTGCCGCATACTTCTCTATCCGCTCGGAACTAAAGGTTTACCGGGGTTATGTTGATCGGGCGCGGCAATAACTAGCTGCACAATGTGCGTCAAGGGAGGACTACATGGCAATTTATCCGACGGTCGTGATTGGACTAGGCAGCAGCGGTGCCTATGTGGTTTCAAATTTGGAGCGGATCCTCTACGAAGTTGTGGGTGAGGAGCCGCTAGATCTATTTCGTCTCATTTCGCTGGACACCGACTCTAGGACCAAAGACGACGAGCCGCCCCCCGGCGGCAGACGAGTGCTAAACCGTCCGATCAGGGGCGGCAATACGGGGCAGAAAATTGCGGATTTGACGCATAAGCTGGGTTCGGATTTCAATTGGTGCCCACCAGACCTCACTCTGGCGGGAGAAGGTGCGGGCAACCTGCGGTCGGGAGGGCGCCTACTATTGTTTAGCGACTTTCCGGCAATATCCGAGATGATTGAGAGGTCGGCTTTCGAGGTGCGCGACGCGGCCAACAACGAGCAAACCAAGAATGTGTTGCGGAAGCAGTTCGAGCGTCGTGGCATGAGCACGCCGGACGATCTGGTCGATCCGTCCCACACCGTAGTTTACGTCGTCGGAACACTGGCAGGCGGGACATGCTCTGGAATGTGCATAGATCTAGGCTATGCAATAAAGAACGCCGCACCCGGCGCTGAGCGGGTTGGAGTGTTTTTCGCTCCAGTCAGAACCGCAGCCCCCGTTTTTCTAGAGAACACGTGGGCCGCCTTGAAGGATCTGGAGTTCTTCTGCGACACCCCGTCGGCTTTTCGCGCCACTTGGCTCTCTAAGACCGGAGCGAAACAACGCTTTGAAGCCAACTCGACTACGCCATTTGATTTCGCGTACCTCTTGTCGGCAAACGACGAGCATGGAAATCTGCGGATGCCCTACGCGTCGACCTCTTCTTCACCGCTTGTTGTCATGGCATCGATGCAACTTGCCGCGTCTTTGCTGGGGATGCACACGCACATTGCGGCAAAGCATGTCGATATTGCGCAGCACGTGCAAACTAAGCTGAAGAACCGTTTCTTCTTGAACTACAGCCTTAGAGCCGTTAGTTACCCAAAATATGAGATCTCGGAGGCTGCAGCGTGCATGATGATTAGCGAACGCCTTTGTGCTCGTTGGCTGAATCAGGAACGCTATTATTCTGCGGCGGGTGCACAGGGGATAAACGAAGAGAACGTCAGGGCGGTAGGGAGAAAGCGGTGGAATGACCGTTTTGAGGGGGTGTGGCGGGGTCTCGGACGAGACGTTCAGCTACGCCAGCTCGTGGACGGCGTTGTCAAAGGGACCTTGGAGCAGCCTTCCTCAGACCTCCATTATCAGTTCACGCACCCTGTCGGGGAGACCGTCTTCAGTCTCATCGCCCAGGTCCTCGCCAGCCGTAGGCTCGAATTGCAGAAGACCGTCATCGATGGGCTCGGGGCAGCCCTAGAGCAGACCCAAAACGTCCGCTATGGAGAGTTGTATGTGGATGGGGTCAAGTCCGAACTTGAGCACACAGTGCGTTTTTGGGACGCCGCCGGGACGCCGAACCGTTCCGATCTCGATGCATGGTCCTCGATTGCACGATCCCAAGTGGAGGCCGCTCTTCAGCGCCATTCTCTGGTTGCGCGAATTCTCGCGGCGCGATCGGAGTTGCTATCGGACGAGTTGCAGAACGTGATTACCCGTCTGGAGATGTACCTAATGCGCCAGGTTCTGGGCGAGGTGAAGTCCTGGATCGAAAGTTATATAGTCCAGTGGCTAGTTACCCTCCGCAAGACACTTGGCACGGTTCGGGATCTAGCTGGTCGGCGTTCCGCCACATTGGTGTCACAAATGCAGGAGCAAAGCGGCCCAATCTTGAAGCTGGGTCGGTCCCGCGCGGAGACACTCAAGGACGAAATTGTAGAGATTGGTTCTGTCGAACCCACATTTCCCCGTTCCCTGCTTTCCAGCGACGACGGTAGATTTGTGGGGCTCTTCGCCGTGAAGGACCGACAAGAACCCCAGGATGACAGGCAGATCTTTCTGACTCTAAAGAGCGACCTCCAACCCGGGCGACTCCGTGCCTTGGAGCTGAAGGGAAGCGTGAACGTCTTGCAGCAGATCCGCGAGCAAGAACGCATTGATCAAGTGGTTAACCACTTTAGAGATGCCCAAGGCATGTCGTTGGCGACCAAGATCGGTCTGGAGAAGAGTCCCGATGCGGTGCCGTCGTTCATCGTGGCTGGAACTGAAGACACTGCGCGGGGATTGATGCGCGACATGGAGCAGAAGATGGGGAACCCGCCCCAAGCCAAGCCCCAGGCCTTGCCGATTTTCGACCACATGGTGATCTTTTACCAAGAGGGTGCTTGCTCCGTCCAACCAGGCACCCCATACCAGAGCATTCCCGACGTCTTGACCGACGCACCCACGTACCGGGATCACTATTCAGCTAAAATGGGCCTTCGAGGCGACAATCTCGACCCGCTGAGCTCCGTGAAGTCCCTCACCGTGGGGAAGGCCACAGAGAGCGAGTTTGCCCGATGAGACTTGAATCGACACCAGTGCGGCAGAGGAAACACAATGATGCCGTTCACCAGCAACTCAGGCTTGTGGGGACCTTTTCAGCCTTGTTGGTAATTGCCGCGTTCGTCCTTGAGGCCACCCTCTATTTTGGCCCTGAATCGAAGGGTAACAGAGTTCCAACTGTAGTGGCCCCTGATGGGACCACTGTGGGTACTGCCGTGGTGGTAGCTGTGGACTATGCCCTAACAACCGTGGAGGTGCCGACCGGTGTAATGGACCCCGTTTTCTGGACAGGTCTCCTATGAGGAAGGCGGCATCGAAGATGAAGGAGAGACGATGCCACGAATCCGAAAGAACTACGCACCGAGCTTGAAGGCGAAGGTGGCGATTGAGGCGATCAAGGGGAG
>CAIVPR010000090.1 GCA_903907865.1 uncultured Acidobacteriia bacterium
GTGACCATAGCGAGAGGGTCCCACCCGTTCCCATCCCGAACACGGAAGTTAAGCCTCTCAGCCCCGATTGTACTGCACGCGCAGGTGTGTGGGAGAGCAGGACGTCGCCCGGTTAAACATCACGAAAGGCCCTCCGGCCACAAGCCGGAGGGCCTTTCTGCATTGCACGCGCGCTACTTAACCTTGAATTGCAGATACGCCTCGGTCTTCTCCCACACCAACGCCAAGATCCCCCCATCCGCCCCGTCCGGTCTCAAATCCACCCGGAAGGTCTCCACCGGCTGGTCCAGCGTCCGCAGCATCATCTTCGTCCGCCCGAAATCCAGCGATTGCTTATAGTTCAAGTGGAACTGGCCGGTCTCCTTGTTCAGGATCAGCATCCATTCCTTCTCGCCGGGCAGCGTCCAGATGCTGTACGACCCCTTTGGTACCTTCAATCCGCCAATCTCAATATCCGATCCGAGATTGAAGCCTGTCGCGATATTGGCACCCGTGCACCAGACCTCGCCGTAAGGCACCAAGCCGCCCATGACCTTGCGCCCGTGCATCGAAGGCGCATAGTATTCCACGGAAAACTCCTTGCCTCCGATCATCGCCGTCGTCTTGGCTTCCGGACTCGTGTACCGGCCCCGTTGCGCGCGGGCCAATCCCGGTACCAACATCCCTCCCGCCACCGCCAGAAAACTCCTTCGATGCCGCATGGACGATTCCTCCACCAACATCGTAGCCCATCTCGCTCCGTTCCCGCACCGACCCGCCGCGCCCATAGCGCCTGCGACACTCCACCGTCTTGAAAACGATAGAATAGTGCAAGTATGAAAATGCGGTCACTCGTCATTGGCGCAACATTGGTCCTCGGACTGTCCCTCCAGGGCCAGAAGACCGCCGTCCCCGGTCAGAAGGCGCTTTCAACCGAGCAGGTGGCCGTTCAAGGCCAGGACGACACCCAGACGAAGATCACCCTCGACGTCACCCGCGTGAACGTCCTGTTCACCGTCACCGACAAGAAGGGCCGCTTCGTGACCGACCTCACGAAGGACGACTTCCAGGTGTTCGAAGGCAAGAAGCCCCAGACCATCCAAGAGTTCACCGCCGAATCCGACCTGCCCCTGCGCCTCGCTGTGCTTGTCGACACCAGCAACAGCATCCGTAGCGAGTTCAAGTTCGAGCAGGAGGCCGCCATCCGCTTCATGCAGAGCGTCCTCCGTCCCAAGAACGACCGCATGATGCTGGTGAGTTTCGATTCCAGCGCCGAACTCGTGGCCGACCTGACGGGTGACATGAAGGTGCTCGAAAAGGGCATCAAGAGCATGCATCCCGGCGGCGGCACATCACTTTACGACGCCATCTACTTCGCGTCGAAGGAAAAGCTCATGATGGACCAGCCCCGCGACAAGTTCCGCCGCGCCATGATCATCATCAGCGACGGCGACGACACCTCCAGCCGCTACACCCGCGACCAAGCGCTGGAAATGGCGCAGAAAGCGGACGTGGTGGTCTACGCGATCTCAACCAACACCAAGCGCGACGATCTGGATGGCGACAAGGTGCTCCGTTACTTTGCCGACGAGACCGGCGGCCAGGCATTCTTCCCGTTCAAGGTCGAAGATCTCGACCAGAACTTCGAGAACATCGCCAATGAACTGCGCCACCAGTACAATGTCTTCTACCGCCCGGAACCACTGAAGGCGGACGGACTCTACCACCAGGTGACGGTCAAGGTCAAGACTCGCAAGGACTTGGTCCTGAAGGCTCGCAAGGGCTATTACGCGCCGAAGTACTAGCGCGCCGTCCCTACGCCGCCTGCAAAGGCGACACAGCAACCTCGCCGATTGCGGCGTCCTTGTCTAGGATCTTGGCGATCACCGCTTGACGATATCGAAAGATCTGCAGCAACTGCGATTTCACCATTACGGCATGGGCAATTGTTCCAAGTAGCCCCAACGGCAGTCGATAGTCCACTTGGTCCAGTATCCGCACGCCGCTCGCGGTCTCCTCGAACGTGTGCGTATGGTGCCAAAGGCTGTACGGTCCGCGGATTTGTTCGTCGATGAACATTGTGGGCGGCGCGTAGTCGGCGATCCGGGTTCGCCACTTCAAAGGCACGCCCATCCAGCGGATGACATAGTCGATCAGTTCCCCCTTGCGCATTACAACTTGCTCCGGATTGAGGATCTTGAAGTTGAGCCACGGCGGAGTGATGCGCTCCAAGTTCCGCGGGTCTTGGAAGAACTCAAAAACCTCGGCGAAGGGAGCCGAAACGGTCATCGAGCAAGTCAGCCTATAGGTCATCTGATCATTGGATTCCCCCCGCGGCTCACTTGATCTCAATATAGTCGAGGCCCGCCGGGTCGTTCCCCGCCGGAGTCGCTTCGATGCGGACTTCGTCGCCGGGACGCAGGTCGATGCCCGCCGTGGTGCGTCGGGTTGAGGACGAGGCGTCCATCTTGCGAGCCGGGTTCTTGTCCGCCGCATCCCATTCGTCGACCAGTTTGCCCGCCACTAGAAGCCGGAAGTGGGCCACACCGACTGGCTGGTCGAAGTACTGGGTTTGAAGTTTCTTCGATCCCGCCGCACCGGCGTACTTCCACGTGGCGGAGCACGTGGCCCCGGAAGTGCACGTCACAGCCTTGCCGCCAGACGCAGCTTCCCACGGCACGATCTCGACCACCTTATAGCCTTCCAACATTTCCGATTCGGCTTCCAGCCGGTCCGGGAAATGCCCGGCGCGGCCCTTGGCATCAGGAATCCCCGATTCCTTGAGGAACCACCCGGCTACCGCGTCCCGCCAGACCTGCGCTTGGCCAGCCTGATACGTCAGTTGCGCCAAGACATCGCCGTAGCGCTGGTCGTCGATCCGACCCTTCAGCGTCTCCCATGTCTTGGGAAATGCCTCTGCCGCGGCTGCCCCGTCGTAGTGCGAGTCGTAGATCGATTGAATCACTGTCTTGCCGGATCGCAGCATGTGCGTGTAGGGCACGTGGTGGAAGAAGAGCAGCAGTTCGTCGGGCGTGCTCGCGGGGGATTCGTACACCTTAGCGACTGGACTCCGGTACTGCCCGGCATACCCGGTGCCCGTCGCGACGCTCCGGTCCATCCCGACGCCCTTTTCGTCCGCCCGGTGCCACTGCCCCCAGCCATTGCGCTCCGACGCCTCGACCGCAACCGCATAGTGGTTGCCCACGATGTCGGTCAGAGTCTGCAGGCCGAGCGGCCCGGTGTAGTCCTCGTACGTCCGCCACGACTTCAACTGAAGTTCCGATACCGTCTGCACAACCTTCGGGTCGGAACCGAACGTCAACTTGGTCCATTCTTGGATGATGGCCTCCGAGGACAGGTCGGGATTCCACGCCAGCCGCCCGAAACCGTAGAGATTGGCCTGCGATAAATGGTTCCCGAGCCAATTGTCCGCCAGCCCGACATTCGTCACGCCGACGAAACCACCGGTCGGGCGGTGGAACGTTTTCCCCGCCGCCAACGCTTTCACCGGCGTAGGGACTGCACCCGCGTGCTCGTCAAAATCGAGAACCTCCTTCCACTGCGGCACCAGGAACACCATGAACCGCGCCTGTCCCATATATTCCTGGGTAACTTGAAGCTCCATGGCCGTGTTGGTCTTCTCCAACGCCCCGAATAACGGCGACGCAGGCTCCCGAACCTGGAAATCGATTGGCCCGTTCTTAATCTGGACCACCACGTTCTCGTCGAATTTCCCGTCGAGCGGCTTGAAGTTGTCGTAGGCGGCGCGTGCGCGGTCGTTCTTGGGGTTGTTCCAATCCATGTGGTGGTCGTAGACGAAACCGCGGTAGAGCAGGAGGCCGCCATGCAGCTTCAATGCGCGGGCGACCACGTTGGCGGCATCCGCATGCGTGCGACCGTACGTGGACGGGCCCACGCGGCCTTCGGAATCCGCCTTCAGGACGAATCCCGCGAGATCCGGAACCCCCTGATACAGCGCGTCGACCGTCGTTTTCCACCATGCGGCAACTTTCGGATCCAGCGGGTCGAACGTGTCGAGCCTGCCGACCGTCTTCGGGCTGCCGAAATCCACCGAAACGGCCACCCGAACGCCCCACGGCCGGAACGCGGCGGCGATTCGCGCGATCTGGGGGACGAAGTCGGCGGTCAGGATGAGCGGATTGGCGTTGACGTTGTCGATGGTGCAGGCATTGACGCCAAGCGACGCCAGCAGCCGCCCATACTCCGAAACGCGCGTGAGATCCGCGCGCACCTTGCCCGCGTCCCAGAAGATGGACCGTCCGCCGTATCCCCGCTCGATGGTGCCGTCGAGGTTATCCCACTGATTGATCCAACGGATGGGGGCGTAGGGAGTCTGTTTCTCGTCAAGGGTCGAAATCGGGTCGCCGACCGCGATTTTCCGCAGCAGCGCGAACGCTCCGTAGAGCACGCCGCGCTCGTCCGACCCCGAAACCACCAGATTCCGGACGCCGTTGCGCGTAATCCAGCGCAGCGAGTAGGTGTCTGGAGCACCGCGGGTCGAAATGCCCAGTTCGTCGAAAGTACCGACCAGAATCGCAGGCTCCTTATGGACACCACCGGACTCCGAGCGCAAACGTTTCCCCAGCATCCCCCGGATTCCCCGGAGAATCTCGTCGCGCGCGCTCAATTCCAGCGGCGATTGGCCGGCTACCGACAGCACTGCGGGCACATCGGCCGCTTTGGCGGGAGCATACCGCAACCACGCGTCGGCACCGGTTTCGGCGTACAGGGAAAGGGCGGCGAGGCAGCCCAGAACGAGACGGACGTACTTGGTCGGCACTCTTATAGTCTATGGCGTGGAACCCGCCCGCTAAACTGGTCCAATGCGTTGGAGCCACCTCTTTATCCCCACTTTGCGTGACGATCCGGCGGGTGTCGAGTCCGCCAGCCGTCGTCTGTTGCTGCGCGCGGGGTATGAACGGCAGCTTGCCACAGGTGGATTCGGACAACTCCCATTGGCAATGCACGCCTTCGAACGCGTCGAGCGTCTCATTCGTGAGGAATTGGCGTCGATGCGGCCTCAGGAACTGCGCCTTCCGGTTGCCGACGCACTCGGAATCGCACGAGCGGAACTGCGCAGCCCGAAGCAGCTGCCGCAATTGTGGGTCTCGGGCGGGGATTTGCTTGCCTTCGACGCCGATGCCGCCGGACAAGCAGCTTCCTCCGAGAACCTAAAAGCCGCTTTGCGGCGGATCTTCGACCGATGCGGTCTGCCGGTTGTGGAGACCGGGGACGGTTTCATGGCCCCGATCGCCACCGGTGAGGATGTCTTGGCGCGCTGCCCCGGCTGCGGCTGCGCCGCCAACATGAAACGCGCGTGGGCCAAGGCCCTGCCTCAGACGGTGGAAGACCCCGACGGCGACCTGCCTGCCGAACCCTTCCACACGCCCGGTCGGAAGACCATCGCCGAAGTCGCGGAATTCACAAGCCTGCCCGGTTCTTCGCAGATGAAAAGCCTTGTTCTAGTGGCCGACGGCTCGCCGGTCCTCGTGATGGTCCGGGGCGACGACCAGATGAGTGGTCCCCGCTTCCTCGACGCCGTCGGTGCGTACGAATACCGGCCAGCCACGCCCGCCGAAATCACCGGCTGGTTCGGCGCGGAACCCGGTTCGCTGGGTCCTGTCGGCGCTCCCATCCGCACCATCGCCGATTCGGCTCTCAAGGGACGGCGAAACATGGTCTCCGGGGCCAATCGCACCGACTACCACCTTCGCAACGTCACCCCCGGCCGCGATTTCCAACCCGAATACTTCGACCTGCGCCGAGCCCAGCCGGGAGATCCCTGCGGGCACTGCGGTACCCCGCTGATTGCGGAACCGGCAGTGGAGCTGGGCCGCATCCGCAAACTCGGGGGCGATGCGTTTCCGTTCGTCTGCCTCGCCGAAATCTCGGTCGAGCGCATGCTCCATACCGCCATCGAGACCGGCTACGACGAAAACGGAATCTGCCTGCCACGAATGATCGCACCATTCGACGTCGTCGTCACCCCGGTCAACGCCAAAGACGACGCGCTGCGGGCCGCAGCCGAGTCCATCGTGACGGCGCTGGAGCAATCCGGCATCGACGTCCTTTACGACGACCGCGACGAGCGCCCCGGCGTCAAATTCAAGGATTCGGATTTGATCGGCATCCCGTGGCGCGTCACCATCGGCGGCAAGAAGCTGGCGCAGGGCTTGGTCGAACTCTACAACCGGAGAACGCGCGAGGTGCGGGACTTGTCCCCTGCCGCCGCCGTCCAGGACCTAAAGGAAAGCCGATGAACTGGAATGAGATCCGCGGGCAGTTTCCCTCGCTGAAGAACTTCACCTATCTGAATTCCGCCACGTACGGCCAGCTTCCCGTGCGTACCCAGGCCGCCGTGGCCGCACACTTCGCCAATCGTGACGAGCTCGCGTGCCGGGACTTCCTGGGCTGGTTCGACGACATGGACGCCCTGCGCGGACTGCTCGGCCAGCTGATCCATTGCGACGCCGACGACATTGCGTTCCTGAACACCGCGGCTGCGGCGCTGTCGTTGTTCCTCGGCGGCATTGACTGGAAGCCTGGGGACAAGATCGCGACGCTGCCGCATGAGTTCCCGAACCAGTTCTACTACGCCAAATGGCTGGGTGCCAAGGGCGCGGAACTGGTCGAAGTGCCGGAACTTACGGAACTGCCCGCCGGGACGCGCGCCGTCGTCCTCAGCACGGCCAGCTACATCAACGGGTTCCGGCCCGACCTCGAACGCATTTCACGCATGGCGAAAGCGGTCGGGGCGCTGCTCTACATTGATGCCACTCAGACCGTGGGTGCGCTCCAATTCGACGTGCGAGCCGTCCAGGCCGACATGCTCGGCGTAGATCCCTACAAGTGGGGCTTGGCACCGAACGGCGCGAGCTACATGTACGTGTCTCCCGAACTGCGGCGCAAGTTGGAACCCGCCGTGATTGGATGGCGCAGCGACAAGGGTTGGCGCGGGGTGGATTCCCTGAACTGCGGCGCGCCCGATTTCTCCGACAGTGCCGAACGCTACGAGGGAGGCATGCTGAATTTCCCGTCGCTCTACGGGTTGGCCGAGTCGGTCCGGATGATGCTGGAAATCGGCCCCGAGGTGATCGAGGCGCGGGTGCTGGAGTTGGCGGGGAGGCTGTCGGATCTATTGGAAGATATTGGGGCGACGGTTGTGAATCGGAACACCAACATCGTGGCGGCGCGGTTCGCGGATCTGGACGCCTCGGCGTTGGCGCGAGGGCTGGCGCAGCGGGGGATCATCGTATCGGCGCGGCACGGCAACCTGCGGGTTTCGCCGCACTTCTACAACGACGAGTCGGACTTCGCGGCGCTGGTTGAAGGGATCAGAGCGCTACGCGACGAAGGCTTGTGAGGGGCGGTAAGTGGTCGGACCGCGCGACGTCAAATCCGTTTGAGTCCGTCGGGTTGGAAACTTCAATAGCGTGCGAAGGCGGAATCTTCTCACGCCGTATAGCCTAGTGCGTCACTACCCACGTCGTCGCTGCGGCTGGGACCTGTGCTTCTCCCCGTTTCGCCGGACGCTGGTTAGTCTTTCTCTAACCCAACGGATAATTAATCCGCCAAGGAACCCGTAGAGTGCCGTGGCGGTGCTGCTGTACAGTACGGGTGGGATTTTCTGCAAAATCGA
Organism: uncultured Acidobacteriia bacterium; assembly: GCA_903907865.1. Lineage (GTDB taxonomy): Bacteria > Acidobacteriota > Terriglobia > Bryobacterales > Bryobacteraceae > BOG-234. The sequence continues at coordinate 7,640 of CAIVPR010000090.1, forward strand.
CGGATCTGCATGTGTCTTGGCTTCTTCTGGTAGCACAGGAATTGGAATCATTGCCACTGATTCGAACGGACCTGTCTTTACTTCCGACGCGGCCAACGTGCCGGTTATTGTAGTTTGCTGGTCGCTCGCCACCACACATCGTTCCCACGTTCGACCCGAAACGTCGAGTTCGTACGGCTCCTCAGCTCTTGGGTTTTCGTTCGGACAGGGTTGGAGATTAGGCGCGTTGATATCGCCCTGCAAGTAGACAGAAGTCTGGTTGGCCTTAGCTTTCCCGGTGTCGCCGAAGCGTCTCGGAATCAAGGTGAGAATGATTGTCAATTGTTTGCCGGGGGCCGACCTTCCTCCCTGTGTTAAGCCGTGCACCTGAAGGAGGACTGCGCCAAAGAACGTTGCCTGGATCTTTGTTCCCGCCATTCCACGAACTTGTGTCGCATCGACGGGCAGCTCAAGCCATTCTTTCTTGGCCGAAGCCGATTCCGGAGCTTTCCGGGTCGGAGTTATTGGGGAAAGATTGATGGTTAATGTTTCATTATCCTCGAGTTTTAGCTTCGTGTGGTAGGCCGGTTCATCCACGTGTAGCTCATAGTTCCCAGCTGGGACACTACTGATGACATATTTGCCGTCTTGATTGGTTGTCGCAGAAAGCGGAGGCAAGCCCGGACTTGCGGGGGTTAAGACAACGGTACTGCCGACTGCTAATGAGCGACCAAAGCTCGTGACCGTACCAGTTATTCTTCCCTGGCCTTCGGCAATCAAGAGTGTGGTGAATCCACACCCCATTACACAGGCTAGCAAGCCAATGCGTCTATCCATTGCTTCCTTCTGTGCTCCTTAGCGGTACACGGAACACACCATCCGCAGCGCATCCAACCCAGTTCCCCCTACTGCACCCGCCAAGGCGAGAAATTCGACCACCCCTCCACCGTCTTCTTCGACCACGCCTCCTCTTTGTCCTTGTGGCATACATTGCACGCCTGCGGGATGAACTTGAACGTATGCGCCCGGACGTTGACGTCCGCAATTGTCTGTTCGATCTTCGGCATGTGGCAACCGACGCAATCGGCACCCGCCGAATTCGCCGCGTGGTGCGAGTGCGCCGCCGACTTCACCGTCGTATGGCACGTGAGGCACAGCGCGGTCGAGGGCTTCTTCAGATCCGCATTGTTTGCCGTCCCGTGCACGTCGTGGCAGGAGTTGCAGCGGATATTGTGGAGATACATCTGGCTCTGCACGAAGTCGTTGCCCTGCATGCGGTTCTTGTGCCCCGTGCCGTCAGGGAAATGGGTGAAAGTGGTCTCGCCGAGCTTATGCTCCTCAAGCTTCCAGTAGTCCGCCAGTCGGTCGCCTGCCGTGTAGCCGACGGGCCAATCGTAGTATTGAGCGACACCCGTGCCCCCGACAGGGTTCTTCACCGGCTGGCCCTGCGTGTGGCACTGCAGGCAAACATCGTTGCCGCGCACCAAGTCCAGCTTGGCCGGATTGACGACATTGGTCTTCGTCGGCTTGGCGACATGGTCGCTGCCCGGCCCGTGGCACTTTTCGCAACCAACGTTCCACTCGGTCACCTCATGGGTGGTCGCGTTGTAGTTGACCGAATGGCACCCGTCGCACAGTGGGCCGGTGGGGCGCTGGGCCTGGTCTTCGGGGTAGTGGGCGGTCCACCAGTCGGTGCCCTTCGCGGGATGGTAGGCGCGCCAAGTCTTGTTCTGGATATCCCACTGCACGGGGTAGACGAAGTAGTCGTCGCCCTTCTTGTAGAAATACCGCTGCTTCCACTTGTCGCCATAGACCAGCGCGATGTCCGAAATCTGGAACGTCACCAGCGGATTGGGCTTGGAGAAATCGCCCACCACGACGGATGGCTGGATCTTCGGATCCCGGACGACATTCGCCATCCGCGTCTTGGACCACTTGGCGTATACCGCAGCGTGGCATGTCTGGCACGCCTTGGAGCCCGTGTACGTGGCCGCGTGTGCTTCGGACAACGACGCAGCCGACAGGCAGGCCAACGTCGCCCACAGAACGCGAAAATTCAAACCCATGCGCTTACAAGACCCTCCCGATGTGCAAGGCGGCGATACCGAAAGTCAGGTATTCCCACTCGACAGCCTCGAAACCAGTATCCCGCATCGCGGCCGCCAACCCGGGCGCATCCGGGAACTTTTTTACTGACGCCGGGAGGTATCGGTAGGCATCGGGAGCGCCGGAAATCGCCCCGCCCAGGATCGGCAGAATCTTGGTCGAGTACCAGTTGTAGACCGTCGCGAACGCCTTGTTCGGCGGCGTGGTGAATTCGAGGATCGCCAGCATGCCGCCCGGACGCAGCACACGCCGCAGCTCCTTCAGGCCGCCGCGGTAGTTGGAGAAATTTCGGAAGCCGAAACCGATGGTGATCAGGTCGAGCGTGGCGTCGGGGAAGGGAAGCGACATGGCGTCGGCCTCCAGCAGCGCCGACTTCAGCGCCCCCTTCTTCAGCTTGGCGGATGCTCCGGTTAGCATCGGATGGCAGAAATCGCTGCCAATCAACCGCCGCCCGGCCTCCTTTTCCATGGTGATGAGCAGGTCGCCCGTGCCGCAGGCGAGGTCGACCACGCGCGCACCCGGCCGCATCAGCACTTCGCGGACCCGCTTCACCGTATGGTTGCGCCACGTGACGTCGATGTTGGCGGAAAGCAAGTGGTTGGCGAGGTCGTAGCGCGGCGCGACCCGGCCGAACATCGACCGCACCCAGCGCGACGCCTCCTGCTCGGTTCGGGCTCCCTCGGGGGTGGTTCCCGCTGCGGGCTGGCTCACTTACACTCCTCCAGCGCCTTTTCAATGGCCCGGAAAACCAGCGCGTTGTCGATTCCGGTCTTCACCACCACCTCGCCGATCCGCGTCGGCAACACGAAATGCACCTTCGACTGCACGGTTTTCTTGTCCCTCACCAGCCGCGCCTCCAAGTTTTCGGCGGGAATCCCGGAGGTGGACGGAATCGGGCCGTAGCGGTCCAGCGTCCAGAGGATCGACTGCGCGTCCTCGACCGGCAGCATGCCGAGCGAGCCCGCCAGATGCGTCGCGGCGCGCATGCCCCACGATACGGCCTCGCCGTGCAGGAACCCTGTGTAGTGCGTCTCGGCCTCCAGCGCGTGGCCGAAGGTATGGCCAAAGTTCAAAATCTTGCGCAGCCCGCCCTCGCGCTCGTCGGCGGAGACCACTTCGGCCTTGATCCGGACCGACTCGGCCACAATATGGTCGACCACGTGGTGCTGCTGGGCGAGGACGTCGTCCCGGCGGTCGGCGAGGAGCCGAAACAGCGGCTCGCTGGCGATGATGCCGGTTTTGATGATTTCGTAGAGCCCCGAGTTGAATTCGCGGACAGGCAGTGTGCTCAAGACAGCCGAATCGATCAGCACTGCCAAAGGCTGGTGGAATGCGCCGACCAGGTTCTTGCCGGAAACCAGGTTCGCACCGGTCTTGCCGCCAACGGCCGCGTCGACTTGGGCGAGCAGCGTGGTCGGAATCTGGATCACCGGAATCCCGCGCATGAAGATTGCCGCGAGGAACCCGGCGAGGTCGGTCGCGATGCCGCCGCCGAACGCGATGACGATGCTGGAGCGGTCGGCACCGGACTCGACCATGCTTTCCGCCATGGCTTCGACGTGGGACATCCGCTTGTTGTCCTCGCCACCGGCAAAGAACAGGACTTGGTGGGGGTGGGTGCCGATGGCGTCGGTCAAACGGGAGCCGTGCAACTCCCAAACGTCGCGCGTGGTGACAACAAAGGCTTTACCGCACTTGGACGGCAGAAATTCGGAGAGGCGGCCGATGGCACCGCGCTCGACGATGGCCGCGTAGTCGCGCTGCGGCGTCGAAACCTGGAACTGGGGCATTCCTCCCAATTGTGGCATCCGGCGGGGGCTCGTGCGGAACGTACGTGATCTAACGCAGCCCGCTGACGGTACTCTCGGTGTTCACACTGCGCCACTCGAACCAGTATTCCTTCACCAAGTCCAACGGTTCGAGGCAGAACCCGTCTTGGTTGCAGCCGTGGAAATTCCAACGTTGGCCGTCGGAGTCGGTCATAACCGGCCCCGTGCCATCCCCTTCGTCGGGCAGCCGAGTGAACGCCAGCGTTCCTGCGGGAAGCTTCCAGCCACGCACTGTTTCTCCGTCCGGCCCAGTCACCAGCAGTACGATGCTTCCGCCGAGTGCCTCCATGACGAGTCGAGCCTTGCGGAGCGCCTCATAGCGAAAAGCCCTCGGGTCATCTTTAATACGCGCTCCCACCACAATGTCGCGCGACACCAGCCCCGAATCATCGTCAAAGCCGATCACGGCAGGCGTGCTGGCTGCGTCGGCTGTCCAGTCCTTGGCGTAAAGCTGTTCGAAGGCCGGATCGGGAACCAGCAGCGTGCCGCCGGGTTGTTCCACCTTCCACTGGCGCAAAGTCATCTCGTCGCTGTGGATCAGCCCCAATCGCTTGCCCTGCATCCGCCCCGCGATCGCGCGCCCGATACCCTGCTGCCACCAGGAGCCCGTCTTGGCTTCCTGCATCACGGGATTCTGGTTGACGTAGCCTGCGAGGTGGAACTCGAGAATCAAGCCCCCCAGGTTCCGGCTCCAGACCCGCGCGGAGTGGCTCATGGGGGAGTAGGTGGCGACCACGGCAACCCAGTCGATTGTGTCGTTCACAATCTGGTGGTATGCCAGAACGCGTAGCGGATAGGCACGCGATTGGCCGCGTACCGTGATCGCCAGAACCCTCTCGTTTCCGTCCATTTCCGATTCCCAGGTGGACACGAACTTCGGCGACGGAAGTGGCTTGCTGTTCTGCTCAAACGGGTTGACCAGCATCAGGGGCCAGCACGCCGCGGTCAGGAACGCGACTAGCCAAATCCCGATCGAATACCTCCTCGCGATCAGGGCGCGCACGCAAGCGGCGAAACACAGGGGGAGTATCCGCCAGCGCCATGCAACCACCCGGGCAGCGATGAGAACAACGTCCTTGCTTTGCGGGTGGGACGGGAGGAGCGCCCACCATGGCCAGAAGATGAAGAACGCAGCCACCGTTAGGGCTACCAATGCCGCGAAGAAAGGCAGGACTCGGTGGAAGAATCGCAAACCTCATTATCCCCCATCATCAGGGCAATACACCTACGAAAGTAGTAGTGGTACCGGGACTTGCTTATTCGGCAACCGCGCTTTCAACGTTCTGTCCCAGCTCCCATGATTCGCGGACGGCAGGTTCGAGGCGCACCACCATCAGCGTCTGGTCGTCCCTCGGCGGCTCGCTGCCGATGAAGGCACGGACGTCCTCCAGGATCCCGCCGCAAAGCTCGATTGGATCGCGTCCAGGCATCCGTTCGACCGACCCGATGATCCTCTCCTCGCCAAACTCCTCGTCCGCCGCGTTGGCCGCCTCCGAAATGCCGTCCGAGAAGACCACCAGAATGTCACCGGGTTCTACGGCGACGATTGCCACGGTGTAGCGCATGCCCGGCAGCAACCCCAGCACCGGTCCCCCGTCCGAAAGCCGAATTACTTCTGAGGAACTCGCGCAAGTCACGCCGCCGGACGCGGCTGAACGGGTGGTTCCTCTGGCCCTTGGCGCCGCGTCGGGCGGCTCTTGCGCTTCTGACACCGCGCCGGACTTCCTTATCAGCAGTGGCGGAAGGTGGCCGGCGTTGATGTACATGAGCTGTGAGGTCTCGGAATCGAACACGCCCCAGAACAGGCTGACGAAACGCTCCCTCGCGGTCTTCATGCAGAGCAGGTGGTTCAGGCGTTCGGCGGCTTGCTCCAATTGGTCGGGACCGCTCAGCGAACTGGCCCTGACGGCCCCCTGCACCACCCCCATCAGCAGCGCCGCCGGGAGACCCTTGCCGGAAACATCGCCCAGCAGGAGGGCGACGCCCCCATCATCGGTGCGATAGACATCGTAAATGTCGCCTCCGACGTGGTAGGCCGGGACGCACTTGGCCGCGAAGGCCAGATTCCCCACCATCGATCCTTGGTCCGGAAAGAGGTCCAACTGTACCCGGCGGGCGATGGAAAGCTCCTCTTCCATGTGCTTGCTGCGCATATAGTGGCGGAACCGGAGGCCGATCAGCACAACGGCGCCCAGCAGGGCGAAGGCGGCCGAGCACCCCAGGATCAGATTTTCCTGCAGTGGTCCGAAGTTGGTGGAGACCCCGTTCAGGTAGACGCCAATCTCGACAATCTCCAGTTGACGGCCGCCCCGACCGCCCCGTCCTATACCGCCGCCCCGCCTTCCGTCCGAAGGCGGAGGCCCGCCAGCTCTGCCCATGTCCGGCGGCTGCGCGTCGGGCGGAGGCAGGAAGGCCTCCACCGGAGGTTGGGGGTCCGCCGTGGGTTGCGGTTGCGCCGTATCCTGCGGGCCTCTGCCCCGTCCTCCGCCGCGTCCGCCTATCGGGCCACCGCGCATGGGGGCCATAGTAATCAACACCCGCCCGCCGACCAAATCCCGCTCTTCGGGACGTCGGCTTCTATTCGACAGGAGCTTGTCCAGATCGCCCGGCTTGTACACGGGTGCTCCGGGAACCTTGGCGCTTTCGGCGATCTCCTTGCCGTCCAAATTGAAGATCCGGATCCAGGCGATGTGGGTCGGAGCTTCCTTGACCAGTTCTTGCAGGACCGGTGTGAGGGTTGACGCCTGGTCGGAGCCGGTCAAGCGGAGCGCACGGGAGATCGAGTTGATCCGCCGGTCGGCTTCGCGGCCGGCCTCGAGCCGCACCAGGTTGTCGGAAACATATTGGTACGTGCGGACGGTTTGGACGAACAGGAGTAGTCCGAGCAGCGCGCCTGTGCAGATCGAAATCTTGAACCAGAGATTCTTGGGCTTCAACCGTTCATCCTTACGTAACCAATATTAGAACGCGTCCACTGCGGCGGCGGGTGGAACCCGCCTACTGGGGAGGCGTGCTCACCAGAGGCCCGATCTTCTGGGTCAACACCGGAACGCCGTCGGCCACCACTTGCAGCAGTCCGGAGCCGGGGGCATAGCGGGCTCGAAGGTCGCGAACGCCCTCCGGCAATTCACCCCGGACATCGTTTCCACTAAACCTTGACACGAGATGGCCGCCCGGTTCCAAAATCAATTCATAAGGTTGGGCCGGAACCCCCGCGCGGAGAAGGGTTCCCGCAGAGCGCTTGGCGATTGCGATGTCGAAACCCGAATTCAGGACCGGTCGGTAGCGCGCCACCGGACTCAGCCAGCCCGCGATCGTCGCGTAACGCGCGGGCTTGTTCTTGAGCATTTCGTCAATCGGCCCGGCGATTCCGAGAGCCAGGTTCGCGCCGGTACCGAAGCACACCAGCGTTCCGAAAACCACGGTCGCGCACAGTTGAGCGATGCGGGGCAAGCGAGGCAACGCCGCGGCGAACGCGACGCTGGCGACCAAGACGAACACCGGCAGGAAATCCACTTGGTACCGGGGCACGCTCCAGCCGGTGGAGACCACGAACGCGAGCAGCCCTCCCGCGTGCAGAACCAACGCGGCGAGGATGGGCCGGGCCGCTCCGCCATAGCCCGCCAGCAGCAGGAACACCACAAACGGTGCCAACCATAGGGCCCCGACCAGTGCTTCCAGCGTATAGTGCGGCGGAACTCCGCCGGGGGCGAGCCTCGGTACCGCACGAATCCAAGGAAACACCTTCGAAAACTCCGGTTCGCAGGCCAACATGTAATACAGGCCCGGCCCGACGTTGGCCATTTCCGGTACAACGGTTGTCTGGTGCGCGCCGCCCAGGAGGTGGTTGTTGCCAAACTCCAGCGGGTTCCCGAAGCGGGCTAGGTTGTACCCGCAGACCATCAATCCCACGGCGGCAAACGGCAGGATCGCGGCAAACCCGCGCTGCCTGAAACGCCAGAGCAGCATCGCAACCGCGACCGCGCCGATCAGGCCGAGGTGCGGTCGGCACGAAATCGCGCAGCCGAAAAGGAATCCGGCCAATACCAGATCACGGGTGCGTCCCGACCCCCAAGCCCTGACGAGGAAGTAGATCCCCCCGGAAACAAAGAGATAGCCGCCCCCGATTGCAATCTCGTAAACCCAAACGCGGTTCAGCAGGAACGGAACGCCTTGGCAGAAGGCCAGCGCAACCAAGAGGAGAGTCCACACGACCGGCCCGGGATCCGCCCCCGCCATCCGCAACAGGCCGCGCGCCGCGAAGGCCGAGAAAATCCAGCCGCCGAAACACATCAGGAACAAAGCGAAGTTCTCCGGCAGATCACGTCCTGTGAGCAAGCGCCATGGCGCAAACAGCAGGACTGCCGGTCCGGCCCCGTGGTAGAGGTAATAGCGGCGATTGTACAAGACGGCGTCGAAAAGCTTCAACTCGTCGGGCACGCGCGGATCCCACGGATTGGGCAGCGCCAGCAATTCCGGTTTCGGCTCAATCTCCAGATATGTATGTCCGTTGGCGAAAGCGCGGCCGAGGAAGTTGTAGTAGCCGAGTGTGTCGCCGTTCCAATCGATGTTGTGTCCAGCCGCCCGGACCCCCCAGTGGTAGTACGCCCCCACCACCAGGGCCATGCCGACAAGTACGGGTGCAAACCAGTCGCGCTTCAATCGTCGTCCCGATCCAGCGCCGCCCGGACCTTCGCGGCAAGCAAGTCGCCCGTGTAGGGCTTATGGAGGAAACAGAAAATACCCGCTTCCTGCAGTTGTCCAAGCCGCTCCCCGTCTGTGGCCGATCCTGTTACGATGATCGGTCTGGTAGGACTTAGCGCCCGGAGACTGCGCACCGCGTCCTCGGTTCCGCCCCCGGCCGTGTTGGCGTCCAGCACCACCGCCGAGATGCTATGGCCGACGCCTCGACAAATTTCCACCGCCTCGCGGGAGTCGGCCACCGGGACCACCGTATACCCGCGCCGTTCCAAGGCCGCCTTGGCCAAGCTCCGGACGACCTCCTCGCCATCGACCACAAGAACCGTGGCTCCATGGTTGTCCCAATCCCGGAACGGGTCTTCGGCGTCCAGGACGACCGCCCCGGGCGCCGCGGCGACAGGTGCGGATTCCGATGCCGGAATCAAAACCTCGAAGGAACTCCCCTCACCCGGAACCGATGTCACCCGGATCGCGCCCCCGTGCGCCTCCACGATATCCTTCGCGGCCGCCAGCCCGAGGCCATGGCCGAAGACCTTGGTGGTGAAGAACGGGTCGAAGATCCGCTCCCGCGTCATCGCGTCCATGCCGTCGCCGGTGTCCTCGACCCGGATCGAAACGTAGGCGCCGTCTGTCAAATCCGTTGCACCCGACACCCTCGCGGGCATGGTGGAGACGGTGACGCGACCGCCCTTGTCCCCCGCGGCCTGTGCGCCGTTGATCACCAGGTTCATCACCAGTTGCTGCAATTGGGTGCTATCGGCCTCCACGAAGGGAAGGTCGGGATCGAGCGCGAACCGCAGTTCCACCCCGCGCGGGATGGCGGCCTTCATCAATTGCGAGGACTCTCGGATGAGACGTCCGACATCGATCAAGCCTGGCGCGAAGCGGCCCCGTCCCGAGAACGACAGCAGCTGCCCGGCCAAGTCCGTGGCCCGCTCGCCGGCCCGGATGGCCAAACGCAACGAATCGGCGACTGCATGGTCGTTCGGGAGTTGGTCCAAGGCCTCCGAGACGTGCCCGACCACGCCTGTCAACAAGTTGTTGAAATCGTGGACGACGCCTGCGGCGAGCCTGCCTAGACCCTCGAGGCGGACCCCGTCCTGCACCCGTGTTTCCAAGGCCCGGACCGGCGTGAGGTCCTCCACAAACGCAACCCAGGAGAACATGCCGCTCGATTTGAAATCGAGCGAGGATATCCGGACCGGCAGACGGCGCCCGGTGGCATGCAGGATTTCCTTGTCGTACGTTTCCGCCAATCCCCGCTCCATCAACTGCCCCATCGCCTTCGTGTCGAGGTCGCGGAATTCCACGGGAGTCAAGTCCGGCCATCCCAGAGTGCCTTCGCGGAAGTCTGTCGCGATGTGGCCGGTCAGGCGCAGGAACTCCGGGTTGGCGTCCACGACGCGGTCCTGACGGCATAGGACGATGCCGATCGCGGAACTGTCAAAGACCCGTTGGAGATTCGCGACGGCTTCCCTTGCCACTTTCTCGGCGACCCGAAGTGGGGTAATCTCGGAACATATGATCACCGCGCTCGGATGCCTACCCGTCGGATCGACCAGCGGCGTGCAGTCGATCCGGGCGTATCCGGCGGCACCATCCGCCTTCTTGAATTCCGCCTCCACACCCGACAGCCGGTGGCCTGCGGCGACCGCGCCGACAATTGCAGGCGGTGCTGGAAACAATTGCCCGGCGCGCAGGTCGCTGCCGGTCATGGCCTTGGCGGCCGGGTTCGCGAATTCGACAATCATTGCCGGGGTGACGATGACAATTCCGGTCGGCAGTTCGCCCAGGATGCCCAAGTGCCGGGCCTGTTCGAGCCGCAGTTGCCGGGTGGTCGCGTGGAGGGCCAGTTCCGAATCGCGGGCCCCGGTTACGTCGCGGATGAACAGCGTCAGCCCGGCCGCGTTCGGCCAGCCCCGGATGTCGTAGCGGCGGCCCGTCTGTTCCACCCGGTGTTCGAGTTGGACCGGCGTACCTTCCCGTAAAGACCGCGCCAATTCGCGGTAGATCAATACGCCGGGAGTCTCGGGGAAAAGGGTGCGCAGACTGCGTCCGAACATGTGGGTCGGCGTGCGTTTGGCCAGACGCGCCGCCGGGCCGTTCGCGTAGACGCAGCGGAATTCAACGTCCACCGAAACAACGGCGTCCAAGGTGCTGTCCAAGACCTCGCGGAGCCGGGCTTGGGCGTGGGCGGAGCGGAATCCTTCCATCCGAAGACGCTGCATGGCGATGCAAACGGCCAGCGAAACCAGAAAGAACAGCAGTGCCGCGGCGCGTTCCGATTGCTGCTCCCCAGGGAGCGGCGCCTCCAGCGCGGTCGGCCTGCCGATGCCCGTTTCGTAGAGGAAGACCGCCCCGGAGGCCAGGATCGTGGTCCCGATCAGGCCGGGCTTGAGGCCGCCGTACCAGGCTCCGAAGACAACGCCCGCGAGGAGGGACATCCACATTCCCGGCGGACCCGCGATGGATTCCGCCGGGCGGCTGAAGAGCAGCGCCACGAGAGCGGATAAGACAGCGACGGCAAGCCTTACGCGGCGGGAATCGGGAGTCATTTCAGTTTACGGCGTGGAAGGGCCGGTCACGATCATTATGGCGCATCGGCAGGTTCGGACGGCTGTCGGTTTCGGTTCCCGCCGCCACCCGCGCAGTGGTATTATTCCAGCGGAGCGTACCGAAAATGAAACATCCGCACCTTGCGACTCTAGCCGCCGTCGGCCTTCTGGCAGTCGCTGCGCCAGCCGTGGCGCACCACTCGTTTGCCGCCGAGTTCGATGACAAGAGTCCGGTGAAGGTTACCGGCGTGGTGACCAAGGTGGAGTGGCAGAATCCGCACATCTGGTTCTACGTGGACGTGAAGGACGACTCGGGCAAGGTCGCGAACTGGGCGTTTTCCGGCGGTGCTCCCGGACAACTCATGCGGCGCGGCATCCTGCGGGAGTCGATCAAGCCCGGCATGAAGATCAAAGTGGAAGGATTCCGGGCCAAGGACGGGTCGAACAACGGGTCTGGTGGACGTGTGACGTTCGAGGATGGTCGCCAGGTATTCACCGCGTCGGCCGAGGACAAGCTGCCGGGCGACAACGGGGGCAAGAAATGAAGGCGAGCGTCGCGTTCCTTTTGGCCGTTTCGGCGCTTCAGGCCCAGAAGCCCGACTTCAGCGGCATCTACCAGTGGCCGACCGCCGTCAGCGGCGAACACGGCAAAGGCTCGGCCACCGTCTTCGACCGCAAGTACTTCGCGCCCTTGAAGCCGGGCGGCGAGAAGTTCATCGAGCCCCCGACGGGCGACCCGCGCCACGACGAGCCCCGCGATTTCTGCATGCCCGCCGGTTTTCCAGGCGGCATGTTGTCTGCCAACGCGGTCCGGCTAGTGCAGAACGCGACCTACTTGGTGATGTACCACGAGTTCCAAAACGTGACCCGGATGATCCCCCTCGACGGGCGTCCCCGTCGCAAGGGCTTGGAGCCGATGTACTACGGCGACCCGGTCGGGCACTGGGAGGGCGACACGCTGGTGATCGAAACGACCAATTTCAAGCGCTGGTCACTCGACGACTATTTCTACACCAACCCCAACGAGTCCCGCATGCACTCGGACGCGATGACGGCGACCGAGCGGATCTCGCGCAAGGACTCCACCACGCTGAAGTACCAGTTGACCATCGACGATCCGAAGGTCTTCACCAAGGCCTGGTCCCAGGAGTTTGAAATGAAGGCCAAGCCGGAGTGGGAGCAGATGGGGATCTTCGAGTACGTGTGCGAGGAGAACAACCGCTGCCCCGGCGGCAAATGTTCGAAGTAGGTTGGGAGCCCGTGGCGGACACTCTGTCGCAGGTATCACATTTCGTTTTCGTGGTCCTAACCGCTTGGCTGGCCGTCGCCGCACTGATGGTCGGTATGAGGATGGGGTTGGTGGGTATCCGGCGTCCGCCGTATCCGGACCGGGTTCGGGTGCCGTTCGAGATCATCCATGCGGCGGTTGCAGGACTTGGCGGCGGCTTGGTGTGCGCAAGGCGCGGCGGGGAGACGGCTTTGGCCTGTGCGCTGGTGTTGGGGGTGTCCGCAGCGGCCTTGGAACTGGTTTCCGTCCGGGTCGGCTGGACCAGTTTCGACAAGGCCCACGCCTTCGCCACCAATGTGGTGACTCCGGTCGCCCTGGCCGCGGGTGCGATTTTCTTTCGATAAGTCTGGCAGCCGGCGAGTTTCCAGTGAGCCGTTTTCGAGCGTGTTTCCGCAGGTGTTGATGGAGCCCTGAAAAGGGGGCGAATATCAACACGTGAGGAGAGACATGAGAACACAATTTGGGAGAGTTGGCGCGGCACGGGCCTGCGCTACGGTCATCGCGTTGGCGCTGCCGGCCATGGGCGCAAACATCATCGACATCGGCACGCTTGCGGGGGGCAACTCCAGCGCGGCAACCGCCATCAATGCCAGCGGCCAAGTCGCGGGCTATGCAACAACCGCGTCGGGCGACACCCGTCCGGTGCGCTATTCCGGCGGCACGTTGACGGATCTCGGGACCTTGGGCGGAACGTTCAGCTACGGCTACGGCATCAATGCTTCGGGCACGGTCGTGGGGAATTCGTACACGGGTACGGTCTACCGGGCCTTCTCGGCACCCGTAGGAGGCTCCATCACCAGCCTCGGTTCCGTCGGTACGGCTGGCAGCTATGCGAGCGCCATCAATGACTCCGGGGTCGCGGTGGGACGCTCCTGGAATGTGACGAACACCGGGATCGATCCAGCGAGCTACTCCGGCGGCAGTGTCACGTCCCTCAGCACGGGCGGGGGCTTCAGCGGCGGCGCGGGTGGTATCAATGCCAACGGAGACATTGTTGGCGGCATCGAAAGCGCCGGCACCAACATAACGGACCTCTTCCTATACCACAATGGTGTCCTGAGCGATTTGGGCAACATGGGCGGCGGTGGCACCTTCTCCGAGGCGTTCGGGACCGCGATCAACAACAGCGGCCTGATTGTGGGCTCGGGCAACCTTTCCGAACAAGGGCCCGACCATGCCTTCTACTACTCCGGCGGGGCGTTCCATGACATGGGCACGCTAAACGGCGGCTATCAGAGCGGTGCCTCTGGTGTCAACTCCAGTGGGGAGATCGTCGGATACTCCTGGTTGGGAAACAACGGCAACAACACTGCCGCGTTCCTCTACGCCAACGGTTCCATGATCGACCTGAACACTCTGCTGCCGAATAATTCGGGTTGGCAGCTTGCCACGGCGAACGGCATCAACGATTCGGGGTTGATTGTCGGCACCGGCACCATCAATGGTCAGACCCACGGCTACATCCTGGATCGGGGGCAGGCTTCCGCGACCCCGGAGCCGGGCTCGTTCGCCTTGTTGGGAGCAGGCGGGTTGATGGCTGGCTATTTGCGCAGCCGTCGGCGCAAGGTGTAAGTCGGTAGTCCTGTTGATTGCGGCGGAGCGGGTACACTTCGTAAATGAAGCGTTCCCGATTCGCCGCAACCTTGCTGGGCTGTACCCTCCTCGTTGGGGCCCAGACCCGCGACCGCATCGCCGTCGGCATGGACGACATCACTGCTGCCAAGCTGAAGGCCGACCTGTACTTCCTAGCCTCCGACGCCATGCAGGGACGCATGTCTCTGGAGCCCGGCGACGACGCAGCCATCCAGTGGATTGGCTCTGAATTTTCCAAGGCCGGATTGAAGCCGCTGGTCGGTGATTCCTTCTTCCAGCCCGTCCCGCTGGTCGAATACAAGATGGACCGCGAGCGCACGGCACTGACGGTGCGCGTAAAAGGTGCCGCGAAGGAATTCAAGGCTCCGGCGCTCATTGGCGGATACCCGAACGACGGCGTCTTCAAGGGGCAGGTCGTGTTCGCCGGTTTCGGCATCACCGCCCCCGAACTGGGGTACGACGACTACGCCGGGCTCGACGCCAAGGGCAAGATCGTCCTCGTCTTCAACCACGAGCCGCAGGAGTACGATGCCAATTCCGTCTTCAACGGCAAGGGTAATACGCGCTACGCCAATCTGCGCGCTAAGATGACGAACGCTTGGAAGCACGGCGCGACGGCAGTCCTGATGGCTCCCGATCCCAACCACAAGGCGGGGAATGAGCGCGGATCCCTTGATGCAGGCGGACGCGGCGCGCAGTTCCGCACGGCTCGACCCGTGCAGGCCATCGACGGCGATGAATCCATTCCGGCGCTTACGGTGACTGCCGAGGTTGCGGCGGCATTGATAGCTTCGACGGGCAAGACTGGCGCCGAACTCCAATCTGCGATTGACGCCACTATGAAACCGCAATCGCGGGTACTGGCGGGCGTTGATGCCGAGTTGCGGATCGCGACGTCGAACCGCAAGCGTGGCGTATCGTACAACGTGGTCGGCATGATCGAGGGTAGCGACCCGACCTTGAAGGCCGAGACGATTCTGGTTTCGGCGCACCACGACCACGACGGGTTGCGCGTGGACGGCGAGATCTATCGGGGCGCGGACGACAACGGTTCGGGCACGGTCGGCGTGGTGTCGATGGCGCGGGCGCTGGCGAAGAATCCGTTCAAGCCGAAGCGGTCCATCGTGCTGGCGATTTTTGCGGCCGAGGAGCGCGGGTTGCTGGGGGCGTATTACTACGCATCGCACCCCCTGCGTCCGCTGGCGACGACACGGGCGCAGATCAACTTCGACATGATCGGGCGCGACGAGAAGGACAGCAACCAGACGCACGGGCTGATTGACATCGCCGCGGACACGTCCAACGAGGTGAACATCATCGGCACCCGCTACAGCCCGGACTACAATGCGGCGGTGGTGCGGTCCAACGAGCTCGTCGGGCTGCACCTGAACTACAAGTGGGACGACGACACGATTCTGAGCGTCCTGTTCCGCAGCGACCAGTATCCGATGCTGATGCACGACATCCCGGCCGTGTGGTGGTTCACCGGTTTCCACCCGGATTACCACCAGATCACGGACACGGTGGAGAAGATCAATTATCCGAAGATGGAGAAGATCGTGCGGCTGGCGTATGCGACGGCGTTCGATTTTGGGGACGCGGCGAAGGGGCCGAAGTTTTTCCCGGCGGGGGCGGCGAAGTAGGTTCATCTACGCGATAGAATGGCAATCGAGATGCACCTCAACAAACTCCACTGCGCGTCGGCGGCTCTTGCCATCCTCCTCGCGGGCACTGCGATTGGCGGCACCGATCCGAAGAACGTCCTCAGCGGCGAGTCGGCCTTCGCCAGCTTCACCAACGTGAAGGCTGGCGTCTGGCGCCACATCACGGCCAAGGATCTGCCGAAGCCGGGTGCCACGCCGTCGTCGTCCAATGGTGCGCGCGTGGTTCCGCGTCCTGAGGGCGCGATGCCGGTCGCACCTGCCGGTTTCAAGGTCAACCTGTATACGACGGGTCTGAAGAACCCGCGCCTCATCCGCCGCGCCCCGAACGGGGACTTGTTCATGGCCGAGACCGTCGGCTCCGGCGAAATCAAGGTGTTCCGCGGCATGACGGCGGACGGCAAGCCGCAGGAAACGTCCGTCTTCGCGACTGGCTTGAAATCTCCTTTTGGCATTGCCTTCTATCCCCCGGGCCCGAATCCGACCCACATCTATGTCGGCAATACTGAATCCGTGGTGCGCTTCCCCTACAAGAACGGCGATCTGAAGGCCACCGGCGAGGCCGAGACCATCATCTCCGGCATCCCCGGCGGCGGGCATTCCACCCGCGACGTGGCGTTTTCCTTGGACGGCAAGAAATTGTTCCTCGCAGTGGGCTCGCGCTCCAACGTTGACGATCCCGACAGCACGCCGGGCGAAAAGCTGCGCGCCAACATCCTGCAGTACACGCCGGACGGCAAGTTCGTGAAGGTGTACGGCGCGGGCATCCGCAATCCGGTGGGTATCGCGGTCAACCCAGTTACGGGCGAAGTGTGGTGCTCTGTCAACGAGCGCGACGCGCTGGGCGACAACCTGGTCCCCGACTACGTCACCAGCGTCAAGGAGGATGGCTTCTACGGCTGGCCGTGGTTCTACATCGGCGGCAACCAGGACCCCCGCCATGAGGGCAAGCACCCGGAGTTGAAGGGCAAGGTGGTCGTGCCGGATGTTCTGCTGCAACCGCACAACGCGTCGCTGCAGATGACCTTCTACGACGGCAAGATGTTCCCCAAGGAGTACGACGGGGATATCTTCGCGGCGGAGCACGGGTCGTGGAACAAGTCCGTCCGTACGGGTTATGAGGTGGTGCGGATTCCGTTGACCAAGGGCAAGGCGTCGGGGATTTACGAGGACTTCTTGGCCGGTTTCGTGACGGAGTCGGGCGATGTTTGGGGGCGTCCGGTGGGTGTCGCGACGGCTACGGATGGGTCGTTGTTGGTTACGGATGACGGGTCGCGGTCGATTTGGCGGGTCACGACGGCCAAATAGGCGGAGATGGGTTCATCTAAACTTATCGGTAGCCCCGCATTTTGATGGCAGACGTGGCGCGTAGTATCCTTGGCGTATATGATCCGGTCGTTCCGGTGTGCCGAAACCAAGGCCCTGCATGGAGGGACTGCTTCAAGCCGTACATTCCAAGGCCTTGAGGCGCAAGCCCGGAAACGCCTGCGGTGGTTGGACAATGCCACTTGTCTGGCGGACCTTGGCGCGATTCGTGGAAATCACCTCGAAGCATTGCGGGGGGACCGCGTTGGCCAATATAGTATTCGCGTCAACGACCGTTGGCGTATCTGCTTCTCGTGGCGCGACGGGGAAGCGCACGATGTCGAGATTGTGGACTATCACTAGGAGGAATCACCATGTCGGAATTGCGAACAATGCCGCCAATCCACCCGGGCGAACTGCTCGCGGATGAATTGACCGAGGTCGGAGTCAGTCTGAATGAGCTCAGCCGCGCCTTGCGCGTGCCGATGAACCGGATCAGCGCCATTGTCAACGGAAAGCGGTCCATCACCGCCGACACCGCCATGCGTCTGGCCCGGTACTTTGGAACCTCGGTCCAAATGTGGATCAACCTCCAGACCGCCTACGATATTGAAGTCGCCGAGCGGGACTTTGGCGCGCAGATCGAGCGCGAGGTGCTGCCGCGCATCGCGGCGTAGCCCATCGGAGCTAGCCCAGCGGCACCTTCTCCACAATCTGGATCCCGAACCCCTCCAGCGCCACAATCCTCCGCGGTGTATTGGTCAGCAGCCGGATTGTATGCAGTCCCAAATCCGACAGGATCTGCGCGCCCAATCCAACCTCGTGCTGTGTCGGCGCGTTCGCCACGTGCCTGTCGTGGCCGATCAACTGCGCACCCTCCTTGCGGAGCCCCAGCCCGGTCTGGTGGAGATACACCAGTACGCCGCTGCCCTCCTCGGCGATCCTCTTCATCGACTGCCGCACATACGCTTGGCAATCGCACCTCGACGACCCGAAGATATTCCCGTAAGCGCAATGCGAGTGCATTCGCACCAGCACGTTCTCACGCCCCGCGACCTCGCCCTTGACCAGGACCATGTGGGATTCCGGCCCCAAATCGCTGGTGTAGAGCAGGGTGCGGAACTGGCCGAACTCTGTGTCGAGAACGCCCTCGGACCGCGCCCGCACGAACCGTTCGTGGTGCAACCGATACCGGATGAGGTCGGCCACCGAGACCATCTTCAACCCGTGTTTGGCGCAGAACTCCAGCAGTTCCGGCACGCGGGACATGGTCCCGTCCTCGTTCATGATCTCGCAGATCACTCCCGAAGGATGCAGTCCGGCTAGCCGCGAAAGGTCGACCGAAGCCTCGGTTTGTCCCGCCCTTACGAGGACTCCGCCGTCCTTGGCGCGCAGGGGGAAGATATGTCCCGGACGGGCGAGGTCGTCGGGGGTCGTCGACGGATCGATGGCCGCCAAGATGGTCTTTGTGCGGTCCAACGCCGAAATTCCGGTGGTCACCCCGACCTTCGCGTCGATCGACTCGGTAAATGCGGTCCCGAAATTCGACGTGTTGTTGGGCGACATGAGGGGCAGCCGGAGCGCGTCGCAGCGGTCGCCCGTGAGCGTGACGCAGATCAGGCCGCGCCCGTGGGTGGCCATGAAGTTGATGATTTCCGGGGTGACCTTCTCGGCGGCGATGGTCAAATCGCCCTCGTTCTCGCGGTCCTCGTCGTCCACGACGACGATCATCCGACCGGCGCGCGTCTCCTCGATTGCCTCCGGAATGGTCGCAAATGGCATAGGGGGAAATTCCAGTGTAGCGCCCGCCGGGAACCGGTATGATGTTTGAAAGCCCGAACGAGATGAGACGACCCATTCCACGGTACGTCGCGCTCGCTGTCCTATTCGCAATTGCCGTGGCCGACCGCGTCGGCACTGGTGTAACGGCGGTCGAACTGTTGGCAAACGGCGGCGACGCGCCCCAGATCCCCGCGCCCGTCCAAGTGATGACCCGGACTATCGGTGGCGGGCCATACTACGGACACCAGATCTTCGCGGTCGATGGCAAGCCCTTGGACGCGTACCGTCAATACCTCGGTGCGGCTCGCGACCGCAAGCCGGGCCAAACCGTCCAATTGACGTTGGCGCAACCCTCGGGGAACGTAATCGAGCGCACTCTGCCCATCCCCAGCCAGCGGGCAGAATACACTGGCCTGACCAACATCCTCCAAACAGTCTGCGAGGACATTGTGGTCCCGCTGATCGCCCTCGTGGTCGGTTTCGGTGCCGCCTTCATCCGCCCGCGCGACAAGCACGCGTGGCTCCTGCTGGCCATCATGATGTCGTGCGTCGAATTGCTCCGGCGCACCGACGCTCCCTTTTACACCTCCGACGCGGTCGTCGTCTGGTCGAGTTTCTGGACGGCAGGCTGGCCCTCGTGGATGTTGCTTTTCGCGGTTAGCTTCCCGCAGCCTCTTGGCTTGGACCGCAAACGACCGTGGCTCAAATGGCTGCTGGTGGTGCCCCTGTTGTGCGGCGCGTTGCTGGCGGGCGGCCTGATTGTCTTGTGGCTGCACGACACCCATGCCGCGCTTGCGTTCCGTCCCTTCGTGATGCGGCTTCGGCTGGTGCAGACCGTCGGCGGCATGCTGGCAATTGGCGGGTTTTTTGCAGCATTGGGATACAAGCGCGCGACGGCGGTGTCGGCGGACGACCGCCGCCGTCTCAAGATCCTGAGCACAGGGGCAAGCATCGGACTGACGCCAACCTTCCTCCTTGTGATCATCTCCCTTGTCAGAGGCTACGACATGTACGTGGGTATTCCCGTTGCCATCACCATCGCCTCGATCCTGATGATGTGCGTCCTGCCGTTGACTCTCGCCTACGTGGTGGTGGTGGAGCGGGCGATGGATCTGAGTTTTGTCATTCGGCAGAGCCTGCGGTACGGCATCGCGCGGGGTGGGTTGTGGACGGCGCGCGCGGTGGTGCTCTCAATCGCCCTGGTCGTCTTCCGCAGTGCGGCACCGGACGAAAAAGGCAACGGCGGACGACCGCTGGTGATGGTCGCGACCGGTGTAGGGCTCCTCATGCTGCGCAAACGTTTCGCCGACCGCGCTTCGCAGTGGGTCGACCGCAAGTTCTTCCGCGAGGCCTACAACGTGGAGGTGGTCCTCGGCGACTTGGCGACGGAGGCTGGCCGCTATGTCGAGATCGACCCGCTGCTGCAGAAAGTGGCGCAACGGCTGTCCGACACGCTGCACGTACCGGCCATCGTTGTGCTGTTGCGCGAGGGCGACGCCTTCGTCCCTCGATATTCCACCCGGGACGGCGAGGCGATGGGCATCGCTGCGTCAAGCCGGATTGTCCAAGAGTTGAACAAGCAACAGGATGCGCTGGAGATCTACTTTGACAAGCCGCCTCTGTGGCTGCGGAGCTTGACGGCGGTGGAACTGCAGACGCTGGATTGGATGCGGTCGCAGGTGTTGCTGCCGCTGGTGGGGCAGCGCAACCAGGAACTGGTGGGCATCGCGAGCCTCGGGCCGAAGCTATCCGAGGTGCCGTATTCGACTACCGACATCCGACTGCTGCGGGCTGTGGCGGCGCAGATGGCGCTGGCGCTGGAGAACAGTCGGCTGATAGCGTCCTTGGCGGCGGAAGCGGCGGAACGCGAGCGCGCCAACCGCGAGCTCGAGATTGCCCGCGAGGTCCAGGAGCGGCTATTCCCGCAGCGCTCGCCGAACGTTCCGGGTTTCGACTGCGCCGGCTACTGCCGTCCGGCCCGCGGCGTCGGTGGCGACTACTACGACTTCATAGACCTCAGCGAGGGTCGGATCGGCATCGCGATCGGAGACGTTTCCGGCAAGGGGATCGCGGCCGCCCTCATGATGGCGAGCCTGCAGGCGTCGTTGCGGGGCCAGACCATGGCGCAGGTGAGCGACTTGCCGGCCCTGATGCACAACGTCAACAAGCTGCTCTACGACGCCTCGACCAGCAACCGGTACGCGACGTTCTTTTACGGGGAATTCGATCCGAAGACGCTGCGGATGGATTTCGTCAACGCGGGCCACAACGCGCCGGTGATCCTGAGGGGAGACGAGGTGGTGCGGCTGGAAGCTGGCGGACCGGTCGTGGGCCTGCTGCCACGGGCGCTGTTCGGCGGCGATTCCTGCCAGTTGCAGCCCGGCGACACCTTCATCGCGTTCACGGACGGCATCAGCGAGGCGCAGGCGGAGTCGGAAGAGGAATGGGAGGAGGATCGCTTCATCGCCGCAGCCTTGGCTTGCAGGGAGTTGCCGGCGCGGAAGATGATCGACGCGATTTTCCAGGCGGCGGATGTGTTTACCGGCAAGGCGAAACAGTATGACGACATGACGCTGGTGGTATTCAAGCTGGCTTCGACATAGGGGAGACTGCAAGCCAGTCGTGATTCGCTCATCAATGTTGACGCCGAGTTGTACCAAGTCAACGTCGGGCGAAATACGTCGTTCGCGCGGCTCGCCAAAGCCGTCGTCGAGTCTGCATGACCCATGCCGGGGGGGCCGGATGGAACCGGCGGTGTCAGATCACTCTTCGAGGATATGCCTCGGCAGATCGCGTCCATCATGCAGCATTCGAACCACCTGCACCGTACCGGCTTCCAGCCGGTACACCAAGTAGTGCCTAGGATGCTGAACGAATCCCAGTTCAGAAACTACCCTGGTCCGGCATAAGGACAAGTGGTAGGTCCGGGTGCGGGAGCCGGGTCGAACGGGTTTCGATCCGGGACGCAGAGGCTCCTTCGAAATCTCTAACAATCCACGTTCCACCAGATCCTCGTAGCGTCGAGCCGCTGAAGGTCCGAACTTCTCGAGACTCCATGCCAACGCTTCAAGAATGTCGAGGTTCGCCCTTGGCGACACGACAACCGGCAGGGATGGCACGTTTTCAGGCACGCCGACGGCTGGCCACCAGTTCTGCGGCTTGGATTCCAAGCCCGCGAACATATGCCGTCAAGGCACCTGGCTCAATGCGGATTCCGTCGCCTCGGTCCAGTTCGTCCAAGCCGACTTGAATCGCAGCCCAAACGCGCTGGGATTCGCCCAGGTCGCGTGCGGGGTCTCCATAACCCAGTTCGGCGTCCAAAGCCATCGTCTCGGAGGATTCAAGAACATTGAGAGCCATAACCACCTCGTGTTCATCTTAGCAAGCCGGGTTGGAGTGTCCGCCAGCCACCCCAAGCCGTGGCTTACCGGCTCCCGAACGCCGCCAAATCCGGTATATAACACCCCACAGCAGGCGCTTCCGGCTTCGCCACGGGTTTCCCCGACAGCACAGCCTCCACCGCATCCCGCAGATCATGCTCGGTCACAACCCGCCGGGGCTTCCCCAACCCAGCATAAAAGTTGTCGATCCGGCCCCGGTACGCGATGGTCGCGTCGTCCCGGATGAGCACGGCCTCCGGGGTAATCTTCACGCCCGTCGCGGCCACCAAGTCATGCCGCCGGTCCACGATCTTCGGATACGCCCCGTGCCCGTACTCCGCGGCATGCTTTTTGGCCGCCTCGTCGGTCATGGTTGGATCGGTGTAGACCAGCGAACACGATAGCCCCCGCGCCTCGTTCTCCTCGCAGATGCGCCGGATCTCGCGCGAATAGTAGTTTGAAATCGGGCAGTCGTTGGTAATGAAAAAGACCGCCGTCGCGCGGCCCTTCTCGGCCTTCAGGGGCGTCTGGAGTACCCTGTCGACATCCGTCACTCCGATTCCCGGATGCAGGACGCTTCCTGTTGCGATTTTTCCGTTGAAGGTGGGTGCCGGGGCCTGTCCGACCGCAAGAAACGGCAGCGAGAGCAGGGCAACGATGGACCGCATGACTCTAGAATACGAAGGCCAAGCCACCGCGTACGCTGCGGGGCGTATTCACCAGCAACAACTGCTGCCCCCCGACCAGCGCCAATGGAAGGTAGCCCTGGGCGAGCAGGTTGCGCAGTTCCGCGGAAGCTTCAATCCGCCAAGCCACGCCGGGAAACGGCACGGGCTGGCGCAACAGGATGTTCAAGCCCGGAGCCGGTCGCGTCGACTCGGTGGAAAACTGTGGACCCGGCATTGCCGACCGGTAATTCGCCCATTGGTATTCAGCCACAAACCTCGTGCCCGACTGCCTCACCGTTCCCGACGCCCGCATTGTGGCCGCGAACCGGTTCGACGTGCCGATGGCCCGCCGAAGATCCTCGGCGGTTCGCACTGCGACCGACGGGCTCACTTCCATCACGCCAATTGAGCCAACCGATGCCGATACCTTGTAGTTGTCGCCCAAATCCTGAGTCATCCGCGCCGTGTAGCCCATGGCGGTGAACCGACCGGCATTGAACAGCGCACTGCTGGAGAAGAGATCAGGAAGCAGGTCGCCGGTGAAGTTGGAAAGTTCCGGATTGGCAATCGTCAGCGTGCTGTTGCCGACACTCTCCCCGTACGCGGAAAACCGGTACTCGCGTGAACCGAAGCGCTGGTTGAAGCCGACCTCGTAATCGTCTCCCCGCTGCACCTTCGCGCGACCGCCGGCCAACGTGACGCGGGGCATCACGGACAGCGACGCCAAGTCCCGCTGCAGATCGGCATTTTTGTCCGCGGAGTTGATTCCCAGTTCAGGTCGGGCGTTGCCGGACGAATAGGTGGCGTCGATAGAGCCGTGGTCCAGGTCGTAAGTAAGTTTGGCGTATGGGCTGAAGTAGTGCAGGTGGTCGACGAACGAGACCATGTCGATGCCGCTGCCGTATTCGAAGGTCAAGGAGTCGCCGATCTCCGTCTTGTCGCTGAAGCTGATGGCCAACGTCCGCAAGGGGGGCAACTGCGACGCCATTCCCTCTCCCGCCCCGCCAACATACAGTTGCCGCATCGTTACCGCCACGGTGGGCGTCACGCCGGCGAATTGGTGGCTGTAGGAAGTGCGGATCGACGCCGCCGGAGCACCCGAAGTGCCCGCATAGCCGACGTTGCCGCTCAGTTGGACGTTGTTGGTGCCGAATAGCGAGGTCGCAAACGCAAACTGTGTGCCCAGATCGGCCTCGCCCGTGGTGCCGGCCTGAGACCCGTCGCTGGCCGAAATCTTGAGCAGACCGCGCGAATCGCTGAACACGGCGGTTTTCTCGGTCGCCCCGTCGTCGGACTTGGGGGCCGTCGCCCCGCTTGGCAGGAAGCGCAAAATCGGACGGAGCGACGAATCGGCCCGCAAAGTCCACTTCCAGTTGTCGCTCATCAGCCCGCCGGGGGTCGGCACGGTGGACACCAAGTGGATGGAACTGAACATCCGGGAGAGGTTCACGTCCAGCAGACTCCGCATGCCGATCCGCACCGGGACGCGGTCTCGAATCGCCGGAACGAAGTTCGCCAGCGAGACTCGGATGTTGTAGACGTCCGGTACCAAGTCGTCGAAGGAGAAATTGCCGCCGAAGTCGGTTGCGATACGCTGCAGCAGGTGGTCCTGCCTGTTGTACAGGGCCACGATGGCACCGGATTGGGGCCGGCCGTCGTTGTCCGCCACCAAGCCGCCGATTTGGCCCGCGAATCGGATGGGGGACGAGGCCAGCGCCGGGGACACCGAGAGCGCGACTCCGGTCATCACGACCGCAGCCACTCCCCACCGCAACGGGTTGGTGCCCTTCCAAACTGTCATCATGCCGTCCGAGCCAGCGATTCTAGTTTACCGTAAAGTTGGTCTGCTGTTGCAAGGTCTGGTTGCCCTTTTTATCGGTCGCCTTGACGCGCAGCGTATAGGCCCCCGGAACCATGTTCTTGAGGGGCAGAAGCTTCTCGATCGTCACCTGGTTGGCTGACGCATTCGGAATCTTGGACAAGTCCTCGGTGAAGTCCAGAACATTTTCCGTGGTGCCCGCCTTGGCGATCTGGTAGGTGATCTCGCCGGACGGCTTCTGGGTCTTCTCGTCGGGCTGGAAGTTATAGACCTGCAGGTAGATGCCCATCTTTTCGTCGCGGCTGAACTTGTCGCCGAGCCGCGGGCGCACCTTGGTGTCCCCGATCGCGAACATGCCGCCGCCGATGCTCTTGGTGGGCAGCTTCTCGATCGTGTCGGCCAGGATCAGGCTGCTGGAAGCCAGCTTTTCCTCGTCGAAGTGGGGTACGTCGAGCGCCACTTCATAGTTGTTCATGTTTCCGCCGACGATGTCCTTGGCGACTACGTTCAGCCTGTAGCGACCGGGTGCGAGCGGCACCGACTGCTGGTAGATCGACCGATTGGCGGCCAGCTTCTGCAGCAACTCGGGGGCGATGGTGATTTCCAGCGGCTTCTCGAAGGTGGTCACCGGGCGGCGGGTCATCGTGGTGACGCGGCCGAACAGGTTGATCACTGACTTCTGCACGCCTTCCTTGGACTGGAACTGGAGATCCTTGTTGTCGAACTGGACCGTGATGTTGGCCAGTACCGAGGTGTCGGTGACGCGGACATAGTCGACGCGAACCAGCATCGGCAGGATGTTAAAGGTGATGCGGGTGTTGATGGAGGCTTCGAGGTCCTTGAACTTGACCGCCGGGGCCTTTTGGAGCTTCGCGAACTGCTCGAGGCGGGTGAATTCGTCCATGCTGGCCGGGGTGCCGCCGAGCGGGGTGCCCAAGTGGGTGCCGTCGGTGCGCTGGAAGCGGGCGGTCTTGGTGGAAAGGCCCATCTGTTCGGAGAGCGTCAGGCCGGCGTTCGGGACATACAGCAGGGCGTCCTTTTCCGACGGATCCATCGTCATGCGGTATTCGCCGGTCATCGTGGGATCGACGAATTCGATATTCACGTCGTTGCCGATGCCCTCTATGTAGCGGTAGCGCCAATCTTCGAACGGATAGGTGGAAGTTTCGCCGCCGCCTTCCGCCGTCGGACGCTGGTAGCTGCCGCCGGAGGGGTGGGAGTCGATTTCGTCTGGCGGGCCGAAGGTGATGTAGATCCGGCCGCGGTCGGCCTTCCAGCCGGGGATGCCCGACGCGTAATGCTCGTTGGCGTACGCGATGCGGCGGTAGTGCTCTTCCTTGAACTCGTTTTCAACGGTGTCCGGGGTGGGGTCGCGGCGGAGCCAGAACTGTTCCACGAACTGCTCGCGTTCCTCGTCGGTGGCGAACTGCTTGAAGGCCTTGCGCTCGTCGTCGGTGATGATGTAGCCGACGTCCTCGTTGATCCACTTCTTCCAAGGGGTCTCGAGTTCCTTTTTGAGCTGGGCTTCCTTGCGCTTGCGCTCTTTCTCGGTGAGCGGCTTGGCCACGGTCTCACGCGGCGCGGCGGGTTTCTTCTTCGAGTCCTTGGAATCCTGCGCGGCCACGTCGAACGAGAGCCACGGGGAAATCGCGAATAGGACCGTCAGGCCGAATGATGAGACCCAGAGGGCCTTGGAACTCTGCATATGTGGACTTTCCAACTCCTGCCGTTCCGGGGCGAACCCGGAAAGAATCAGCACCCTTCAGTGTATCTCAGACGCGGAAGGGGGCCGTTGGGTTTCGCGGCGGCTGCTTGGGTCGCGCTGGACGGCAGGGCTGGAAGGTCGCGTTGGACGGTATGATGGGGATGTTGGGACTGAGGGTTGGCAAAACGTGCCCAGTTCCCGGCGAACCTTGGAATGAACACGGTCGCACCGATAGAAAAACGTCGAGGAATACCCGGATGGCTCTTGCCCGGTCTGGGCTACTGCTTGGCCGCGCTTGCCCTCTATTGGGTTTTCTCGAAATTCCCCTTTGCGGAACTGATCGTGCACCTTCGCTCCTTGGACTGGTGGTGGGTCTCGCTCGCAATCGTGGTCGACACCCTCGTCTACTTTCTTGAAGCCTGGCGCTGGAAGGTTTTGCTGCGGCGCGTCGGAGCCCCCAAATTCTGGAACTGCCTCCAAGCCGTGTTTGTGGGACTGTTCGTCAATGACATCCTGCCCGCCCGCACGGGCGAGGTCATCCGTTGTTTCCTGCTGTCCTACAAGACCGAGGTTCCCATCTCACTCGCGCTGACCTCGGACTTCATCATGCGCATCATGGACGGCGTCTGGGTTGTAGTCATCTACTTGCTCGTCACCTACGAAATCGGCAGCCATGTCGCGGTGAACGGCGTGATGTGGGTGTTCGCCCTGATCGTGCTTCCCGTTGCCGCCCTGATCCTGCTCGTCCTTTTCCACCGCCAAAAGGCGCACTACTTTGTCAGTCAGGAGGGCGTGGGGGCCCGATTCAAGAGTCTGCTGGAACAACTCCATAGGCTCGGCGACTGGGGCGACCTCGGCTTGTCCATGGGAATCGGCGGCCTTTACTGGGCGTTCCAGATCATGGCAATCTGGGCAATCGCCCGCGCCGACGGCTTCTACTTTTCCGGTTTCGACATGGCCTACCTCGCGGTTGTCAAGACCGTGGGTACCGTGATTCCCAACGCTCCGGCCAACGTCGGCGTCTTCCAAGCCGCCATCATGCGGGGCTTGGAACCGTCGTTGACCGAGCCGGACGAGGCGAAGATTCTGGCCCAGATCATCTTCGCTTTCCTGACGCTCCCGTTGATCCTGGGCGGCGCGATCGCAACCCTTTCCGCCGGATTCAACCTCGGCGAGTTGAAACGCCGCGCACATGCGGCCCACGCCGAATCGTCCGCCACCGGAACCGCCCTGTGAAGACTCTTGCGGAGTACGAGGACCTGGCGGCCGCAGCCCACGGCCACATGTGCGCCGGGCAAGTGCTCGGACTGCGGCTCGCGATGCACGGTCTAGCGCTGCTCGGCCTAGAAGACCCGCATGGTGCCGACCGCAAGCGTGTGGTGACTTTCGTGGAAATCGACCGCTGCCTCACCGACGCCGTCCAAGTGGTGACGGGTTGCAGGTTGGGCAAGCGCGCGCTCAAGTTCCGCGATTTCGGCAAGGCCGCAGCCACCTTTTGCGATCTGCGGGACAACCGGGCGGTGCGCGTTGTGGCGCTGGAATCATCGAAGGCCCGTGCCGCCGAACTCCACCCCGAAATCGGGGACAAGAATCGCCAGCAGATGGCCGCGTACCGGGAACTGCCGGTCGCCGAAATGTTTGTCCACCAATGGGTGAAGGTGGAATTGGGGCCGGAGGAGTTTCCCGGTTACCGGGGCGCGCGCCGAGTCTGCGACCAGTGCGGGGAAGGCATCAATTTCGACCGTTTTGTGGAACGCGGCGGGCGAATCCTCTGCCGCGGTTGCGACGGCGGCAACTATTACGAACTGCTGTGATCCTCTGCCAGATTACCGACGGGACGGGAAACCTCGAGGCGGTCAGCGTGGATGCCGATCTCGTCCAAATCCGCGAGCCGCAACTATCGCCGCGCCAGCTTGCCGAGTTCATACGCGCCGCCCTTAAGCGCAATCCCAACGTGTTGGTGAACGACCGGATCGACGTTGCGTTGGCATGTGGAGCCATCGGCGCTCACTTGAAAGGCGGGGCGGTGGGCCCGAAGGTGGTCCGCGAAATCGTTCCGGCGGGGTTCCTGCTCACTGTTGCCTGCCACAATCGGGAAGAAATTCTGCTGGCGGAAGGTGCCGACTACCTGCTCGTCTCCCCCGTCTTCCGGCCGATCTCGAAACAAGACACGCGGGAGCCGCTGGGAATCGACGGACTGAAGGAATTGATCGGCATCGCGCCAGCCCCCGTTCTCGCGCTGGGCGGGATCACTTGCATCAACGCAACCAAATGCGTCGAGGCCGGGGCCGCGGGAGTGGCGGGAATCAGCCTCTTTTCGGGGCGGGACTGTGATCGCACGGCGGATACGCGTCTCGCCGTCTACGGAACCTTGGCACCAGGCCGGGTGAACCTAGAAACGCCAGTTGCTTGCGCCTCAGCGGAGACCCAGGCCTTGCGTGCACGCACCCTGCGCTGATCGACCGCTCACCCGTTGGGTGAACAAACACTCCCTTGCGGTTGTGGCTCGGTAACAGGCCGACTCAGCCGAGCCGCGACCGCGAGGGAGCGTCCATTCGGGGAACCGAAAATGTGCCCTGCCAGTGTCAACGCCCGTTTCCACGGTGAACCACCGCCAGAAGCACTTGCCAGTTCGGGACGCCAGACGGTCTAACGGAAAGCGCTCAAATAAACATCTCTTCGTCTTGGGCAGCGTTCACGAACCCAGGACGCCGATTTGCAGCCGCGTAAGTCGAGACCGCAGCCTTGATGCCAGCCGCGACGCCGCTGACCTCCCTGACGGGAGCCATGACAGCCTTCCGCACCTGTTCCCCGGCCACATGGACTTGGACGACGGCTTCGTCCACCAATGCGTCCATCTTCGCAGCTTGGCTGCGCGTCCGGTCTGCGATATCCTCGCCCACAATGGCAAACTGGTGCGCCTGTTGGCGCGCCACGCTGGAGATGTCCTTCGCGTCGGTGGAAATATCCCTCGCGTTGGCGGCAACCAACTCGGCGTTGGCCGTGATCGACGCCACTTTCGGGGCACTGTCTTCGGCAACTTTCCGCACGGTGTCGAGGATGGGCTCCATCCGGTCGAAGACGCCCTCCGTCTTTTCCTGCATGCGCGCCACGGCGCGGTAAATACCCAGGGCAACGAAGGTCATCCCCAACGCGCAAAGCGCAACGAGGCCGACTCCAACCGTGATGACGATCCGAAATATTTCTTCCGACATGAGGCCTCTTCCCGACTTTGCGCAGCGCTACTCGACAGACCCGACTTAGACACCTTCGGATGGATACGGCGGTTCCGACCTCAACGCGTCGACCTTCTCGCGATAGGCCTGCCGACCCGCGTCCAGCGCTTCGGCCAAGTTCTCGCGCTGGCGCCCCAGTGCTTCCTTGCCCCGTTCGACCAATACTTCTGCATCCTCGCGCAGTTCCGCACCCCGGGCCACGAGATACTCGCGTCCCTCGCCGGCCTTGTCGGCGATCAAGCCGCGGGTCTCAACACCGGGTTTCGGCGCCAGCAGCAGTCCGACTGCGGCTCCCACGCCGAGTCCCAGAAAAAAGTTCAGCAACGAATCCCTGTCCATTCCGTTCGTCTCCCTGATACACCTACACCCGTTGAATCGCGTCGCCGGGTACGGCTCCAGCCACCTCCAGTATACTGCGAACGGCGGAATCGGGTAGACTCAGGACATCATCAATATGGCCGGTTTCGGGAAACCAGCGGGTAAACAAGCCAGGTACGACTCGGAACAGTTGTTCGAGTCGGCCGTTCGGACCTTGGCGGTACGGAATTGTTCGGTCGAAGAGCTGAGGACCAAGCTGCGGCGCAAGGCGGAGTCGATGGGCGATGTCGAGAGCGTCATCCTCCGTCTGAAGGACATTGGGTACCTGAACGACCAGCGCTTTGCGGAGAGCTTCGCCACCAACCGGGTGGAGAACGACGGTTTCGGCAAGATGCGCGTCTTGAACGACCTGCGGGCCAAGCGGATTTCGCCCAAGCTCGCCGAGAAGGCGGTCGAGAAAGCACTGGACGGCAAGACCGAGGCCGAGATGTTGGACTCGTTCCTGGAGCGGCGAATGCATTCGGTGTGGGCTGCCGGGCCTATCGAGGACCAAAAGCTTCTCGCGAGGGCGTACAACCGGCTCCGGCGCGCGGGGTTCAGCTCGGCGGGGAGCCTCGCCGCTTTGAAGCGACTGGCAGCCCGGCCCGAGGAGCTTCCCGACGAGTTTGCAGAAGAGGATCTGGAGGTGGAGGGGATCGAATGAAGCGATTGGGTCTGTTTTTTCTTGCCGCTGTGAACGCCGCGGCACAGGTGCATTTTGAGCAGCATCCAGACCGTTTGTCGGTGACCGTCGACGGCAAGCCGTTCACGGAAATCATCCAAGGGCCGCAAACCCGCAAGCCCTACCTGCACCCGTTGCGCTCTGCCTCGGGGAAAATCGTCACCCGCCACTATCCGATGGAGAAGGTCGACGGCGAAACCACCGACCACCCGCACCACCAAGGACTGTCGTTCACCCATGCCGACGTCAACGGCTACAACTTTTGGGCCAGCGACGCGTCCCAGATCGACGCCAAGAGCGGCCTGATCCGCCTCAAACGGATTGTCTCCGCGCAGGACGGTCCGAGGCAGGGACGTGCGGTCATGGATTACGAATGGCTGGATCCGGCGGGCAAGCCGATCTTGGCCGAGCGCCGGACCTTGGTCTTCCAAGGTGGCGCGTCCGAGCGGATTATCGACTTCGACGCCGAGTTTACGGCTTTGGACAAGGTTGTTTTCGGGGACACCAAGGAAGGCACCTTCAACATCCGACTGGCTTCGGCGCTGCAGGAGGACCGGTCCGGCACGATGGTCGGAGCCACGGGTTGCAAGACGGAAAAGGAATGCTGGGGGACGCGCGGCAACTGGATGGACTACTCGGGCCGGCTCGACGGCGAGGATCTCGGGATTGCAATCTTCGACCATCCCGGCAACCCCGGCCATCCCACCTACTGGCACTCGCGGGGCTACGGGCTGTTCTCGGCCAATCCATTCGGCGCGGCGGATTTCCGAAAGGGACGGAAGGAAACGGCACCCGCAACGGACGGGTCGTTGACACTTGCGAAGGGCGGGACGGCGCGTTTTCGTTACAGGGTCCTGATCCACGCCGGTGGAACCGACGCTGCGGCCCTGAACAAGGCTTACACCGCCTACGCCACAGCCTCGAACTGACGGCGTTATTGCAACGCGGACTGTGTCAGTTTCACCGCGCAGTTGCCCGTGGTGAACGCCGTGCCGTCCGTATGCTTGCTGCAGGACTGCGCGCCGAGGGTCACGAAATAGAGGTTGGTCTCACTGGCATCGCCATGCAGGCCGTTCTTCACGTTGTCGATAATGATTCCGGTGGTCCCGCCCGACTCCGCCACCGTGTTGGTGTCCGACGCCGGGAGCCCGGAACTGATGTTGTATTGACGAAGGCAGCCACCTGTGATGGTCGCGGTGCACTTCGTCTGGACGCTCAGGTAGAGTTCGTCCACCCCTAGGGACTGGTTGTACACCTCGGTCAGCGGGGAACAAGTCGATTTGGCGGTCGACACGTTGAGCGGGCCATACGCGGGAGTGCCCGCATTCATTGTCGATCCGGTAAACGTGATGCCGAACAATTGTCCGGCCTGCGCGGGACCAGCCCCGCACGCGTAGAGGACGCCGGTTCCCGTACTCGTGTAGTAGCTGTTGGAAAACGCGCCGCCATAAACCGGATTGGCCCCCACGGTGCCTATGTTCGCCACCGACGTGGTGCTCAGCGTGGTGTTGGTCTGGACGACCGATGCATTGGCCCCGGTCGGCGAGGAATTCGAAAACACGAACACTTTGCCGTTGGTCGAATCCACGTAGGGCGCCTCTACAACCGGTTTTCCACTGGCAACCGTAAGGACGTTTGAACCTTGGCAGGGCGGAGAGCCGGAGAGGCAGGTGCCGGCGGAGCTCGCCGACGTCCTGATGTAGTAGAGCTTGCCGTTCGCGTCGGCCACGAAGACGTTCTTCGACACCGAGTCGTAAACCGGCGGCGTCATGGTGGTGCTGCCCGAGATGGCTACAACCCATTGCGTTGACGGCGCGCCGCCCCCGAACACGGGCTTGACGGCGTAAACCTGGCCCACGTCGTCGCTGAGGTAGGCCGTGTCCGCGAGGTAGTCGATGAAGGGCGCGGAGAGGGTCGCGTGGCCCGTGGCGGTGGAATAGAGCAGGCTCCATTCGCAGGGCGCAACGGCACCGTTGCCCGCGCAATTCACCATCTTGGCCGCATTGTATGGCGAGCCGAAAGTGCCCGAAACGTTCCCGGACCGCCACTTGACGACGTGAAACTGGGCCGGTGCCGAATTCTCGATGAATGCGATCTGGGTTCCGTCCAGGGAGAGCGTCGGCGACGACGACAGGTTTCCGCTGTTTTGGGACGCGTTGTAGGCGAACAGCATGGTCGGCAGGGTGCCGCTGCAACTGCCGGTACCGCTGTTGTTCACGTAGAGGTTCTTGAACGCGAAGAGGTTGAAGCGGGTCACGGTGGAGACGGGCGCGGTGAACACCACGAAGTCGTTGGTGCAATCCGGGACGGGATTGTTGGTGTTGAAAGAGTATTTGGCCGGGTAGCTGTTCAAGCCGCTGTAGGAAAGCGCCACGGTTCCGGCGAGCGATTCGCCCCAATCCACGTCTGGCTTGGAAGCCGCCGCAAGGGGAGTTCGGGGTATTGCGGGAGGCACCAAGCGGCTCCGCGACACCCCCTCCATCGCTTTTTCCGACCCGCGCGGGCTGCCGTTGGCCACTGCCGACCGCATGGCGCGCGTAAAGACCTGGTGCCAATACCGTTGGTCCTGCTGGACCTCCGAAAGCCGGTCGAACGTTTGGGGTTGGGGGAAAACGACGTGCCGGTGCGACCAGTCTTGGGGCGCGGCGACACGCGCCGCGTCAATTTGTCCGTACAAGGGGCCGCCACCCGCGAGTCCCGCGCAAAGCATGGCACCCATGGACCAACGAATCATGGACCAACGAATCATCCTTTCCCGAGTATACGGGCTTCAAGCCGCATCCCCAATGCCTGGGGTACTGGAGCTGGATGCGGAGTGGACGCCGACGGGACGGTAGAATGCGTGAGGACGCATGCCAATTCCCGTCAAGGTCGAATACGCCCATCAGAAGAAGATCCGCCAACGCAACAAGGGCTACTACCGGGTGCTGCACTGGCCACTGTGGATCTGGGTTTTCTTCCTGGCTCCCGGGCCGCTGACGTTCGACTTGTTCGCCAAGGGTCCGAGCGCAGGGAACATGGCTTGGATGGCGGTGGTGCTCCTCGGGACTGGAATCGCCGGCCTCTACCAGCAGTTGCCGGGCTGCGAGCCGAAGCCCTACATCCTGAAGTTCACCGAGGAACGGCCCAACCCGATGTACCGCAAGGTCTGCTACACCTTCGCATGGGCCGACGTTGTGACGTTCGCGACGCTGAACCTCGCTGGTCTCGTCTGGGCGGTCGCAACGGGGACCTGGCGGCTGAAGCAGATCTACGACTACGGCTACTTCCCGCTCTACGGGTTTGTCGTGCTGTTGGGGGTTCTTGGGATTCTGCCGCGAGTGCGCAAGTCCACGGCAGGGGAGGGGATTGAGCGGCGCTACTTCTACGGCTCGGTGTGGGGCGTCACTCTGGCGCAGACACTGCTCATGATTCTGTGGAAGGCGCTCCCGAAGAACCACGAGACGGACATCGTGAAGCTGGTGGCCTACTTGGGGGCTCTTGTGGCCCTCGGCATCTGCGCCGCGCTGGGGCTGCTGCCCCGGACTCGTCCGATCCTGCCGGGGGAAGAGATCGTGGCCGACTAGCGTTCGCCGCAGACCGGGAGGCCGGGCGTGATTTCGGCGGACCGAGGCGGGGCCGGCACCTGCACGGGCATGCGGGATGCGAGTGGATCCCCCGGCTTGATCGCGTTGGGAATCGGCACCACGCATTCACGTTTCGGCGACCCGGTTGCGCCAAAGCTGGTCCTGGGGATCACTAGGACGCGCCCCAGCTTCATGCCGGAGAGCGCGCCCAGGCGCTTCTTGAGGGACTCGATGGCGGCGTTCTCGGAAGGTTTGTCTTCCGGCCGCTTCTCGGCGGCATCCTGGCCGACCAAACAGGCGGATGAGAGCAGGATCAAGCAGGCAAGCTTCATACCCGCGATTCTACGCCGGGACAGGGGCGGGCGCAAGCGGATTCGCCCCATTCTGTGGTTGAATATAGGCATGGTGGTCGGTCCAGTCGCGGTCCCGTTGGAGGTGCTCTACGAAGCCGACTTCGTCGAGTGGACCGAGGAGATGGCCCGGTTGATCGAGCACCGCCGGACTGGCGAATTCGATTGGAACCATTTGGCCGAGGAGATTCGCGATTTGGGAATCAGCCAGAAGAGCGCTTTACGGTCTCACATGGCCGTCCTTCTGAAGCACTTAATCAAGTGGGAGATCCAGCCCGAGAGGCAGGGGCGGTCATGGGAGGATTCAATATCGAACGCCCGGACCCAGATCGAGATTCTAATCGAAGATATTCCAAGCCTGAATCGTTACCTGTCCGAAACCTTCGAGGATACGTACCGCCGCGCCGCTCGCCAGGCAATCCAGGAGACCCGCCTACCGTCCAACACGCTGTTCTCCCGTTGGTCCCGGGAGCAAGTGCTGGACTCCGGCTTCCTGCCGGAATAGCCCGTCCAACGGCTCGGTTTCCGTGTTGAAATAGAGACATGGTGGCCAATCCAGTTTCCGTTCCCTTGGAGATCCTGTACGACGCCGACTTCGTCGAATGGACCGAGGAGATGGCGCGTCGGATCGAAGGCAAGAGAACGGACGAGTTCGACTGGGACCATCTCGCCGAGGAGATCCGCGACTTGGGAATCAGCCAGAAGCACGCGGTTGCATCGCATTTGGACAACTTGTTGCTCCACTTGGTCAAGTGGGAAATCCAGCCTAACCGGCGCGGCCGGTCCTGGGAGGAGTCGATTTCAAACGCGAGGCGGAAAATCTCCAGACTGGTGGAAGATACGCCCAGCCTGAAACGACACTTGGAGCAGAGTTTCGACGACTCCTATGTCAGAGCCGCGCGCTGGGCAATGGAGGAAACTCACCTTCCCGAAACAACCCCATTCACCCGCTGGTCCAAGGATCAAGTGCTCGCTCCGGGCTTCCTGCCGGAATAACGGTATGCTCGGAGCATGCGCCCGACCCGCATGCTGCCCATCGTCCTGTTGGCTCTCTCGGCGGCCCTGAATGCCCAGACCAGCGCCGAACTTGGTGCCGAAAAATGGCGGCAAGACTTGGCTGTCCTCGCCGACCAACTCCCCAAACTACACAAGAACCTCTTCTTCCAGCAGCCCAAGGCCGAGTTTGACCGGCAGGTCCACGAGTTGGACGCGAAACTGCCAAATCTGAACGAAGGCGCGACGCGCGCGGCTCTGGTCCGCCTGCTCGCCTCGGTGGGCAACGAACACACCACCATCGACGCACTGCGGGGCACCTCTGTATTTCCACTCCAGTTCGCGATCTTCCCCGAAGGGACCTACGTGACGGCGGCGGGGCCGGACCATCAGGACGCAATCGGACGCCGACTCGTGAGCATCGACGGCGTGCCCGTCGCTCACGTCCGGGCCCGGCTCGCGCCCTACTACGCCAAGGAAAATGCGGTTGCGGAATTGCTGTTCGTCCCCGGCCTGATGCGCAACGCGGTTGTTTTGAACGCTGCCGGAATCACGGCGTCTCCCGCCAATGCCACGTTTCAGTTCGAAGACGCGGCGCTGGCCCTGGACGCCACGAAGCCGCCTGTCGCCACCAAGGGCCCGGCGGGTGTGCTGGCCCGCAAGACAGCTGATTACTGGTACGAATACAAGCCCGAGTCGAAGGCCGTCTACATCCAGTACAACGCCTGCCGCAACAGCAAGGACCGGTCTTTCCTCGATTTCACCAACGACCTAGTGCGAGCGGTGGCCTCCAAGCCGGTCTCGACCTACATCGTCGACCTCAGGTTCAACGGCGGCGGCGATTCGAAGATCGTCCAGCCCCTCGTGAAAGCCCTGAAGGCCGCACACCGGACCCGCGTGTTCGTTCTCGTGGGCCGGGAGACGTTTTCGTCCGCATTCCTCGCCGCAATGGAGCTGCGCCGCGAGTGCCGTGGCACGCTGGTGGGCGAGGCGATGGGGCAGCGGCCGAACAGCTATGGCGACATCCGCCCCCTGAAGCTGCCCAACTCGGGCCTGACCGCCTACTACTGCACCAAGTACTTCAAGCTCTCCCCGAAGGACGTCCCGCAGGTCGAGCCGGATGTGCCCATTCCCTTGACGGCTGCCGACTACTTTGCCGGGAAGGATCCCGTCCTTGCCTACGCTCTGAGCGCTGGTTCGCCGACTTTCTTGAGGTAGGAAAGGCGTTGGGAATGCGGTCTCCTGGCCGGTCCAAGGGCCCTGCCTTGGGGCAGGGGAGGGGGTAAACGTTTGTAAAACAAGGGACGAAACTGGTAACATCCCCTCCGAAGGGTGTACCGTAGGCTATATGAAAACAACCCTTCTGGCCCTCGTGGCCCTTCTCTGTTCCTCGGTTGCCATGTTCGCGGCCGACGTCACCGGCAAGTGGACGGCTGAAATCGCCGGACGCGGCGGCAACACCCAAACCACCACTTTCACGTTCAAGGCCGCCGGCGCGAAGCTCGAAGGCAGCGTCGCCAACCAGCGCGGCGACAGCCCGATCTCCGAGGGCAAGGTCGACGGCGACAAGATCTCCTTCGTCCAGGTCATGAACTTCAACGGCAACGAGATGAAGATGTCCTACACCGGCGTGGTCAAGGGCGACACCATCGAGTTCACCCGTGACGGCGGACGCGGTCCGGCCACCTTCACCGCAAAGAAAGCCCAATAGTCCGGGAACTTTCCGCCTGCGGAATTCAAAACCCGCAGGGATAGTAAAATCGGAATTTCGCGAACAAAGGGACACCGCCAGAGGCGCGTGTTTACCGAATAATAAAGGATTCGTGTGCTGCGCCATAGGTGTTTTGTTTTCCTAACGACCCTGCTTGTCGGGGCTTCTTCGGCCGTCGCGGACGTACAAACTGGTGTTGTGCGTTCCGGCGGCCGTCCCATTCCGGGAGCCGCGGTCACAGCCGACTGCGGCACGGATAGAATTACAACCGTCACGGACTTGGACGGGCGTTTCGAGATGGGCGGCCTGCCCTCCACGCCCTGTAAATTCTCGGCTGCGATCTTCGGATTCGACCGGGTCACGGTGGAGGCCAAGCCCTCGACCCAGTCAGTGACGTTGGATCTCAAGCTCCAGGCGAAGGCATCCCTGCCGGTTGAACTGGAAGCGCCCAAACCCCCTTCGGCACCAATCGTGGCTGCCGCGCCGACCACTCCGGCCACTCCTACAACCCCGGCACCGGGAACCCCAACTACAACGGCAACCAACGCGACACCGGCCCCCGGCGGCCCGGGACGCGGCGGCTTCGGGCGTGGCGGCGGTCAAGGCGGCCCCGGTCGCGGTGGATTTGGCGGCCCCGGCGGACAAGGCGGCGGTCGCGGCGGCACCCAGCAGAACGCGCAAGCGGGCGGACGCGGCGGCTTCCAGAGTTTAAGCTTGGTACAAAACGGTGACTTGGCGGTTGAGAGCGACATCGCTCCCGCGGGTCCCGGAGGCGCAGCCCTCGGGGCGGACGCCAACGAGGCATTGTTGGTCAACGGCAGCATCAGCCAAGCCGTGCAATCGCAGCCCGGCGACGGTATGGGCATGGGCGGTCCGGGCGGCTTCGGCCCCGGCGGTCCCGGTGGATTTGGCGGTCCCGGTGGTCTTGGAGGCCCCGACGGTTTCGGCGGCTTCAACCAGGGCGACGGGCAAGGCGGACCCGGGGGCGCTCCAGGTGGACCCGGTGGACCCGGTGGTTTTGGCGGCGGTCGTGGCGGTCCCGGCGGTCCGGGCGGCGGTGGACCCGGCGGTCCCGGCGGTGGTGGTTTCGGTGGTGGACGCGGCGGTGGCGGCGACTTCGGTGGCGGCCGTGGCGGCGGCGGACGTGGTGGCCGTGGCGGTGCCCAGGCAGCCAATGGACGAGCCCAGTTCGGCAACCGTGTCGGACGCGGACGTGGCCAGCAATGGCGTCTCAGCGCGAACTACAACCTCGGCAACTCGGCGTTCAACGCGCGTCCCTACTCGTTCACCGCGCCGCAATTGGTCGGTGGCCAGCCTGTTCCCAAAGCGGCCTACGCCAACAACCGTTTCGGCTTCTCGGTGGGCGGACCCTTGGAAATTCCGCACTTGTTCAAGAGCGACAAGACATTCTGGTTCGTGAACTATACGGGACAGCGCACGCGCAACGGTTACGACCGCATCAGCAATGTGCCTCTGGCGTCGATGCGGACGGGCGATTTCTCGTCCATCGCGCAGACCATCTACGACCCGACGAGCAACACCCCGTTTGCGGGCAACATCATCCCGTCCAGCCGCATCAGCCCGCTGGCGACCGCGCTGTTCGGCTTCATCCCGCTGCCCAACGCCGCCGGCGTCCGCAACAATTACCAGTTGATCGGGGCCAACCCTAGCAATAACAACAACATCCAGGTGATGATCAACCAGACGATCAGCGCCAAGGACCGGATGGCCCTCAATATCAGCAAGCAGGGCCGCAACTCCAGCACGGTCCAGAATTTCGGCTTTCAGGACCACGGAGACGGCACCGGCGTCAGCGCCAACCTGAGCTATAACCACACGTTCAGCCGGTCGATGACCAACAGCCTGGCGTTCGCGTTCAGCCGCAACGCCACCAACAACTTCTCGTACTTCGGCAACAACAACGCCGTGACCTCGCTGCCGAATTTCAACGGCGTGAGCGCGGCGCAGATCGCGGCGGTCGGCCCGTCCAACATCTCGTTCACGAACTTCTCCCAGCTGTCCGACGGGCTGCCGTCCCTGACCCACACCCAGACGGCCAGCCTGACCGAGTCGATGACCTACATCCGTGGCAAGCATACGGTCACCTACGCGGTCAACTTCCAGCGCCGCCAGAATAACAATCTGACCAACCAGGGGGCGCGCGGATCCTACGGGTTCACGGGCATCAACACCCAGTTGATCGGCTCCAACGGACTGCAGGTTTCCGGCACAGGCTACGACGTGGCGGACTTCCTGCTCAACCGCCCGTACTCCAGCTCCGCCACCCGGTACAACGGCAACAATAGCTATTACTTCCGCGAAACCACGCTGAGCGCCTACGTTTCGGACGACTGGCGCGCGACTTCACGGCTCTCCGTGACGAGCGGCTTGCGCTGGGAATACTTCGGGCCCTATACCGAAAAGAACAACCGGCTGGCGAACCTCGACATCGCACCCGGCTACACGGGCGTCGCAGTTGTGACTCCACTGAGCGCCGCGCCCTACTCCGGCGGGTACACTCCGCAGGGTCTGACGCAACCCCGCTACCTTCTCTTCTCCCCTCGCGAAGGCATTGCTTGGCGTCCGATCAAGGGCAAGCAGGTCACGGTCCGGGCCGGCTACGGCATCTACTACACGGGCAACGTGTACCAAGCCTTCTCAAACCGGATGAGCCTTCAGCCACCGTTCGTGCAATCGGTGAGCACCACGGAGAGCCCCGCAAACCCGCTGGCGCTGGAAAGGGCCGCATCGGCTTTGGCTGTCCAGACAATCACCAACACCTACGCGGTCGCGCGGGACTACAAGCCCGCCTACGCCCAATCGTGGAACGCATCCCTGCAGCAGACTGTGGCGCGCTTCTACGTGATCCAGATCGGCTACCAGGGCACCAAGGGCACGCACCTCGACGTCCTGCAGAGCCCCAA
Source organism: uncultured Acidobacteriia bacterium (assembly GCA_903907865.1). Classification (GTDB taxonomy): domain Bacteria; phylum Acidobacteriota; class Terriglobia; order Bryobacterales; family Bryobacteraceae; genus BOG-234. The sequence goes on from CAIVPR010000090.1 coordinate 47,830, forward strand.
CCGTGCTCCGCTGGGCGGATCGTCGACCACCACCCAGCAACGTTTGCAGATTCCCTACGCTTCGACTTTCACCTACGACCTGTCCGAGGGCAATTCCATCTACAACGCGCTCCAGCTATCCTTGGCGCGCCGCCAACAACGGAACCGGTCGTTCAACCTGAGCTACACGCTCTCGCACTCGATTGACGACACCTCGACCCTCGGCGGCGGCGTGGTCCAGATCGTCAACAACATCCGCAACGAGCGGGCGCGTTCGAACAACGACCAGCGCCACCGGCTGAACTTCAACTACCAGGTGCAGTCGCCCGTCGGGGCCGACCGGACGTCGTGGAAGTGGCACGCCATCCGCGGCTGGACACTGCAATCGAATGTGAGCGTCAATTCCGGCTCGCCGGTGACGGCCACCGTTTCGGGAGACCCATCGGGCACGGGCATCGTGGGCGGAGCCCGCGCCGAGGCTACCGGGGCTCCGGTCAACGCCGCGGCCAACTACTTCTTCAACTTGGCGGCCTTCTCGGTCCCGCAGACCGGCACTTACGGGAACGCGGGACGCAACACCATCCCCGGCGTGCTCAACTTCGGCATGAATGGAAGCGTCTTCCGATCGTTCCGGATCAAAGAGAAGCACACGCTCACCTTTACCGTGCAAGCGTCGAATCCGCTGAACCGGGTCACCGTGACCGGGTTCGGCACGGTCATCGGGTCCGTCAATGCCGGGCTGCCTACGGGCGCGGCAGGAATGCGGTCCATCACCGCCAGCACGAGGTTCAATTTCTAATGCGCAGACTGGTATTTCTCACGGCCTTGGTGGCTATCTTCGCGCAGATGAATGCGCAGCAACCTGACAAATCGGCCGACAAAGGCGAGGGCGTGGTTACCTTCACTGCTGGCGCCAACCTCGTCATCATCGACGTGGGGGTCAAGGACAAGTCGGGCAAGGTGATCCCCGGGCTGAAGAAGGAAGACTTCCAGCTTCTTGAGGATGGCAAGGCCCAGCAGGTTTCCGTGTTCGAGTTCCAGCAACTGGACTCGGACGAGCCGCCTCCGCCCGTCCCTGCGGTTAAGGCGGTCGCCGGGGCTCCGGCGAAGCCGGTCGACAAGCCAGCCGAAAAGACCACCTTGCCTTCGGGCAAGCCGAAGCCGATCATCCGTTTCCAGGACCGCCGCTTGGTGGCCATGCTGTTCGACTTCAGCACCATGGGCATTCCGGAACAGACGCGCGCCCAGCAGTCGGCCATCCAGTTCGTCAAGGAACAGTTGAAGCCTGCCGACATCGTTGAGATTCTGACCGCCGGAACCGGTCCGCTGAAGGTGGAACAGGACTTCACCGACGACCGCGAGCGCTTGTTGGAAGTCATCAAGGCCTTTCCCATCGGCAACGCCAGCGAATTGGCTGCAACCGGCGCCAGCGGCGACGACACCGCCGGCGAAGACACCGGCGCCGCCTTCGTGGCCGACGAAACAGAGTTCAACATCTTCAACAACGACCGCAAGCTGGCTACGCTCGAATCCGCTGCCAAGCTCTTGGCCGCATTCCCGGAAAAGAAGGCGCTCATCTACTTCTCGGCCGGCATCGAGCAATCCGGCAACGACAACCAGGCGCAACTGGAGTCCGCGGTCAACGCGGCCAAGCGCGCCAACGTGGCGTTCTATCCGATCGATGCGCGCGGCTTGGTGGCTTCGGCCCCGGCGGGCGACGCCAGTTCGGCCGGCGGGCGCGGGTCCAGCGCATTCCAAGGCGGCAACGTGACCAGCCGCGGCAACAGCCGCAACAACTCGCAGGAAACGCTGTCGACGCTCGCCTACGACACCGGCGGCAAGCTGTTCGTGGACGACAATGATTTGGCCGTGGGCATGCAGAAGGCGCGCGATGATATTTCGAGCTACTACATCCTCGGTTACTATTCGAGCAACGGCAAGATGGACGGAAAGTACCGCCGCGTCACCGTCAAACTGAACAACAACCTGCAGGCCAAGCTCGATTACAAGAGCGGCTACTTTGGCGACAAGACCTTCAAGAAGTTCTCCAGCGACGACAAGGAAAACCAGTTGGAGCAGGCGCTCATGCTGGGAGACCCGCTGACGGACCTTTCGCTTTCGGGCGAGGTCGGTTACTTCCGTCTGGCGCGCGACCGGTACTATGTGCCGTTCTCGATCAAGGTGCCGGGGGCGGAAATCGCGCTCGCGAAGAGCAAGGGCAACGCGCAGACCGAGCTCGAGTTCATCGGCCAGTTGCGCGACTCGCACAGCAAGCTGGTGGGCGTGGTCCGGGACGGCATCAAGATCAAGCTGGCGGAGCAGACGGCGGCCCAGCTATCGTCCCGCCCGATCGCCTACGACACAGGCTTTACGGTTCCGCCGGGGACCTATGTCCTGAAGTTCCTTGCGCGCGAGAACGAAACCGGCAAGATGGGGACCTACGAACAGAAAATTGTGATCCCCGATCTGGCACCGGACAAGCCCGCCGAACTGAAAATCAGTTCCGTGGTGTGGAGCAACCAGCGTCAGCCTATTTCACAGGCCATCGCTTCCGTGGAGAAGAAGAAAATTCTTGAGGCCGATCCGCTGGTGCAGGACGGGCAAAGGCTGATCCCCTCGATCACCCACGTGTTCCGCAAGGACCAGAACTTGTACGTGTACCTCGAGGTCTACGACCCAGGGTTGGGTGCGGACCAGAAGCCGAGCGTGGCGGCGACCTTAACGTTCTACCGCGGCAAGACGAGGAGCTTCGAATCCCAGCCAATCCGGCTGGACACGTTCCTCGCCAAGCGCGGACAGACCCTGCCGGTGCAGTTCCAGGCACCGCTGGCGCAACTGGCGTCGGGGCGGTACACTTGCCAGATCAACCTGATCGACGAGGCGGGGCGGAAGTTCGCATTCCAGCGTACGGAGATCGTGGTGCTGCCGAATCCGAAACCGGCGGCTGCGCCGGTGGCGGCTCCCGTGGCGGCGAAACCGGGTAGCGGGCTGTAGGCGAGGAAAAATCACACGCGGAGGCCTGGCCGGTCTGTTAGACTGGGCCAAGGGTTGCATTCCGTGCGAGTGTTTCACGCCAACTGCGATGATTGTCTCTTTTTCCGTCTCGAACTTCCGCTCCTTCGCCACTGAGGAAACCTTCTCGATGGTGGCCAGCAATCGCCTCTCCGCGCACGAGGGGCACACGCTTGCAATCCCCGACTCAGAAGAACGGGTACTGCGGGCGGGAGTGCTCTATGGAGCAAACGGAGCTGGCAAATCAAATTTGGTCAAGGCCTTGGCATACGTTCGGTCACTTGCCCGCAGTGCACGGGTGAGGGGTGACGTGACTGGCCGGGAGGCCTTCCGCCTCGGCAGTATTGAGAACGAGCCTACCGGCTTCGATCTACAATTCATTGCTGGACAGCGACTCTATCGGTTCGGTGTCAAGGTAGATGACAGGCGGATCTCCGAGGAGTGGTTGGTCCGCGTCGTAGGCGGGAGTGAGACGATCCTGTACGAGCGCTTGACGGACGTCGAGGTTCCGCAATGCGGCAAGAAGCTCAAGGCGCTCGCCACGGTAGGAGCGCCGGACAATCAAACGTTTTTGGCCACGATGGCCGCAAACCTCGACGAGGCGGATTTAGGTGACGACATACCCAGAGTCCTCAAGTGGTTTTCCGATGGTTTCAAGCTGATCGCCCCGTCAAACTCCTACAGGGCCCTTGCCGGTGCACTGGAACGCGCTCCCGATCTCCTTGACTTTACGGGCGAATATCTTCGAACCGCTTCGACTGGAATTGACGCTTTGAAGGCTGCCAGACACGAGATTACCGAGCAGGAATTTCGCCAGCTGGTCCCCGGCGATCTGCCCCAAGTATCCAATGGCCAGCCTGTGCTCCTCTCCCTGAGAATGGGTGATGCTCTTCTGGTGGAGCGAAATGGCCGCAATCGATATTACCAACTGGGGGTTCGGGCTGTCCATCGGGGCGAGAATGGAGAACCGGTCATCTTTGACCTGCTTGAAGAATCCGATGGTACCCGCCGCTTGCTCGAGCTGATCCCGGCGGTGCACCGCGCAAGCCGAGACAACTCAGTTTTCGTCATCGACGAAATTGATCGAAGCCTACACCCCCTACTGGCACGCGGATTCCTTAAATCATTTCTTGATGCCTGCGCTGGCAGCCAGAGCCAACTGATCGTCACTACCCACGAATCCAGTCTCCTCGACCAAGACCTCCTCCGCCGGGACGAGATTTGGTTCGCCGAGAAGGACCAAGCCTCCGCTACGCACCTGTATTCATTGGTGGACTTCAAGGTCCGAAACGATCTGGAAATCCGCAAACACTACCTGCAAGGCCGATTCGGTGCCATCCCCTTCGTGGGCGGACTGGAACGGCTGAAGGACGAGTAACTATGGCGCTCGTCCCGAGGAAGCCCCGTCCGCTCAATCGCGATAGCGGCTTCCGCGATGACCGCCTCTGCATCATTGCGTGCGACGACTGCTACGCCCCAAAGCAGTACTTTGAATTCTTTGCCATCCCCCGGATCCAAATCCACGTGGTTTCAACTCAGGATGGAACTTCGGTTGCGGAACATGTGCTCGACCGATTGCTCGACTTCAAGAAATCCGTCGATTCTGACGATGAGCTCTGGATGTTGCTCGACACGGACCACTGCATCCGGGATACGCACTTGGGTGGCTTCACGGAGGCGCTGCGCCGCGCTTCCAAGGCTGGCGTCAACGTCGCACTCAGTCGCCCCAGTTTTGAATTGTGGCTCCTGCTGCACTACCGGGACGAGTCCGCGGTCCTTGACCTCCCCAACGCAACCAAGGTAGAAGAAGCCCTGCGAGATATCCTTGGCGGCTACAACAAGACCAAATTGAAACGCGAGCACTACCCCGGGACCCTTCTGGCAACCGCTATCGAGCGGGCAGAGCGCCTCGACTTGAGCGTGCCGGGCGGCGACATCCCATCCTCCAACACCACCCGCGTCTATCGCCTCTGGAAATCCATCGTGTCGAAGGCGCTCCCCTCCCAACTTCCGGTCTACCTCCGCGCCATCCAAGCCGTTCAAAACGCGCTTGACTTGTCCCCCAACCAGGAGTAAACTCCCGGTGAGCGCCAAGCCGCGTGAAGCCCGCCACCACCATCACCAAAGTCTGCCGCGTCCTCTCGGAATTCCGGGAACGTCCCGGCATGGGTGTATCCGAACTCGCCCGCCGCCTCGACCTGCTTCCGAGCGACGTCCACCGGATTCTCCAATCCTTGGCCGCCCACGGCTTCGTCGAGCAGAACGAGCGCACCAAGATGTATAGGCTCGGCGTCTCCGTGGTCCGGCTGGGTCTGAACGCCCTGCAGCGGAACGAGTTGCGCGACGCTGCCCGACCGCTCCTGCTCCGGCTCTCCGAACAGATGGACGCCAGTTCCCACATGGTTGTGTTCGACAGCCGCGAACTCGAAATCTTCCTCGCCGAGCAGATCGACCACCCCGCCGAACAGCTGTTCAAATCTCGCTACGGAGGGCTCACCAACGGCCATTCCTCGGCCCTGGGCAAGGCGATCTTGGCCAACATCGACCCCGCATTGACCGAACGCTTCCTCGCCCGGACCGGACTTCCGGTCCTGACGCCGCACACCATCCGCGACGGCGCCGCACTGCGCGGCGAGTTCGCCTTGGTCGCACGGCAGGGTTACGCTGTCGACCGGGAAGAGTCGGCCGGCGGTGCCTGCTGCATCGGAGCCCCGGTGCGCGACCGCACCGGGTCGGTGGTGGCTGCGGTGAGCGTTTCGATGGCGGCGTCGCGGTTCTACCGCGCCGAGGAGTCGGAGCTTGCGCTCCCCGTGAAGGCTGCCGCCGAAGCCCTATCGGCTCTGACCCGGTGACAAATTGTTTCAAGTATTTTGAATGCGGGGATTGACCCCGGCCGCGCGGTGTGACAACGTCTTTAGGCAGAACTTCTGTTGAAAGGGTCGCCACGATGCAGCTCCGCATTTCTCCAACATTTGCCCGCCTCCTGTTCGCCTTTGCCGCCGCCCCCATGATTTGGGCGCAGACAAGCACCGGCAACGCCACCGTTGTAGGCAGTATTACCGATTCCACCGGCGCGCGGATTCCGGGAGTCCACATCAAAGTCCTGAACGTGGGAACGGATTTCCTCGCGGAAACCGTGTCTTCCGGCGAAGGTGCCTACTTCGTCCCGAACCTGAGTCCGGGCACCTATCGGATTACGTTCGAAACGGCCGGATTCAAGGCTCTGGTGCGAGATGGCGTCCAGCTCCGGCTGGGCGAAACGCCGCGCATTGACGTACAACTCGAAGTCGGCAACATGACCGACTCGGTGAAGGTGACCGGCGACGCGCCGCTCCTAGAGACCGAAACCTCCTCCTCGGGCCAAATCATGGAGGGCGATGCGGTCGTGAAGATCCCCGTGATGCAGAAGGGCCTCAAGCGCATGACGCTCTACATGCCCGGACTGAACGTGATCAACGGCCTGCACGGCGACGGGCAGCGGGAGCGCGCACTGGGAATCGTGCTGGACGGCGTCAGCGGCAAGGAGCCGGTCCGCGGAGCGGTCAACGATGACCAACGCATCATGACTGGCACCCTGGACATGATCCAGGAGTTCCGCATGTTCACTACGGGACTGCCCGCCGAATTCGGACACGGCAGCGGCGGTGTCCTGTCCGCTGTCTACAAGAGCGGCACCAACAGCCTCCACGGGTCCGCCGAGGACCGCTACCTGAACGGCGCGCTGGTGCACCGCCAGTATTTCGACCAACTCAAGCGCTGCGACGTCGGCCTGCCGTGCAACCCTTGGACCTACCAGGAGATGTCGGCCACCATCGGCGGGCCGGTTCGCATCCCGAAAATCTATAACGGCAAGGACAAGACCTTCTGGTTCTTCGGCTACCAACGCCACCAGGAGCAGGTCTCGGAAACCGCCATCACCAATGTGCCCTCGGCCGCCATGTATACGGGCGACTTCACTTTGGGCGGCAAAGGGTACCAGCTTTACGACCCCTCGACCACCCGCCAGGATTCGACCGGCAAGTGGATCCGCGACCCGTTCGCGGGCAACCAGATCCCGGTCAGCCGCTTCGACCCTGTGGCCGTGAAGATGCTCTCCAACAAGCCGTGGCCCCAGCCCAACCAGCCCGGAGTCGTGACACCCACGGGTCCGCAGCAGAACGAGGTCCTACCTACCCACGGCGAGTACTATTTCAACCGTTTCGACACCAAGGTGGACCACCAGTTCAACGTCAACAACCGCATCTTCGCCCGCGTTTCGCGCATGCGCAATCGCGCGCCGGGACGCTACTCGACCGACATCACCTGGGATATCTATGATCCGGTCATGGTCCAGCCCAACGACTTCACCAATGTCGTCGTTTCCGACACCCACACCTTCTCGCCGTCGCTGATCAACGAGTTCCGGATCGGCTACAACCGCCGCCACGAAACGAAAGACCCGGTGACCTACGGGCAGGGCTGGGCGACCAAGCTCGGGATTCCGAACGTGAGCGACGCAACCTTCCCGAAGATCGTAACCGGCTACAACGGCAATCCCGGCGGCAAGTTCGCCAACATCGCCGAGGATTTCACCATCCAGGAGAACCTGACCAAGGTGATGGGCCGCAGCACTTGGAAGGTTGGGTACGAGTTGGTCCGGACGCGGTACAACGCGCTGCTTGAGGCGCTGCCTTCCGGCACCTACAACATGGGCGGGACCGAACTGCCGTTTACCCCCAACACGGGCAACACCTTCGCGAACTTCCTGCTGGGCAACGTGGCCAGCGCGCAGTTCACCCGCAACCAGGCGACCTGGCTGCCCCGGTGGACGGGCCACGCCATCTATGTCCAGAACGACTACCATCTGCGAAAGGACGTGACTCTGAACCTTGGCCTGCGCTGGTCCTACGAATCGCCGTTTTCCACCAAGTACGGGCAGCAGTCGCAGTTCGACCCCAACGCGACCGATCCCATCAGCGGTCTCAAGGGGGCCATCGTCCACAAGGCGGGCGAGCTTTCAGCCAAGGATCTGAACAACTTCCAACCGCGCGTCGGCGTGGCGTGGAATTTCCGCCCGAACTGGGTATTCCGCTCGAGCTTCGGGGTGATGGCGGTGGATGTGACCACGAACGACATCAACCAGAACTTCGAGGAGTACCTTGCGACGGCCAACGTTCAGGCACCCACGGGCGACCCCCGCACCGTGTTCAAGCTCTCCCAAGGTCCGCCGAACATCAGCTTCACCACCAATTCCGATGGCAGCGTCCCCTATGTCGGGACCAACTTCGCCAGCCGCAACGCCACGTGGTACGACCCGCACCTGCGCACGCCGTACGTGATGAAGTGGTCGGGCGGGTTCCAGTGGCAGTTTGCGCGGAGCTGGATGATGAACGCGGAATACCAAGGCTCGGCCGGCGTGAAGCTGCAGAACACTTGGAACATCAACGTTCAGCCGATGAGTTTCTTCCCCCTGGGCGACACGGCGAAACTGGACACGATTCGCAACAACTTCCAGAACTACAAGCCCTACCCGCAGTTCGGCAACGTCAATCTGGTCAGCAACTTCGGGCATAACACCTACCACGCCGGAACCTTGCGCTTCGAGAAACGGCTGGGCGCGGGGATCTCGGGAACCTCGTTCTACACGTGGTCCAAGACGCTGGACAACGCCGACGACGACGGCACGGCGACAGGCATCTCCTACTACAACCGCAGTTTGGAGAAAGGCCGGGCCAGCTACGACGTCCACCATCGCTGGGTGTCGACGGTCAACTACGAATTGCCGTTCGGCAAAGGCCGGAAGTGGATGAACCGCGGCGGGCTGAAGGATGTGGTCCTCGGCGGCTGGGAATTGGTGTGGATCCAGACCTTCCAGAGCGGTCCGCCGATGACGGTGACCTACGGCGGGAGCCCGTATGTCTACCTGCCAGGCTTCGGCAACCGGCCCAACCAGATCCTGCCGGACGGCCAGGTGAAGCTGGAACATGTCGATATCGGGCCGAACCGCTTCCCGTTCTCGGCGCAAACCCGCTACCTGAACATCAACGGGTTCGCCTACCCGCTGTCGTACACGTTGGGGACGCTGGGCCGGAACACCCTGGAGGCTCCAGGCATCATCTGGCCGCAGACGTCGGTGCAGAAGTTCTGGGTCGTGAAGGAGCGCTGGAAGTTCACCCTGCGCGGCGACGTCAACAACGTGATCAAGTACCACAACTTCAACGCCCCGAATTCGGTGTACAACAAGACGGACCCGTCGAGCTTTGGCACCTTCAGCGGGACCCGCGGCAGCTTCTCCGACATCGGCACGGGCCGCTGGCACGCCATCATCGTCGGCCGCGTTGAGTGGTAGGCAACTGCGCTTCACTTGCGGTCGTGGCCCGGCACATTCCAGCCGAGCCGCGACCGCGAAGGAGCGTTTGTTCGGTCTTAGCGTCGAGGCCGCTAGACTTGGACCAGTGCCGACATTTGTCAAAACCGTCCTCGTCAACGCTCCGGTGGACCGCGTCTTCGCCTTCCATGAGCGGGCCGACGCGTTCACGCTGCTGACTCCATCCTTTCCGCCCGTTCGTGTCGTCGGCAAGGTCGGAAAAGGGGTCCAGGCCGGCGTCCGGGTGGAAATCCGCGTCGGACCAATCCGCTGGCTCGCCCTGCACACCGCCTACGAAAAGAATCGCCTCTTCGTCGACGAGCAGGTTTCCGGCCCGTTCGCGAAATGGGTCCACCGGCACGAGTTCGAGGCTGTCGGCAACCAGACACGGCTCACCGACCGTGTCGAATTCGCACTCCCCGGCGGTCCCATCGTCAACGCACTGTTGGGCTGGGCCGCAAAATTGGCGCTAACCGACATGTTCCGGCATCTACATGAAGTGACATGCCGAATCTGCGAGGCGAAGTGAGCGCAATGCCATCCTGCTTGGTCATCGGGGCCGGGATGGCCGGATTGACCGCCGCACGACTGCTGCTTGGCGATGGCTGGCGCGTGGTGGTCTTGGACAAGGGCCGCGGAGTCGGGGGACGGCTCGCGACCCGCCGCATCGGCGAGGCCCGCTTCGACCATGGTGCCCAGTTCATCACGGTGCGTGACGCCCTATTTCAACAACACGTGGACCGATGGCTCGCCAACGGCTGGATTGCGCCCTGGTTCGAGGATGGCGGACATATCCGCTACCGCTCCGAAGGTGGCATGAGCCAGTTGGCGAAGCACCTGGCGGTAGGACTCGACATCCGCACCGGCGTCAAAGTCGAATCCATCGGATACTCCAGCGGTGGCTGGCGCGCGTCGACCGATACCGGCGAGACCTTCCAAGCGGACGCCTTGGTCATGACAGCACCGCCGGAGCAGGCCCTCGCCATGCTTGCCGGATGTACGGGCCAACTGGACCCGGCTGTGCTCGAGCACCTTCAGGCTGTCGAATTCGATCCCTGTTTCGCCCTGATGGTGGTGGCGAAGGGCCCGGGCCTCGTCCCGGCGCCGGGCTATTTCCGCCCCGCTGCCGGTCCGATCGAGTGGCTTGCCGACAACGTGCGCAAGGGTATTTCGGGCTCGGGCGGCTCGGCGCTTACGATTCACGCCCGGGGCGACTATTCGCGCCAACGCTTCGAAGTTGCCCCGGAGGAGGTGGCCAGGGAATTGCTCGAAGCAGCCCGCCCATGGATCGGCGGCACCGTCGACGCGTGGCAGCTTCACCGCTGGAAGTTTGCCAAGCCGGTATCTGGGCCATGTCTGGATTCCCTATATTCCGAAGTTCCCGCCCCCGTCGCATTCGCCGGCGACGGACTGGCGGGCGGCCGCGTGGAAGGCGCATTCCTGTCGGGAGTTGCGGCGGCGGCCAAGCTCTCGGAAAGCCCTGTCGCAATTGGCCGCGAACCGTCAACGACGGTAGAATAATTGCTTGCAACAAATCGCGCACCTGAGTCCCCAGCTCCAAACCTTCGCCGCGGATGTGATCCGGCTGTGCGCTTGGCTCGTGATTCTGGCCGCGATCTTCATTCCTGCCGAGCGCTTCTGGCCACCGGACCCGCGCCCGGTTGGCCGGAAGTCTCTCGCCTCCGACCTCGTCTACTACTTCCTCAGCGGCTTCCTGCCAAAAATGTTGCTGGCGGTGCCGATCGCCACCGTCGCGGCCGTCATCCATCTCGTGATCCCCGGCGGCTTCTACGCGCGCGCCGCGCTGCTGCCCGTTTGGTTCAGGATCGCGGCTGGCATGGTTGTGGGCGAAATCGGCACCTACTGGGGACACCGCTGGTCGCACGAAATTCCCTTCCTGTGGCGGTTCCACTCCCTGCACCACAGCGCCGAGGAGGTGGACTGGCTGGTCAATACGCGCGCCCATCCGCTGGACATGTTCTTCACGCGCTTCTGCGGGCTGGTCCCGATGTACGTCCTCGGTTTGGCACAGCCCATGGGCAACCGACTCGACCTCGTCCCGGTGCTGGTAACGCTGGTCGGCACAATGTGGGGCTTCTTCATCCATGCCAACGTTTCTTGGCGCTTCGGCCCCTTGGAGTGGCTGGTCGCCACGCCCGCCTTCCACCATTGGCACCACACCAATGAGGCGCCGGAGACCCTCGACAAGAACTACGCAGCCCTGCTCCCTTGGGTGGACAAGCTTTTCGGCACCTTCCATCTCCCCGACCGCTTGCCGCGGAAATACGGGACCGATACGCCGGTTCCAGCCGGGGTCGTTGACCAGATCTTCGAGCCGATTCTGCCTCACAAATAATTCTTGATTTGCGTGTCTGGTTTCTGTTGCCGCCTCCGCTAGACCAGTAGGAGGCAACATAAAGTTGTCGAAACTCATCAAACCAGCAATCATCGCAGTGGCATTGCTCAGCGGGATTCACCCCGCAGTGGCCGCCACCTTCACCTACACGAACATCGTCGATTCCAGCGCGACCTACACGCAGCCCTACGGAATCAACAACTCCGGGACCATCGTCGGCCAGGTGTCGGGAGGTTCCATAACCGGCCAGCAGACCTTCCAGTATTCGAGCGGGAACTTTACAATCGTGACCCCGCCCGGCGCCGACACGTCTTACGGCGTGACATGGGGTGCCATCAGCAACAACGGAGAGATCGTCGGCAATTACGTCACCACGGGGACGGGACTCTCGAAGGGCTTCTCGGACATCGGCGGAACGTATTCCAGTTTTGCGGTCAGTGGCGCGGCGCTGACGGAGCCCACGGGCGTCAACAACAGCGGTGTCATCGTAGGCGACTACTACAAGAACAGTAGCTACAGTGGGTTCATTGACACCGCTGGTGCGATCACCACGATCTCGAAGCCAACGGGAGCCACCTTCCTGTGGGCGACCGGAATCAACGACGCGGGCACAGTGGTAGGTTACTACAGAGACTCCAGCAGCATCACGCATGGCTTCACGCTCTCTGGGAGTACGTTCACGTCTTTCGATCAACCGGGTGCGACCGGCACGGAAATCATCGGGATCAATAACTCAGGGAACATGTTGGTCAGCTCTTCGCTCGGCAACTTCTTCTACGGCGGAGGCAGCTTCACGGCGATCTCGGTGCCCGGGTCCAGCGACACTTATATCCGCAGCCTCAACGACTCGAACCAGATCGTCGGATCCTACGACACGGCCTCGTGCGGCAGCTGCGGCAACATCGGCTTTCTTGCGACGATGAACGCCTCCGGCGCGCCCGAACCTGGCACCATCGAATTGCTGACCGGAGCCGCCTTGGCTGCCGGAGCGTTTGTGCGCCGCCGCACGCGTGTCGTCTGATTCCGTTTCCGGGGGCTGTCTTTGGGCAGCCCTCAATTTCCCGAACCCCGCGGACTTCCGAAAACGTCTACCATGGGAGTTTGCCCATGCTTTCCATCGTCGTCCCCATCCACAACGAGGAACACTCGATCCTCCCCCTCTACGACCGCCTGACCGCTGTCCTTACAGCCGTCGGTCGCCCTTGGGAAATCCTCTTCATCGACGACGCCTCCACCGACCGCAGCATCGAACTGCTGACCAATCTCGTCCAGACCGACCCGCAGCTCAAAGTGATCCGCCTCAGGCGCAATTTCGGCCAGACCGCCGCGCTCCAGGCCGGCTTCCACGCGGCAGCGGGCGACGTCGTCATCGCCATGGACGGAGACCTCCAGCACGCCCCCGAGGACATCCCGGCCCTGCTGGCCAAGATCGACGAAGGCTACGACATCGCCAGCGGCTGGCGCAAGGAACGCATCGACAACGCCATTACCCGGAAGATCCCGTCGCGCATCGCAAACTGGATGATGTCGAAGGCATCGGGCATTGACCTCCGCGACTTCGGCACCACCTTCAAGGCCTACCGCGCCGAAGTCCTGAAGGAGGTGCATCTCTACGGCGAGCTCCACCGCTTCATCCCGGCATTGGCCAGCATGTATGGCGCGCGGGTTTGCGAGGTGCCGATCCAGAACCCGCCGCGCGTCGCCGGGGAGTCGCATTACGGACTTGGCCGCACCTTCCGGGTGCTTTTTGACATCCTCACCATCCGCTTCCTGCTGAAGTACTACACGCGACCGATGCACTTCTTCGGCGCCTTCGGCTTGATCGGCACCTTGCTGGGGTCGGTGATCCTCGGCTACTGTCTCGTGGTGAAGCTCGTCTACCGGATGGACATCTTCATCGAACACGGCCCCCTGATGGTGGCCGGCGCTCTGCTGCTCGTGGTCGGGCTGATGATGTTTAGCACCGGGCTGATCGGGGAATTGGTGATGCGGACGTATTTCGAATCCCAGGACCGCCGGATTTACGCAGTGCGCGAAATCCTCACGCAGAAACCCGAGGACCGGGTCGTACAACCGCGCTAGGCATCGGATATCGCCGCGCCCGCCAGAACGGAGCGTCGGGCCAGCGGTCCTCCATCGCATAGTGCAGATGCCTCTGCGCCCGGTAGTGCGCGAAGTCCGCCCGGACCGACTCCGCATATTCCTCCAGCGCACCGCTACGCCCCCGTTTGTGCTGGTCAAGGGCGGCAGCGGCCAGCCGGGCATGCCGGAGCGCCTTGAAAATCCCCCGTCCCGACAGCGGGTCGTAGGTCGAAGCCGAATCGCCCACGGCTACCCAGTTTTCGCCCACAATCCGGTCCCGCAAGGACGACGACGCCCGAACCACCTGCGACCCCCGCAGCTTCGCGCCAGCCATGCGCCGATTGGTCAACGGAGCCACTGCCAGTTGTTCGCCCACAACGATTCCTTCGTCGCGGTAGATCTCGGGCGACGTGAAGAACATGCCGACCGCAGTCCCTCCAGGTACAGCCGAGGAATACCACCAGCCGCCGGGAGTGGTTTCGATCAGAGTCCGAAGGTCGAGCCGCCCTTCGCCTTGAAGTTCCATCCGTAGCACGATGGCGACCATCGCATCGTCGACCTCGCGCCCATTGGACCCGGCAAGGCGGATACCGTTCGCACCCGAGGCATCCACAATGGTCCCGACCGCAACCCCGCCCGGCTTCCACGAATTGCCCCGGATCAATTCCACGCCAGCCGCCGACGCCTCGGCAACCAACATCGCATCGAATCGCGTCCGGTCCACGTGCCAACCGGTACCGTGCAGATTGCCGATGAAATCGCTCTCCAAGGCTTCGCCATGCCCCCATGCCGACACGATTCCCGGCGCTGCCAAGGGCTCGGTGCCCAGAAAGTTTTCGAACAATCCCAGTTCCCGCAGCACCGGATTGATCTCCGGCGGCAGTGTCTCGCCGGGGGGCGTTTGCGCGGGTGGGTTCGATAGATGCAGCGCCACCGACCAGCCGGATCGCGCCAGGCAGAGTGCCGTGGTCGCACCCGCCGGCCCGCCTCCGATCACCGTAAAATCATGCGCCGCGTTCAACAAATCCATTCTAACTTTCATGTAGAATGGGTCGAGTTGAGAATTGACATGAACCTCGAATCCATAGTTGAAGCCAGAATTCACCCCGGCATTGGCGTTGCGCGCGTGGGAAACAGCGAAGAATACTTCATTGGACCCGAGGTCCCCAACCCGGTCCCACCCCCGCCTGGCGGATACCGCGATGCCCAAGGCCACCTCAAGCGCCAAGCCGCCCGGTTCCGGATTTTCGGCTATGACGTCCACGGAAACGTGGTGGGTGAACTGACGGCCGAGTACGCGGCGGTCGAATGGACGGTTCATGTCGCCAACAAGAAGGCCGCCTGGTACAGCTTCGATGCCGCTTTGGACCTGCCAGAAGCCGCCACCCTCCAGTCCCCCCGCCGCAACTCCCAAATCCAAGGCGCGGACCGGGAGCAGTTGGTGATCGATCCCGGCCCGCGCACGGTTTCCGGTCCCGGGGCGACCGCGAGCCCGTTCGACACCGGCACCTTTTTCGGGCACAAGGTGGATCTGGGCGGAATCCATACCGACGATGCCGGTCGGCTGATCTTCCTCGGCGGCTACGGGAAATCCGGCAGCCCGCTCCCCGGCTACACGCTCACAACCTTTGCCAACAACGGCGGCTGGCACGACGACACCTCCGACGGCCCTGTCACGGCCACTGTCACCATCGGCGACCGCGTTCTGACAGCGGATCCGGCCTGGGTGGTCACCGGACCCCCGAATTATTCCCCCGACCTCATCACGCCCCAGACCATGTACGATGTCATGCAGGACGCGCTCAACGGCCAGCTGGTCAAGCTCCCCAAGACCCCGTCGTTCACCAACGATATCCTCCCGTTGCTCAGCCAGTTCAACGATGCGCAGTGGGTCAACAAAGGCTTCCTGGCCCAGTTCGGCTGGGGGGCTCCCAACGATTTTCTAGATCCGGCCCTCCTGGCCAAGCTCGCCACGAAACCAACTGCCGACGCCGGGTCCACCACCGGAGCCATGAAGGGCGACCCTTACGGCGAGTTGCGCCGCCAGATTTTCAACTCCTTCCGCAATCCGGGCGCGGCCCAGTTCGTTCCCCAGGCGTGGCCGCCGATCTACGGCGACGCCTTTGGCAGCTTCACCCCCAGCCCGCGGGACGGCTTCGCGGTCACTCAAACCTTGTACAACTACCTGCAGCAGTGGGCCCTCGGCAATTTCGAGGCCGACTACAATCCGACAGCCACGCCGCCTCAGTCGCTTGACGATGTCGACCCGGCCCTCCGACCGGCCGCGTTGGACAAGGCCGCCCTGCACTTCTGCATGGGTGGACCCTTCCATCCGGGTTGCGAAATGACGTGGCCCATGCGCCAGCCCCAGATGTACCGCGCACCCTTCCGTCTCCGCCAGCACCCGGACTCGGCGGGCCGGGACGGCATGGACTACGGCGAATTCCTCACCCAGGCAACCGTGACATCTTTCGACGGTCCCCTTTCGGCAAGCGGGCCGGGGGACATCACCAAATGGATGGCCGTGCCGTGGCAGAGCGACACCGCAAGCTGCCGCGCGGGATACGGAATCCCGCCCTTTCCGGCAGACCAGTTCATTCCAACCTTCTGGCCCTCCCGAGTGCCCAACAACGTGCTCACCGAGGAGTCGTACAAGATTGTCATCGACGCTTCCCAGCCGATGGACGTACGCCAGGCCGCGTTCCAATACCGGCCGTTCTGGCTCCGCCGCTTGCGCATGAACGATCCCCGCATCGAACAGATCACCCGCATGATCCACGTTTTCGGCGCTTTGGCTGTGATCGAGCGCCGCGAATTCGACGCCGGGCCGGAGTTTCCCGCCGTCATGTACGTGGCGACCGGGCCGCACGAGTCGGAGTTGTTAAAAGCCGGGCATGCCGGGGATGAAGGGTCGTCGGTTACTGCCGACTTCGCCAATGCGAGGTTCGGCGGCCTGCGGAGACACTAGATCCGATCTAAACTTTGTATTGCAAAGTGCGTTCGAATGCCCGTATAATAGCCTCATGGCGGTACTGCGGCCAATTCGGGCGTCGGCTCCAGAGCCGGTGGGACTCCACCACCAGGCGATGGACAACCTGCGCTACATCCGCAGCACCATGGAAAATGCCGGGTCGTTCACGGCGGTTCCGGGCGTCGGCGGGATGGTGATGGGCGCGACGGCCTGCCTCGCGGCCTTCGCGGCGCACTTGAGCCGCAGTCCTAAGGCTTGGCTCGGCATCTGGGCGTTCGAACTGGCATTGGCGATTTCCATCGGCTTGGCTTTTTCGGCACGAAAGGCTGTTCGGAACGGATCGTCGCTCCTGTCGAGGGCGTTTCGGCGTTTCGTCCTTGCAATGGTGCCTGCGGTTGCCTCGGGTGCGCTGCTGACTTTCGTGCTCTACCGCAGCGGGAACCATGCCCTGATTCCGGCAGTGTGGCTGCTTCTTTACGGAGTGAGCGTGTCGTCGGGCGGAGCGTTTTCGGTCCGCGTCGTGCCGTTGATGGGAGCGTGTTTCCTCGCCATCGGGAGTGTGGCGGCCTTGGCCCCTGCGTCTTGGGCCGACGCGCTGATGGCAATCGGTTTCGGCGGGCTGCACCTTGTGTTTGGATTCGTGATCGCGAAGGACTTTGGCGGATAACTATGCTGAAACTCAAACTTGCTCCGGTGGCTGGGCCTGTCGTCGTATCGGCGGGGTCGGGCGCGCGTGCTTTGGACAAGGTGATCCACGAGAGGCTGCGCTTGGGAATCGTCAGCGCACTTTCCGTCAACGAAACCCTGACCTTCAAGGATTTGAAGAAGATCCTCTCCACAACCGACGGCAACCTCAGCGTCCACGCCCGCAAGTTGGAGGAAGCCGGTTACATCGAGTGCGCCAAGATGTTCGAAGGCCGCGTTCCCCGCACGGAATACAAGCTCACGGACAAAGGTCGGGACGCCATGGCCGGTTATCTCAGCCATATGGAAGCGCTGATCCGCGCCACCCGGGGCGAATAGGGCGGGTCCAAAAGGAAAAAAATTTCCCCATGAACTTTGCATTACAAAGCGCATTGCATGTCGCCGTCATCATGGACGGCAATGGCCGATGGGCGACCCTGCGCGGATTGCCCCGCATGGCCGGACACCAAGCCGGATCGGAAGCCCTGCGCCGCGCCGTGGAGGCTGCGCCGGATCTTGGCGTTACAGCGCTCACCGCCTACGCGTTCTCCTGCGACAATTGGAAGCGCCCGGCAGAGGAGGTCGACGCCATCATGGCGCTACTCGGCTGGTATTTGCGGGATGAGATTCCCCGCATGCTGGCGGACCGCGTTCGATTGTCCGTGATCGGTCGGCGTGACAGGCTTCCCGATTCCCTGGTGGGCGTCATCGACGAAGCCGAGGCGGCAACCCGCGGTTGCAACCGGCTCCATCTGCGCCTCGCGATCGATTATTCCGCCCGCGAATCCATCCTCACCGCCACCGGATTGTGCGGTGGCGGAACCAACGTCACACCCGAGCGCTTCGAGCAAACGCTGGCCGCAACCCATCGTGGCGGTCCGCAACCGGTCGATCTCCTCATCCGTACCGGCGGGGAGCAGCGCCTGAGCGACTTCCTCCTGTGGGAATGCGCCTACGCCGAACTGGTCTTCATCCGACGGATGTGGCCCGATTTCGGCGGGTCCGACTTGGCCAAAGCTGTCACCGAATTCCGCCGGCGGGAACGCAGGTTCGGGGATGTTCCCGCGCCGCCGATTCCCGTGCCCGTCCTCGGGCAGGAGCGCTGGCTGCACTAACCCTCCGCCGTTGAAATCCCTGATACGAAACCTCTTAGCCGCACCGTGCCACACGGGTGGCAGTACACGCCAAACGGGATTCCAGGCTATACTGGAGGGCATAGCTGATCGTTTCTCTGGTGCTTGTCCTGAATCGCAATGATCGACTGGGCTGCGCGGCAAGAACTGCGGCGGCCCTTTTTCTTTTGGGCACCCGGCGACGGGCGAGCGGGCGGTAGTTGGAGAAACCTCCAAGCTGTGATTTTCAATTGAGGTTTGGGTATGAAAGAAAGAGGCACGGTGAAGTGGTTCAATGCGGCCAAGGGGTTCGGGTTCATCCAACGCCAATCAGGCGAGGATGTATTCGTTCACTTTTCGGCCATCGAGTCGAGCGGATACCGCTCGTTGGATGAGGGTGCGCAAGTCGAGTTCGAGGTTACGACTGGTCCCAAGGGGCTTCAGGCGTCGAACGTTTCGGCAGTCTAACGCATCCGCGCAGGGATTGGCCGGCTCTTCTTACGGTGACCTTCGTGTCGCCGACAAAAAAGGGAGCCGGCCACTTCCACCACAAGCGGCCCAGTTCGGCATCAACGGCAGAGATGCCGCGATACAAAATACAGAGGTGGAATGAGCAAGGAAGACAGCATCGAAGTAACCGGAACCGTGTTGGAGAAATTCCCCAGCGGTCTGTTCAGTGTCCAGTTGGAACATGAGCGCGTAGTTCTTGCGCACTTGGCCGGCCGTTTGCGTCGCAACCGCATCCGTGTCCTGGCCGGCGACAAGGTCACCATGGAGCTCTCCCCATACGACTTGACCAAAGGCCGGATCACTTTCCGCCACCGGTAAAAAAAGTCGAAGAGACCGGGAGAAAAATTCCGCGGCCCGGCACTATACAAGAAGACATGGTCAAAGCCCTATTTGTCTTCGGAACTCGCCCGGAAGCCATCAAACTCTGCCCGCTGATCCTGCACCTGCAGGGTCGCGGGGATTCCTTCGATGTACGAACGGTTGTCACGGCCCAGCACCGCCAGATGCTGGACCAAGTCCTGGCAGCCTTCCGCATAACCCCCGACTACGATCTCAACCTGATGACGCCGGGCCAGACCTTGGCCTCGGCCTCGTCCCGCATGCTCGCGGCCTTGGAGCCCGTGCTGGCCGAAGCGCGCCCGGACATTGTCTATGTCCAAGGCGACACCACCACGACGCTGTGTGGCGCATTGGCGGCGTTCTACGCCCGGATTCCCGTTGGTCATATTGAGGCCGGACTCCGCACCGGCGATATTGCCCAGCCGTTTCCCGAAGAGATGAACCGCGTCCTTACCGGGCGCCTCGCATCGATCCACTTTGCCGCCACAGACGGGGCCCGCCAAAATCTGTTGCGGGAAGGCGTCTCCGACCGCGACATCCATGTGACGGGAAATACCGGGATCGACGCGGTGCTACACGTCCGGGACCATCTCGACCAGGGCACACTGGCAGGCTCCGATTGGACCTTCCTCGACCCCGCCAAGCCGCTCATACTGGTCACAGCCCATCGCCGTGAAAGCTTCGGCGACGGTTTTGAGAACATCTGCCGGGCCATCCGCCGGATCGCGGCACGCGGCGACGTCCAGGTCGTCTACCCGGTTCACCGGAATCCGAATGTGCAGGGCCCAGTCCACAGGCATCTGACCGACGTCCCGGGAATCCATCTAATTGAACCGCTGGACTACGTTCCGTTCGTGGATTTGATGCGGCGCGCGACGATACTGCTGACCGACTCCGGTGGCGTCCAGGAGGAAGGTCCGTCACTGGGCAAGCCGATCATTGTGATGCGCGAGAAAACGGAGCGACCCGAGGCGGTCGAGGCTGGAACGGTGCGCTTGGCGGGCACCGACGAGGAACGGATCGTCGCCGAGGTTTGCCGACTGCTGGATGACGCTGCCGCGCGCGACGCCATGTCGCGGGTGCACAATCCATACGGAGACGGCTTGGCCAGCCATCGCATCGCGGACGCCACTTTGGCCTACTTCCGCACACGCGGCGGCACGGTGTGATGCGCAAGCCCCGCTGCGTTCTCTCCGCCGATTCGTATTCTCAAGAACTTGCGGCAATGGCAACCCGCGTGCCCTTGATCCGACCATGATTGCGCTCGGAATCGTGCCCCTTTGGGCCGCCGTCATCCTCGTCCAAGCGGAAGCGCCCATTCCCGACGTCGCCTCGTTTCTGAAGGTGGTCCAATCCCACCAGCACGAGATGGACTCCATCCGCGAAAACTACACTTTCCACCGCATGCGCAAGGTGGAACAGGTGGACTCGAACGGCACCGTGAAGGGCACCGAAACGTTCGAGCGCGAAGTATTCTTCGTCAACGGTCGCCAGATTGGCAGGCTGGTCAAGCGCAATGGCGTCGCCTTGAGCGCGCACGATGCCAAATCCGAGGACGAACGCCTGCGCAAACAGGTGGAAAGGGTCATGAAGGCACCTGTGCAGCAAGGGGGGCGAAACGGGCTGGTTGCGGCCATCCTCTCCGCGACGAAGACCTCGAATCCGCGACGCATCGTCCAGAATGGCCGCAGCACCTTGGCCTACGACTTTGCGGGCGACCCGGCCGCCAAACTCGTCAACCCCAACGACCTGCAGAAGGCCGCGAAGAAGATGAGCGGCAGCATCTGGTTCGACGAAATGGACCGCCAAGTTGCAAGAGTGGAGATTCATCTCGCCGAAAACCTCAACATCGGCGGCGGACTCCTCGCCAGCTTCCACAAAGGCAGTACGATGGTGCTGGAGCAATCGCCAGTCGGGCAGGGTCTGTGGATGCAGACTGCCAACGAGCAGTACGTGGACATCCGGGTTGTTGTAAAGTCGATACGGGAGCGGGTGCGGGTCGAGGACCGCGATTTCAAGCGGTTCGACGTCGAGACTCTCCACACAGTCGGTGCCCCTGTTCACTGAAGCCTCAACGGCTTTGAAATTTCTTTTGGGCGCGGGCTAAAGTTTCCTCCGTAGTTTGCCGATAAGTAATCAAACGGAGCATTGACATGAATCGACGCGTATCCTGCTTGGAGTGGCTTCTTAGCGCACCAACTGCGGCGCGCCCGGCTTACAACGGCCACCATCAGCCCTTCGCTGCGGCTGGCCGTGTGCTGTTGCTGGAGCGCGAGCGGTATTCGGGTTGTCCGCCGCCGGAGTTGTGTTTAGCGTTTGACCAAGCGGTGGAGTTTGCGGCTTGCGAGGGACTTTCCATCGCCGAAGCCATCCGGAACTTCTTTGCCGACGACGATTGGGGCCCAGCCCAAGCAGCGCTGGAAAAGATCGTCCGCCCGAGGCAGGTGGCACGACCGGTCGCGCTACCGGTAATGCCGCGGGCCGTATCGGTCCTGTTGAAGACCACCGATGAGAATGCGACGGTGGACGAACTGGAACGAATCGCGGCTACCGACCCCGTCCTCGCCGCGCGGCTCTTGTCAGCGTCCAATTCGGCGAAGTACGGCTCCCGGTTCCAAATTGTACGCCTTCGCGACGCGGTGATGCGGCTGGGTGTGCCGGAAGCCCGCAAAACCTTGGTCGCGGCCTGTCTTTCTGGGCTGTTCGCGTCGGCGGCGCTGCGGGAACTGTGGGAACATTCGCAAGTGGTGGCCAACGCGGCGTGGGAGATCGCGGCAGCATGCGGCTTGGAACCAGAAATGGCCTGGCTAGCCGGATTGCTGCATGACATCGGGCGGCTCGGCTTCTCCACTCTGCCGCCATGGCATCGCCAAGCGGAACAGAAGTGGTTGGAGGCCGGATTTCCGTTGGTCTA
The DNA here is from genome assembly GCA_903907865.1 of uncultured Acidobacteriia bacterium. Taxonomy (GTDB): domain Bacteria; phylum Acidobacteriota; class Terriglobia; order Bryobacterales; family Bryobacteraceae; genus BOG-234. The sequence continues at coordinate 70,135 of CAIVPR010000090.1, forward strand.
TGCGGAAACGCTGGCGTACGGGCTGGACCATGCGGAGCTCGGGGGCAACCTGCTGCGGGCCTGGGACCTTCCGACTTCGGTCGTCGATGCCGTGACGACCCACCACAGACCGGAAGCGTCCGCGTCAGGGTTGTCGTCGGTGCTGTTTCTGGCGGAGGATACCCCCGTGCGTCTCGGAACCGCTCCAGTCGAAGACCTTTGGCCGGACATGCGCCGCACAATCGCCTGCGAGAAGACAGGACTCGACCTCTGGGAACTCGGGGAACTGGATTCCGGAGAAAGGACCCCCTACCGGGCCACCGCGTAGCCTGACCCGAACTACACTACAAGGTATGGGCGCAAGGGCTTGGCGGCGGTCAATCTTCATTTTTCAACTCCTCGGACCCTGTCTTCTGGCCCAAAAGCCGGCCCCAAGAAGCACGTTCTATAAAGACATCGCTCCGATCGTCTGGCAATCCTGCTCGCCTTGTCACAGACCCGGTGAATCGGCTCCGTTCTCGCTCCTCACCTACGAGGACGTTCGGAAGCATGCCCCGCAGGTCGCGACCGTTGTCGGCACTCGTTACATGCCCCCGTGGCTCCCGGAAGCAGGGCACGGCGAATTCGCAGAGGAGCGGCGGCTCACGGACGAACAAATCCGCACCATCCGCGATTGGACCAAGGCCGGAGCGCCCTCCGGTGTTCCGGCCAAGGGCCAGACCCCGCCGAAGTTCTCCAGCGAATGGCAGTTGGGTCCGCCGGATTTGGTGGTCCGCGTTTCCAAGCCGTACCAACTAAAACCGGAAGGCACCGAGGTCTTCTGGAATTTCATCATTCCGGTGCCCATCACCACCACCCGCTGGGTCCGCGCGATGGAGGTCCGGCCCGGCAATCCCAAAGCGTTCCACCACGCCAATGTCGTCGTCGACCGGTCCGGCGGCTCGCGTCGGCAGGAGCCAGTCGCGGGTGAGGGTTTCGAAGGCATGGATTTGACCTTCGAGGAGGACACTTTCGATCCCGACGGCCACTTCCTCTCCTGGAAGCCGGGCAGCGCGCCCAACGAGGCTCCCGATGGCATGGCCTGGCGCGCCGATCCAGGCATGAGCCTCGTCCTGAATGTCCACCTCAAGCCCACCGGCAAGCCCGAGGAGATCAATCCCGAAATCGGCCTCTACTTCACAGACAAGCCGCAGACCCAGTTCCCCATCCTGATGCAGCTGGAGCACGACGGCGCGCTCGACATCCCGGCGGGCGAGAAGGACTTCGTGGTCACCGACGAACTCCGCTGCGAGATGGATGTCAAGGTGATGGCCGTCTACCCGCACGCCCACTATCTGGGTAAAGTGATGGAAGCCTACGCCACCCTGCCGGACGGCACCATGAAGTGGCTCGTCCGCATCCCGAATTGGGACCTCAATTGGCAGGGCGTCTACCGCCTCAAAGAGCCTCTGCTGCTGCCCAAGGGAACAGTGGTTTCGATGAAGTACCACTTCGACAATTCGGCGGACAATCCACGCAACCCAAGCAACCCGCCCCGACCGGTCAAAGCTGGAAACCGCGCCACCGACGAGATGAGCCATTTCTGGCTCCAAGTGCTGCCGGTCGAACCCGGCGACCGTCGAGCGCAGCTTCAGGCGTCGCTGACCAAGCGCCGCCTCGAAAAATACCCCGACGATTTCGGTGCCAACTACGCCATGGGGGATCTGTTGCTGACCCAAGGCGACGCTCTCGGCGCAGCGGCGCGCTTCGAGAAGGCCCTTTCTGCCGACCCCCGCAGTGTCCTGGCCGCCACCGAATGCGGTATCGCCCTGTTCACCGCCGGAAAGCTCGCCGACGCCGAGCTAAAGTTCCGCCAGGCCCTGTTCATCGACCCTTCCTACACCGACGCCCGCTTCGATCTCGCCAGCGCCGAAGCCGCGAACTCCGAGTGGGAACTTGCAGCCGGGGATTTCGCGCAAGTGCTTCGTGAACGCCCCGACGATGCCCGCGCCCGCCAGCATCTGGCCGAGGTCGTGGTCTTCTGGGGCGACCAGTTGTCGAAAAGAGGCAAGCACGAGGATGCCTTGGCCCGCTACCGCGACGCGTCACAGTTCCAACCCGGAAATCCCGTGCTGCACGGCAAGATCGGGGCCGAACTGGCCAGCTTGGCGCGGCTCGACGAGGCCGAGGCGGAACTCAACATTGCGCTCAAGATCGATCCCCGCTCGGAACCGGCACGCCAAACGATGGATGTGCTGAGGTTGATGCGCGGGGGGAAATGATGGTGGATGATAGCCACGCCAATTTTCGGGCCGAGGTTGACTGCTACACCGCAGCCGACCCCATGCCGACCATGAGCAATCTGAGCGCGCTGACCGGAATTCCTGTCGATCAGCTCGTGCGGTACGTGCTGGTGAAGTATGCAGCTTCCGCCTCCGAGGCCCTAATGACGATGGGCCCCGTGGTGTTCCGGCAGATGCGCGAACATATCTCAAAGGCGGAGGAGGCGGGAACAGACGAGGCGCGACTGCGGGCGTACGGGGCCTTGCGCGACATGATCGCGTGGTTGGGCGCCGCGGAAACCGCTGAATGAGTTCCCGGCGTTCGCAGTAGGCCACCGATGCCAGGATGCGCGGCGGCAAGTAGGCCCCAAATCCGGTACAATCGGACAAGGAACTGATCATGGCGGCCACTTTCATAGCTCCAGCGCCTCCGGCACCTGCGATACCGGCATGCGTCCCGCTCATGACGTTCGCCGAGTTCGAGCAACTGCCCAACCCTCCCGCAGGCCACTATGAACTCCACCACGGGGAACTCGTCACAGTGCCACCGCCAAGATACGGACACCACAGGATTCAACAGCGACTCGTCCGGGCCCTTTGGGCCGCCGTTGGAGATTCGGGCGAAGCGTCAACTGAAATGGGCTTCAGGGCACTACCCGACATGGAATACAGGGTCGCGGATGTCGCCTTTGTTTATGAAGACCGCCACCAGAGTATTCCGCTCGACGGATATCTGATCGGCGCGCCGGACCTGGTGGTCGAGGTCCTCTCACCCTCGAACAGCGCCCACGAGATCTTGGACAAGGAACCGCTCTGCATGGAGAACGGCGCGAAGGAATTCTGGATTGTCGATCCGGTCCGCAGCATCGTCCGCGTGTCCCCACCCGATGGTCGGACCCGCACCTACAAGACAGGGCAGGAGATTCCACTTCTGTTCGGCGGCTCGATTCCGGTAGATTCGATCTTCGCCTCGCAGTAGGCACCCTACGCCTACGCCAGGATCTCGCTGACCACCCGAGCCGGATACTGGTCCGTCAACCGGTCCTTCAATCCGTTCCTCTCAATAAACAACTCGCGGTTGTTCAGCCCCAGCAGGTGCAAAACAGTCGCATGGAAGTCGTGGACGCTGACCTTGTTGTCCGCCGCCTTGAATCCGATATCGTCCGTCGTCCCAAATGCAACGCCGCGCTTGACCCCGCCCCCGGCGAGCCACACCGAAAAGCCGTTCGGTCCGTGGTCGCGGCCAGCCGACTTCGGTGCACCCTGCGAAATCGGCAACCGACCGAATTCGCCGCCCCATACGACCAGCGTCTGGTCCAGCAGTCCCCTCTGTTTCAGATCCTTGAGCAACGCCGCCGTCGGCTTGTCGGTTTTGTTGCACGCCGCCGTCAGGTCGTTCTTCAGGTTCGAGTGCGTGTCCCAAATCTGGCTCTCGATGTAGAGCTGCACAAAGCGCACCCCGCGCTCCACCAATCGCCGCGCCATCAGGCAGCGTTTGCCATACGACGCGGTCACCGGATCGTTCAGCCCGTACGCCTCGCGCGTGGCCTCGGATTCCTTGTTCAAATCCAGCGCGTCCGACGCCGCCATCTGCATCCGCGCCGCCAGTTCGTAGCTGGAAATGCGGGCGTCGAGCTCCGGCTGGTACTGCCGTTGCGCCCGATGCATGTTGTCCAGCTTCCGTAGCAGGTCGCGCTCCGCCTCCATCAACTTGGTGGGAATTTCAGGGCGGGGCTCTAGGTTCAACACCGGTGCGCCCTCGGTGCGGAACCTCGTTCCCTGGTAGATCGGCGGCAAGTAGGCCGACTGCCAGTTGGAAATGCCGTTGATCGGCAGCCCCTTCGGATCGTCCAGCACCACATAAGCCGGTAGATTCTGGTTCTCGGTACCCAGTCCGTAGGCCACCCATGCGCCGATCGACGGGCGGCTGGCGATCGTCCGCCCCGTGTGCATCAGGAACAGCGCCGGTTCGTGGTTGGCATGTTCGCCGTACATCGACCGGATCACGGCGATTTCGTCCGCGCACTCGGCGATGTGCGGCAGCGCGTTCGAAATCTCCAGTCCGCTCTTGCCCCGGTTCTTGAACTCGAACGGGGTCGGCATCAGCGTGCCCGCGTCCTTGCCGTTCGAAATGGCGAAGCTCAGTTCGCGGCTGGGGGCGGTTCCGGCCAGTTGCTGGAGTTTCGGCTTGGGGTCGAACAGGTCGACCTGGCTCGGCCCCCCGTTCATGAACAGGTGGATCACGGACTTCGCCTTGGCCGCAAAGTGCGGGGCCTTCGGCGTCAGGTCGAACGTCTGCGCCGCATTGAGGTCGCCACCCAAGAGCGACATCAGGGCCGCACCGTGCAACCCGTCTGCAATCCGCGAGAAAAATTGGCGTCTGGTGTTCATTTCCATGAGTTTCGGACCCTAGTCGATGAAGCTGAATTCGGCGGAATTGAGCACCGCGTGGCAGAAGTTGGCGACGGCCAGCCAATTGGCCTGGTCGTTGCGGGGCGCGGGACTGGCATCGGCCGCGAGGCGCTCGGGCCACTGTTTGCGGAACTCCTCGATGGCCTCGACGCCCAGTTTCGTCTCCTCGGCGGAGGGCCGCCGCGAATAGGCCCGCAGGTACACCGACTCCACCTGTTTGGCGCGGATGCCGTCGGATTCCTCGATCACGCGTCCGGCCATGTACTGGGCCAGTTCCCACGTCATCGACCCGTTCATCATGTGCAGCGCCTGCGTGGCGACGTTCGACTGCCGTCGCTGCGGGCAGTTGGGCGTCATCGCGGGCTCGTCGAAGGCGTCCAGCAGCGACATCGGCGTCTGCCTCCGGTGCAGCACGTAGATGGCGCGGCGGAAGCCAGATTTATCGGCCTTCACGATCACTTCCTTGTCGGCGGTCACGCTCACGTCCTGGAATCTGCCGAAGAGCGCCGGATCCATCCGGCCCGCGGCTGTGACCAGCGAATCGTACAAAGTTTCGGCGTCCATGCGGCGCAGCGGCATGCGCGAAACGAGGACGTTATCCGGATCGGCGGCGGAAAGCTCGGGCGACATTGCCGACGACTGCCGGTATGCGGTCGAGGTCACCATTAACCGGTGCATCTGCTTCATGCTCCAGCCCTTGTCGACAAACTCGGTGGCGAGCCAATCCAGCAGTTCCTGATTCGATGGCGCGGCCCCTGCATGTCCGAAATTGTTGACGGTGGCGACGATCCCGCGCCCGAAATGCCGCATCCAGAGCTGGTTGACGGCCACGCGAGCGGTCAGCGGGTGGTTCGGCTGCGTCAACCACTTCGCCAGCGCCAGTCGGCGACCGGTCGCGCCGGGGAACGGGGACACGATTTCATACGGCTTCAGTGCGGCGTTCTGAAGTACGGTCGGCACGCCCGCATCCACGGACTCGCCGTAATCGACCGGGTCGCCGCGGCGCTGCAGGTACGAAACCGAAGGCTCCTCGTTGTCGGTCAGAATGCGGACGTTGGGCTTCGGCTTCAACTTGCCCCGGACGGTCGTCACCTCGGCCTGGAGCGTCTTGACCTTGTTCTTCAAATCCGGGTATTTGTCCTGCAGGTCGTTGGACGAGATCTTGGCCACAATGTCGTACTTGTCGGCCAATGCCTTCTGGGCCTCGTTCCGCTGCGCCGGTTTCAGCAGGGCGGTGGCACGGACGGCCTCCCGGTCCACCTCGGGCACTTCGGCCAGTCGCTCAGTGATCAACTGCAGCTTGAAGGTCTCCGACTCCTTGTCGATCTGGTCCTGCAGCTTCTTGATTTCGGCCTCGAGCGGCCCGTTGTGGGCTGAGACGTCCTTGCGTTCGGCCTCGGTGGCCAAGTCGAATTCGCGCTGATTCGGCGGTTTCCACTCGTAGGGGTTGTAGGCGGCCTGTAGGATAGAGCTCAGCCGGTAGTAGTCGCGCTGAGGAATCGGGTCGTACTTGTGGTTGTGGCAGCGCGCGCAGCCGACGCTAAGCCCCATCACGGACGACGTCAGTACCTCCACCTCGTCCGCCACGATGTTCATGCGTTCGTTGATCAGCGCGCGCTCGTTGGAGTTCGTCTGGTCGGGCGTGGTGCGTAAGAAACCGGTGGCGGCGATGCGGTCGACCAGTGCCAGGTCGGCGGCCTTGCCCTTCAGCTTCTTCCAGTCGTCCGAAAGCTCGTCGCCCGCGATCTGTTCGGTCAGGAACTGCGTGTAGGGCTTGTCGGTGTTGAGCGACCGGATCACGTAGTCGCGGTAGCGCCACGCGAACGGGCGGACTCCGTCGTCTTGGCCGAAACCCTCGGAATCGGCGTAACCGGCGATGTCCAGCCAGTGCTGACCCCAGCGTTCCCCGTAATGCTGCGAGGCGAGCAGGCGGTCCACCAGTTTCTCGTAGGCGTTGGGCGATTTGTCGGCGAGGTATTCGTCAATCTCCGCCTTCGATGGCACCATGCCCACCAAGTCGAGGTCGACCCTGCGCATCAAGGCCAGACGGGAGGCCTCGGGCGAAAACTTCAGCTTCTTCTCTTCCAGCTTTTGCAGCAGGAAGGCGTCGATCGGGTTGCGGACCAGCGCCTGGTTCTTCACCTGCGGCACGGAGGGCCGGACCGGCGGCTGGAAGGACCAGAACTTGCGGTCGTCCTCCTTTACAACGGGTGCGGTGGAGATTTCCGGTTGCGGTCCCGGAGCCCCGGCCGCGATCCAGGCTCGGATCTTTTCCGTTTCGCCGTCGGTGGCGAGTTCGATCGCCAAGTCCTTCGCCATCTTGTCCGGCGGCATCTGCCCGGCCGCGACGCGCGTGTACATCGGGCTGGCTTCCGGCTTGCCGGGAACCAGCGCCGGACCGGATTTGCCGCCCTTGAGGCGACTCTCCATCGTGCGGAGGTCGAGGCCTCCCTGTTTGGCGAGGCCGCCATGGCACCGGACGCAACGTGCCTGCAAGATCGAGAGCACTTCGCGTTCGGTCACCTGTGGTCCGGCGAGTTTGGCCTCCGCAGGGAGCGTGAGGTCGATCCAGCCTCGGATCTTGTCGATTTCGGCGTCCGTGAGCTTGTTCGGCCCCGGCGGCATTTGCTTGGTAACGACCTTGGCGATCAGCAGGCTCTTTTCGGCGACTCCCGGCAGGACGGCCGGACCCGACGCGCCGCCCTTGAGAATGGCTTCCGGGCTGCGGACGTCGAATTTGCCCTGCGGCGTAGCCCCGTGGCAGGGGGCGCACTTTGCTTGGAGGATGGGCCGGACATCGGTGGCGAATGACGGGTTGGCTGGGGTGGCAAGAAGGCTGGTTGCCGAGGCCACGGCTAGAGCGACGGGGAGGAACTTGCGGGGTATGACGAACATGTGGACGCGCACTGCGACTGGGGGTGATTATATCGCAGTCGGGCCCAGTTAACGTTTTTGGAACGTTCGTTTTTCGCGTTCCGCCCCCATCACCAATGACGGGGGCGGAACGCTCCAACGTCAATTAGAACGTCAAACGCAACGCCAACTGCAACACGCGCCAGCTTTCGCCGTTCTGGTTCGTGGTCGCGGAACTCGCCGTGGACAACGTCACGCAGCAGGCTTGTCCGAAAACGCCCGACGAGATTGCCGGGCTGCCTACGCTGGCATCGCGCGGATTGCGGAAGTTCGGGTGGTTGAGCGCGTTGAACGCTTCAGCCCGGAACACCATACGCACCCGCTCCGTGATTGTGAAGCCCTTGGTCAGCGCCGAATCGAGGTTCCAGTAGCTCGGGCCTTGGAAGATGTTGCGGCCTAGACCCAACTGGCCGGGAAGCGGAATCATGAAGGCGTCGGCATTCGCGAAGAACACCGGCCCCACCACGCCGTCCTTGGACTGCAGCTGGGCGACCGGAAGCGTTGCGCCCGGCTTGAGAGCGGCCCTGGATTGCGCCGTCGAATTGGCAGTGAAGTATCCCGACCGCACGCTGAACGGCTCGCCGGACTGGTAAGTGTAAATTCCGTTGATGCTCCAGTTGCCCACGAACAGGTCCACCACCCGGTTGGCATTCCCCGCGAACCGCTTGCCGCGGCCGAAGGGGAGTTCGTAAATGGCGGTGGCGTTGAGAACGTGGCGTTGGTCGAAGTCCGACCGCGCCTTCTCGTTCCGGTAGTTGTGGCCGTCAACGGGCGTGCGGGCGCTGGTGGTGGTCAGACCGCCGCCGACGCTCGCCGCGACCGGGTCGAGCGAAAGGTCGTCAATCGACTTGCCCAGCGTGTAGGAGCCGTTCACCAGCAAGCCGGCCTTGTCGAAGCGCTTGCGCAGGGTCGCCTGCAGTGCGTGGTAGGTGGAATCGGCACCGTTGTCGATGACGAGGATCTGCCCGAACTGCTGGTTGGGACGCAGATGCGCCGCGAGCGTCGTCTGCTCGATCCGCCCGGCGAAGTTGCCCGCGCCGTTCTGGCTGAGGTCGCTGGTCGTCGTGGCTGAGTTGATGAACGCCTGGTTCACAATGCCTTGCTGCAGGACAGGCACCGCGTTGGCACCCGGGCATGCGGCACCGGAGGCCAATGTTCCGTCGGCGCGGCAACCGCCGCCGATTGCCACGTTCCGCTGCATCGCGAGGAACGACGGCAGGATCCCGGTGGCATCGACCTGGTTGGCATCCCACGAGCGGTACAGCCGCTCGGCCCGGCGCCCCACATATCCGACCGAGCCGACGTACCCGCCCGGCAGTTCCCGTTGGATCGTGACGTTCCACATGTGGACCGTCGGCAACTTCAGTTTGGGATCGAAGACGCGGGCTGCGGGAGCATTCGACGAGACCTGGGAAGGCGGCGTCAGGAACGTCGACGGCTTCACGGTCGGCGCGTTCATTTCATTCAGGAATCCGGCGGCGAGGCGCAAGTCCGTTACGGCTTGGCAACCTGGCGTGGTGACCAGCGAGCCATTGGCTCCCGAGAACGACGAGCCGCAGGTGAACGATTGGCCCGGGACAGCTGTCGCCACCGAGGTCACCTGGAAGCTGTTCACGGGGTCGAAAGCCAGTCCATAACCGGCCCGGACCACCATCTTCGAGGAATCACCCGGCGACCACGTGATGCCGAAGCGCGGGGCGAACGCCCCCAGATTGTAGTTGTTGTACCAACGGTCGGCGTGGGTAAAGGTGACCGGCCCCTGGCTACCGTCGATGGCCTTGCTGGGCACGTAGACGCGACCACCCGCCTCGGTTGCCGGAGGGTTGATCTCCCAACGGACGCCGTAGCTCAGGGTGATGTTGCGGCGCAGCTTGAACTCGTCCTGCGCGAAGAAGTTGTACTGCTTGAGGCGTTCGCCCTGGGACCACAGGGTGACGGACTTTGGCCCCGACTTGAAGGGCAGGAAGGTGTCATGCGCCACGTCCCCGAGGAAGACCTGGGTCAGACCGGCCGGAATACCCAGCAGGTCGTTGATCGTGCCTTGGAGCCGGTTGAGGTCCGTCGAGGCGATATTGGTGGGCAGCGAGAATCCGGCGGGCGGTCGCGTGGTCCGCGACAGCGAAATGGCGGGCGTCAGGCTGGTGCCGCCCACGTCGCCGCGCTGGTCGTTGTGCTGGTACATCCGAATATTCAAACCCACTCGCACGATGTGCTTGCCGTTGACGTAGCTGACGTTGTCGACAATCTGCGGCGTGTTGACGGCGCGGTAGGTGCGCGGATTGGCCGTGTAGTCCACCGTGGAATTGTTGAACGTGAAGCGCGGCGTGTTGGGGAAGAGCGGATTGGCCTCGCCTTGCGTGAAGAGGAACTGCCAGCGGGAGAAGCCCAGCGTCAGTTCATTCACCACGCGAGGGGAAATCACGGACCGGAAGCCGATTGCGATGTTGGTGGCGGGACGGAAGACCTCGCCGCGCGCAGGGTAGCCGGGAATCACGATCGGGCGGCCGTTCAGGGGGTCGCCGTTGAACGTGTTCTGCTCGGCACCCAGCCAGCGGAAGAAGACGTTGTTCTTGTCGTTGATGGTGTGGTCGACGCGCAGCAGGTACTGCGGCCCCCGGACTTGCGTCGGGCTGTTCCACTGGTACACGCCGAGGTTGAGGCCGTCTCCGGAGTTGTACGAGTTCGGGGCGGGGTAGCCGCCGAGCACGGACTTTACCGACTTGTCCATGCCGATCTTGGCCGGGTCGTTGGCGTAGATGTTGAACGAGGCGACGCAGTTCAGGTCACTGGGGGAGGAGCAATCGTGGACACCCGGCACGTAGGCGCCGGTTCTGGGATCGACCAGCAGCGTGCTGTTCTGGGTGATCTTCTGGCCTCCGAGCACCAGCGGATTAGCCGTGTTCGGCACCCAGTAGCGGTAGATGCCGCTCAGCGCGGTCGGGGTATAGAGGTTGACCGGGCCGTAGCTCTTGTCGACCGGGTCGGCGAAATTCACCTTCTGGCCCTGCCAACTGCCGAAGAAGAAGGTCTTGTTCTTGCGGATGGGCCCGCCCACCTCGAATCCGTACTGGTTGAGGTGGATCAGGGGCTTGGTGCCGCCCTGTGCGTTGGCGTAGAATTCCTGGGCATTCAGCGCCGTGTTGCGGAAGAACTCAAACGCCGCGCCGTGGAACGCGTTGGTGCCGGAGCGGGTGGCGATGGACACGTTCGCGCCCGAGTTGCGTCCTTCCTCGGCGCTCGGGTTCGAGGTGGTGACCTTGAATTCCTGGACGTTGTCAGGATTCAAACGGAAGATGTTGCTGGTGGGGTTGGGGCTGGTGGATTCGTTGGCCTCGATACCGTCGATGGTGACATTGGCGGCACTGGCGCGCGCGCCATTCACGTTGACGGTGTTGCCCGACCGCTGCACCACGCCCGGCTCGTACATCAGCAGGTTCAGCGGGTTGCGGCCGTTCAGCGGCAACGTAACGATGGCCTTTTGTTCGATGACGTTGCCCAGCGTTGCGTTGGTGGTCTGCAGCGTTTCCGCAGTCGCGTTTACTTCGATGCTTTCCGAGACGGCGCCGACGTCCAGCGTCATGTCCACTTGCAGCGGCGTATTGACCTGCACGGTATTACCTTTGCGCAGCGCCACCTTGAAGCCCGCAGCCTCGACGCGCACGGAGTAGGTTCCTACCGCAATGGACGGGAACGCGAACAGGCCGGAATCCGTGGTGTCCTGTTTCTGTGCTACGCCGGTAGCCTCGTTGGTTAGCAGCACCGCCGCGTGCGGCACTGCGGAGCCGGATGAATCCCGGACAGTGCCGGAGATCTGCGAGGTGGATGTTTGTGCCGCACAAGTCGCGGCTAGAAGTGCCACCAGAATGGCGGCGTAAGTTATGTTCCTCATGTTGTGTTTCGCTCCCCTAAAAGCGTGATGCGGGTCGATCCAGCGACGAAGCAAGATTTTCCTTATTATAGCGCTCTGCAGGCCGCCAGGGTTGCGCCCGGAACCCGTTGATAAGATAGTTTCGCCATGACCAGACGCACGCTCATCGGCGGCATCGCAGCCGCGGGAACGCTCCAACAGATCGCGCAGGCCGCCGAGTGGAAACCCAGGCTCGGCGTCCTCGGGCCCTATACCCCTGCCAACGTCGAATTCGCCAAGAACGAGGGGTTCACCAACATGATCCTCGGTGCGACGCGCAACTCCACGCTGGACGCCACCAAGCTCACCGATGCCCAGGTCGAGGCAACCAAGGCCACGCTGGCCAAGTTCCAGATGCACGTGTCGGCGCTCCAAGCCTCCCAGGAGCACATTGCCGCCGACCTCGACAAGCGCAAGGCCGACAACGACTACTTCGTGAAGCTGATCGAGCTGGCCGGCAAGCTGGGGATTCCGTACATCGGGACCTCGTCGGGCAACAACCGGGCCACGTCGTTCGACCAGCAGGTGGACGACATCGTCCGCGTCTACACCGAGCGCTATTTCCCCGCTTGCGAAAAGAACAAGGTCCGCATCCTGTGGGAGAACTACCCCGGTGCCACCAACATCGCCATCAGCCCGCAGGGTTTCGAGGCGCTGTTCAAAGCTTTCGGCAATTCGCCCTACGTCGGACTGCAGTACGACCCCTCGCACTTTGTCCGCCTGTTCATGGACCCGGTCCAGCCCGCGCGCGACTTCGTGGACAAGATCTACGACGTGCACTTGAAGGACACGGAGATCCGCTGGGATGTGCTGAAGAAGGTGGGGATCAGCCCGGTCGGACAGGCGCAGTGGTGGCTGTACCGGCTGCCGGGGTTGGGGTCGGTGCCGTGGGCCGAACTGTTCACGGTGTTGCAGCGGGCGGGTTACCAGGGTGCGATGAGTCTTGAGCACGAGGATCCGCTGTACGGGTCGCCGAACCGTCCGGGGCCCGATTTCAGTCCGGACTACGCGATGGGGTTCAAGATGGCGCACCGGTATTTGCGGCAGTACGTGCCCGAGTAGGTTGAGCCGGGTGTTGGCGTCCTGCCCGGAAGGCGGCGCACCCTGCGGCAGTCAGGGCCGGATTAACACGGAGACGCGTAAAGTTTCCGGCTCGTTCTGCCGATGCTAAGTTCATGGCGGCCATTCGCCATGGACATGGGCTTCGTACACAAGATCGTCGACCGGCTCCTCGAACGCGCGTTGGAGGAGTTCGACAACAATCCGCTCGCACTGCAGTTCATCCGTCGGCTCTCCATTGAGGGCTCGGACCTGTTCTTCGACGCTGCCATGCGTCATCTGAAGGGAAGTCGGGAGTCCAACGGGCACCGGATGCTAGCTATTCTTCTCTTGAAGCGGGACAGGCTGCAGGATGAAATCGTCAATCCCAGGGCGGGCAGCCGGGAGGATGCGATTGAACTGGTTCGCCGCTTTCTCGCGGTGGATCCTTCGTTCGACGTCAAACTGGCTCGGCGCTTGCCCGGGCGGAGCTATTCCAGTGCCGAATCCCTCACGGGGCTATCCGCGGCAAGGGCGTTGGACGTTCTCGACCACACCTCGCGGGGGAGGCGGCTGCTGCCCATTGTCGGCCATCTTCCGCAGAGCAGCGACCCGAAGCTTTCCTCGAAGGCGACACTCTTTGTCGGCCGACGCGTGCAGAGCCCGGCGTGGGTGGTGCAGCAGTTGAAACGCCCCGAGCAGCGCGTCCGTGCCAGCGCCGTCGAGTCGCTGTGGGGTCTGAACGGGCCTGAAGTTCTCCGGATCCTCGAAGGCTGTGCCGGAGATAGGAACAACCGTGTCGTTGGGAACGCGCTTGTTGGACTCCATCTCGCCGGGAGTCCCGACGCGGCGGGGGAGATCCTTGGCATGTCGCGCCAAGCTGCGGACAGCCGGCGGCTGACGGCGGCTTGGGCGCTCGGCCAACTCAAGGGCGAGCCGTTCGCCCACCGCCTGACGGAACTGATGCGGGACGAGAATCCGGCGGTGCGGGGTATGGCGTTGCGGTCGTCGCTGTCCGCGCGAAGACTGGAGCTCCTCCGTCCGGCCGTCGGCCAACTTCGGCCAGAGGCAACGCCGTTGGAAGCCATGGCTGTCGAGCCGGAATCAACGCGTTTGGCTCTCCCGGCACCCCAGGCGGGGATCAGCCTCCGCCTGGACGGACGCGCCTACCATCTGGGGCCGCCATGATCCTGAAACACCGCTCTGCTAACTTGGGAAATGACTCGTTCCGGCATTCTCAAACTGACAAGCGAATGAAATTGGTGCGCAAGTGGTACGGGCAGCGGATGGAACGCTGGGAGCACAAGCTCGCCTTCCGCGACAGCAACAGGGTGGTTCGCCCCTTCGACTGGGGCCTCGAGTGGATCCGCAAATGGCCGTTCGACCTGCCTGAACTGGAAAGCGCCGGGCCCGAAGGCTACCTCCGAGTCCTCAACCAAGCCGCGATCCAGCGCAGTGACGCGCTGTTCGGATATGACAAGCCAGCCGACTTCCGCGTGATCCGTGAACTGGGTGGGGACGAGTTGCAGTTCACCTCCCCGGTCGAGACTCCGTACGCGGAAAACAACACCGTCCGGGCCCGCTTTTTCCCCGCCAAGAAGCGCTGGAAACGCGGCAACAAGGCCGTAGTGCTGCTTCCGCATTGGAACTCGAAGCCGCATCAGCACGGGGCACTCTGCCGGGGCATCGCGGAACTCGGCATTTCGGTCCTCCGCATCAGTCTTCCGTACCACGACCGCCGCATGCCGCCGGAACTGAGCCGCGCCGACTACGCCGTCTCCGCCAACATCGGCCGCACCATGGATGCCACGCGCCAGGCCGTCGTCGACGTGCGCTCCTGTTTCGACTGGTTGCAGGAACAGGGCTTCGAGGATCTCGGCATCGTCGGGACCAGCCTCGGCTCCTGCTATGCCTTCCTCGCCAGCGCCCACGACGAGCGCATCAAGGTCAACGTGTTCAACCACTGCTCCACCTATTTCGGCGATGTCGTCTGGTCCGGCCTTTCCACGCGACACATCCGGCAGGGCATAGAGAGCGAAATCACTCTCGACCGTCTCCGTGCCGCATGGGACTGTGTCAGCCCGGTCCATTACATGGACCGATTCGCAGCCCAGCCGAAGAAGTCGTTCTTCCTGTACGCGACCTACGACACCACCTTCCCGCCGGAGCTCTCCCGCGACCTCGTGCGGGTGGTTCAGGAGCGTAAAGTGGACCACAAACTCGTGGTGATGCCCTGCGGACACTACACGCTCGGCGAATCGCCGTTCAAGTTCATCGCCGGATACGAGATTTGCTCGTTCTTGAAGCGCAACCTGTAGGTCCTTGCGTCCCCAGTCATATTTCTCTGGCGTTCCGATTGGACTTCGGTTACTCTTGTCATGTCGGATTGGAGGACAAACGGCATGCGAATTCTTTTTGGAGGAGCGCTCCTGGTGCTTCTGGTCGGGACCGCGCAAGCCGCGGCCGTTCTCCCAGTGGCGGCTTCCGGATCCGTTGGGTGCACTCCCGCGTCCGGCCCCGTTTGTGACGATGCAGCCCTGCCAGCTGTGGGCGGTATCCAAGGCCTGAAATTCTTTCTCGACCAACCCTACCTGTTCCCGGGCAATTCCGCGGCCCTTGCCTTCAGCGTGACTGGCACCGTGGGCGGGACAACCAGCATTGCGGCCGGCACTGGCATGTCGGTCGGTTGGGACTTCACCATCAATTCTTCCCCGCTGGTGTCTGGAACGATGGAATTCTCAATCTTGGCGACCAACTTCGACTATCTTGTGGACGCGCCGGTGCATGGTGGCCACAACACTGGAATTGCCACCTCCACATTCCTGCATGACTTGAACCCCGGCGACACCGTCACGGTCGAATGGCAGCTGAATGTCGCCGTTACCTCGTCCACCGGGGTCCACGTCACCATCCCCTCAAGTTCAATCGATTTCGGCGTAGAGACGCCGGAACCGGCAAGCTTCTTGCTCCTTGCGTCGGTGGCCGGAGCCGTCGGCGCGCGGCGGCGCATGCGTACAGCACAGGCTTAGCGGCTCGGCTCCCACCCGCGGGTTGTTTAGCGATATACTTCTGGATTCGTCCCCCGTTCGAGACGACGTTTTTCACAGAAGGAATTTGTCCATGTCCAACAACCTCACCCGTCGTTCCCTTTTGACCGCGGCCGCCGGAGCCGCAGCCGCCACCTCGCTCGTAGCCCAGACCAAGCGCGACTGGACCGGCAAGGACCCCATCGGCTACCCCGACCCGGACGTCGTCGTCCTCGACCCGGCCCGTTTCAAGGCCAAGATCAACAATGCCGTCATCGAGCGCGTGCACGTCGGCAACCGCTGGGCCGAGGGCATCGCTTGGAACGGCAACGCCCAGTGCGTGATCTGGAGCGACATTCCAAACAACCGCCAACTCCGGCGCAACGAGGATGACGGCCACGTCAGTGTCTTCCGTCCTGCGGCCAACTACAGCAATGGCAATACCTTCGACAACCAGGGTCGCCAGCTTTCCTGTGAGCACGATACCCGCCGCGTGGTCCGCTACGAGCCGAGCGGCAAGGTCACGGTGATCGCCGACAAGTTCGAGGGCAAGCTGCTCAACGCCCCGAACGACATCGTGGTGGATCCCAACGACAACATCTGGTTCACCGACCCCGGCTACGGCATCCTGGTCGCCTACGAGGGCCACCTCGACAAGCCCCAGATCAAGGAAGCGGTCTACCGCGTGGACGGCAAGACAGGCCAGATCGCGAAAGTCGCCGACGACCTCCACAAGCCCAACGGCCTCTGCTTCTCGCCCGACTACAAGAAGCTCTACATCTGCGACACCGGCGCGACCCATGAGCCGACCCTGCCCAAGACCATCCAGCAGTATGACGTCAACGGGGCCAAGCTGACCAACAGCAAGCTCTTCATCAACACCGAGATCAAGGGCAAGGGCGCCGGGCTCGCGGACGGCATCCGCGCCGACGTCGACGGAAATATTTGGGCCGGTTGCGGCTGGGTTGGGCCGGGCTACGACGGCGTCCACATCTTCGCGCCGAACGGCGACATGATCGGCATGATCCTGCTGCCCGAGACCTGCGCCAACCTTTGCTTCGGCGGCTTGCACCGGAACCGGCTGTTCATGGCCGCCAGCCAGTCTGTGTACTCGGTGTACGTGGAAACCCGCGGCGCGCACATCTGCTAATGAAAAGGGCCGCGCGATTCATGTGAATCGCGCGGCCAAACACTCCCTTGCATGACTTAACAGCCGAGCCGCGACCGCGAGGGAGCGATCACCCTCCCCGCAGCACCCTTAGTTGCCAGCCCGTCCCCGACCTGCATTCGGCTGCGCATCCAACCCATTCAACCCGTTCTTATACCCCGGATCCATCGCGGCAATATCCGTCCGGTAGCTGACCGAATTCGCGGTCGGGAAGTTCGCGGGGACCTTCTGGGTCACCTTGCCGGTCGCGGCCCACTCCGTACCCCGCTGGAACGTCGCGATGAAACCCATGCAGCTCAGGGCGTTCACATCGTGCCCCATGGCGGTGTGGAACACCCGGCCTTTGCCGTAGTCGAGCACCATCAGCATCGGTTCATCGTGCCCTGTTCCCGCATTCGCCGGGTCGGAAAACGCGGTGGCCAATACCGTCATATGCTCGCCCGGACCGCGCAATGAATTGTAAAGTTCGTCGCCTTGGTGCATCCATTCGGCGGGCAGGCCCTTCATGATCGGGTGCGTCGGCGTGCGGGTCACTAGTTGGTAGGGTACCCGGCGGCCATGGCGGCCAGCCTTGCCCGGAGTGGCGTCCGACGTCAGCTTCCCGTCCTTGTAGAACCACAGCGGTCCCGTCTTTTCATCGCGCCCCCGCCAGCCGCCCACGCCGATCATCTTGTTGTACTCCGCCCAGCCCCCGAAGGCGTTGTCCGCCGCATGCACCGTGACCAGGCCGCCGCCAGCCTTCATATACGCTTCGAACGACGCCTTGAGCTCGGGCGACCAATCGGCAGCATCATAGTTGGCCACAACCACCTGGAACTTGCCGAAATCCGGCTTGAAGCCGCTGAAATCCTCGCCAGCCTTGGGCGCGGTCACCACCTCCACCTGGAACAGGCCGGTTTCCTCCAGCTGCTTCTTGAGCACGGGCGTGATCAACTGCCATTTGTGGTAGGCACCACCGCTCTCGCCGTCGAGAAGCATCACTTTGATCGGGGAAGCCGCTTTGGCCCGGGACGCAGCGCCGAGGATGGCGAGTGTTCCAAAAGTTGCGAGGATTGTCTTCATGTACCGCATTCCGTCAGCATATAACGACCGGGTGCCGCACGCGAGTTGACAGTGTCAACACCCCCCGCACGCGGTCGCCACGGATCGGCTATAGTAGTGTTAGAGCGACCGCTCGCGAGCCCAGACTTCCACCGAATTCCAACGAATGTCCGACAATCCACTGCTCCACGCCCAGTTCCAAATCCCCTTCGACATTGTTCAAGCAACCCACGTTGAGCCTGCGGTTGCGGAACTACTCGCGAAGTCCGGGGCCAATATCGATGCCATTGCCGTAAATGCCGAGCCCCGTACCTACACGAACACGATGTTGGCGCTGGAGCGTTCCACGGACGATTTGGATTACGCGCTCAACGTGGTGCGCCACTTGGAATCCGTCAACACTTCGCCCGAACTGAGGGCGGCTTGGAACGTGGTGGAGCCCGAGGCCAGTGCCTTTTATTCGGGAATTCCGTTGAATGAGGGCCTATGGAAGCAGTTGAAAGCCTACGCCGAGACGGACGACGCCAAGTCGCTGGTCGGTCCGCGTCTCCGTTTCCTTACCAAGACGCTGGATTCGTTCCGCCGCCACGGTGCTGAACTTGACGCCGAGGGCAAGGCCCGGTTGAGCGAGATCGACGTGGAGCTGTCCAAGGTCACCACCAAGTTCTCGGAAAACGTTCTCGACTCGACCAACGCTTTCGAACTCCTGGTCGCCGACGAGGCCACGCTGGCCGGCTTGCCGCAGAGCGCCATCGACGCGGCCCGACAATCTGCCGAATCCAAGGGGCTGGCAGGTTGGCGGTTCACGCTGCAGGCACCCAGCTATATCCCTGTCAGCACCTATCTGGACGACCGCTCGATCCGCGAGCAGATGTACCGCGCCTTCACCACCCGCGCGACCGCCGGGGACCGCGACAACCGTCCGCTAGTTGTTCGAATTCTCGAATTGCGGCGTGAGAAGGCCCGGCTGCTAGGTTTTCAGGACTTCGCCGATTTCGTCCTCTACGACCGCATGGCCAAGTCCGGCGCGAGCGCCCTCGCGTTCCTGGAGAGCCTGCGCGAAAAGACCGACTCTTTCTATCGTACGGAAAACGCGGCTCTCGAAGCCTTTGCCGGTTTCAAACTGGAGCCTTGGGACATAAGCTACTACGCCGAAAAGCAGCGTCGCGCGCTCTACGACTTCGACGAGGAGGAGCTCCGGCCCTACTTCTCGGCCGACCGCGTTGTCGCGGGCATGTTCAACATCGTCCAGCACCTGTACGGCATCCGGGTCGCGCAGCGCGAAGGCGTGCCGGTTTGGCATCCCGACGTCAAGTTTTACGACGTCTTCGACGCTTCGGGCCTGCACTTGGGCAGCTTCTACGCCGACTGGTTCCCGCGCGAAACCAAGCGCGACGGTGCCTGGATGGATTCGTTCATCACCGGTTGGGAAAACGGCAGCACTTGGGAACCGCACTTGGGTTGCGTTTGCGGCAACATGACGCCGCCGGTGGGCGACAAGCCAGCCCTCCTGACACACCGCGAAGTCGAGACAGTCTTCCATGAGTTCGGGCATTTGTTGCACCACGTGCTGAGCCGGGTCGAAGTCCGCAGCCTCGCCGGGACCGCGGTCGCGTGGGATTTTGTCGAGCTTCCGAGCCAGATCATGGAGAACTGGTGCTGGGAGCGCGAGGCGCTCGACCTGTTTGCCCGCCACTACGAGACAGGCGCGGCCATTCCAGAGGAGCTTTTCCAGAAGATGGTCCGTGCCAAGACCTACCGCGGCGCCAATGACCAGATGCGCCAACTGGGTTTCGGCTTTACCGACCTTCTTCTGCACCGCGAGTACGATCCTGCAATCCACGGCGACGTGGTGGCCTATTCGCGGGCCATTATCCAGAAATTCAGCCCCGCGACACTGCCCGATACCCACGCCATGATCGCCGGTTTCACGCACTTGTTCGCCAGTCCCGTCGGCTACGGCGCAGCCTACTACTCCTACAAGTGGGCCGAAGTCTTGGACGCCGACGCCTTCACGCGCTTCCGCGACGAGGGGATCTTCTCCGGCAAAGTGGGCGGAGAATTCCGCCAGCACATCCTATCCAAGGGCAATAGCGAAGATCCGGCCGAGCTCTACCGCCGCTTCATGGGCCGCGACCCCAACCCCGATGCCTTGTTGATCCGCTCCGGCCTACGGGCCGCCGCGTAGTCGGTCGCTAACCTAAAGATTCATGTTCCTCAAAATCCTCGCGCACCCGATCTTCACCAACCTCAACTTCCACATGCCCATGATTGTGGATCTGTCTCACCCGTTGGTGATGCTCTCCGGCGACAACGGCTCCGGCAAGTCGACACTGCTGCACTCGATCAGCTTCGCGCTGAAGGGGCAGTCGGTGGACGGCTACATCTACAAGTTGGACCGCCGCGGAGTGCCCCCGGGCGAGACTTTCCTTTTCGATGCCGAGCAGCATAACCCGCGCATGCAACTCGACCTGTTCCAGGACCAGCCGGACATGCTCGAATTCCTCCACACCGCCAGCCACGGACAGGTGATGCTGGCCATGTTTCAGCAGAATTTTCCGTCGCTCAATCCGGGCACGACGCTGCTGCTCGACGAGCCCGAGATGGCGCTTTCGATCTCCAACCAGCGCCGCATGTTGAAGATGCTGCAGGAGTTGGTGGCGCAGCGCGGTTTCCGGATCATCTGTGCGACGCACTCCCCGGTACTGCTGGATTCGCCCGACACCTACGTGATCAACCTCGACCGGCACACCAACAAGAACATCGTGGACACCACCATGCCCATGCCGGGTGTCAGCACGATCCAGTAGGCTTCTCCTACGGGGCGAAAGGGAAGGCCTCCTCGAAGTGTTCGAGTGCGTCTCCGGTTATCGAGATCACGTCGAACCGGGCCTTGTCGGGGTCTGCGTCCGACCTGCGGATGTAGTTCCGGGCCGTCCGGCGCAGAAATTCTATCTTGTCGGGGGTGATCGCGCGCTCCGGGGCATTCAACGCATCCGCCGCGCGGGTCTTGACCTCGACGAAGACCAACGTTTCGCCCTTCCACGCCACCAAATCGATTTCGCCGCCCCCGCCCGGCGGACGCCAGTTGCGGGCGACGATTGTGTATCCCGCCCGCCGCAGATGCCGGTGCGCCAGATCCTCACCGTGTTTGCCGAGATTGCCATGAATTCGGTATCGGATTCTGTCCGCGAGGCGGTACAACGGTGCAAGGGGGCTCATTCTGCCTCTTCCTCCTTGTCCAGCCCCCGTTCCGCCCCTGGCTCCTCGATTGGTATCGTCGTGGCCTCACCGGAATCGATATCCTCGTGCCGTCGGCCGAGCTTGTCGCAGAAGGCCGCCACTTGCGTCGGACCGCCAAAAAACGAGATGTCGTGGTAAATCGCGTCGAGCACTTCCAAGAGGCTAAAACTCGTTTCGAATTCTTCTTCCGCATGGCCCTCCGTGTCCTCGAGTGGGCACCGGTCCACGAGGCGGACGGGAAGGTGCCCGATTTCGTTCATCGGCGAGCACTTGAACGAGAACCGTACGGGCCTCCCGTCATCGATTCCGGGAGCACTGAAGTCGAGGCGGGAGTACATTTCGCGGACCGGGTTCTCCGTGGGGAAGCGTTCTACTTCAAGGATGCGGCGGATTTCCAGGTATTCCAAATGGTCGGTATCGTCGTCTTCCGGCCTCGGGAGCCTTGCCTGTTCATGGAATTCCGCCACCGGACACCACGAGTAGTCCCACATGAAGTCGACCAACGGGGTGTAGGTGTCGACGGTGTTGAAGATGTCGAGCAGGGTGACGCCCTCCGCGATCTTGCATTCCATACGGAGGCATGCGAGGACGCGGTCGGCACCCACTGGTTTGGAAGCGTAGGTCTCGGTTTCCCCATCCCAATCGCGGCGGATCAGGCCATGTTTGGTGAATTCGACATATCGCAAGGCCGGGACTCCTTTGCTACCAATATAGCGGTCGCGGCGCGCATTGGCCGTGTGCGTGCTCTCCGAGGTGGAGAGGATATTGCACGACCATGAAGAAGACATTGTTGTTGCTGGTGTTGTTTGCCGGGGCGTCTGGGCTGTTCGCCCAGTTTTCCATTGGCATCCGGATCGGACCGCCGCCGCGACCGCGCGTCGTCCGGGTGCAGCCGAGAAGCCCCGGAGCGGATTATTCGTGGGTGGATGGATATTGGTATCCGTCGGGTCGCCGCTATGCCTGGCATGGCGGGTATTGGAGCCGACCGCCCTACGCCGGGGCGAGTTGGACGGGACCCCACTACGCGGAGGGTCAATATTTCGATGGGTATTGGCAGGGCGGCGGTCGCCAGATGAAGCATGAGCACGGCTGGGACAAGAACAAGAAGAATCGGGACTATGGCCGGAACGAGGGGCGGGGTCACGAATAGGAACACTGTGGATGGGCAGGGCGTTTGGCAAGCCACGGTCAGGTGACCGTTGCGGGTCGGGGCGGGGCGGTCCTACCAGGGCCGCCTGCCCACCCAGTTCCCGGGTGGATTGTAGTCGCAAACCCAGATCTCGAGACTTTCAGCGCGAGCCACCGCACATCCCACTTCCTTGGTGTCGCTCCACACAATCTGCGTGTAGTGTCCACAGACGCCGTGACACGTGTTGGAATCGTAGTTGTAGTTACGGGACTCGTCGGCCCATGCCTTGACCACGCGTTCCGGCGATGCGGTCGCGCCTTGGATTTCATATAGGTTCTGGCCGTAGGGCGAATTGGGTGTGTGGGAGAATTGCCGGCGTGCCAGTAGGGAGTCGGCCCATGCTTGGGCGTGGGCGGCCAGTTGCCGCGACCACGTCAGCGGTGGGACACCGGCTTGTCGGCGCACGGCGTTGTGGGCTCGGAGCATGTCATTGGCAAGACCCGGGGTTTGCGCTCCGGCGCTTGCGGTGATGGACAGCATCAGCACGAGGATTTGCCTCATACCTCGACAGACGCATGCGATTGGGTTTTAGGTAAAGTCAAAGTGCATGCTTGCCTTCGCGGCTTGGACCTGAAGGCTTGGTGCTTGACTGCGGCACCCGACTGTTTCGAGGCCGACCTTCGGCTAGAATATCGGTAGAAGGCGTCGTCACGATAATGGAATCGATACACTGCGATCCAGACATTCTAGGAGGGGTGCCAGTCTTCATTGGCACCCGTGTTCCCTTGCGCAACTTGATCGACTATCTTGAAGGCGGTTTCACCTTGGACGAGTTTCTGGATTCGTTTCCTTCGGTGTCAAGGGAATTGGCGGTTTTCGCTCTAGAAGCCGCACATGAAGCGTTGACTGCAAGTGCGCATCCTGCTTGACGAACAGCTGCCTCGGCAACTGGCACCGCTCTTGGTCGGCCATGATGTGACACGGTTCAGCGGTGCGGCTGGGCCGGCATCAAGGCCATAGTAGGATAAGCGGTGGTATGTCCGAAAGAAAAATCGAAATCATCCAAACCGGTGGCCGGTTCACTTTGCAGCGCGTGGAAGGTGGCAAGACCTACGTAATGGCCTCGGACAGGGACGGTGCGGTCGTGGGCCACGAGTGGTGGCTGAACCCGGCGGTGTTCAACCTGCCAGACGAACTGAAGACTTGGGGGTGCTCGCATGCGCAGGTTAGGCTGGCGCTGGAGGCCCTCGCCTCTGGGACGGACACGCACCTTGAATTTGATGTGAAGTGCTGATGCCTCGGACCCCCAACCTCTGCCCTGCGCTTGGTTGAATCTAACGTCGGCATGGTGTTAAGCTTGGGCGTGCCTATTACCGCCATGGTCGCCGCGCTCTTGGCTGCCGGGCTTGGCGTGTTTCTGAAGTGGTTGATCGTCCGAGGATGGACGAGCTTTCCTCTCCATGCGAGAACGGCTGTTTTTCCACAGATTTGCCCCATCTGTCTTTCCTCTAACACGGACAGTTCGGTTGACGAGAAGTCTTCCTCACGCCTAACGGCGAGCTATATCGTGGCGCAAAAATTGGAATGGTCGATGGCCGCCGTTCCACATTGTTCAAAGTGCGCTTCCAGCCTTTCACGAAGTCAGGTCACCGGTTTCATCTTGGGTGGCGTCTGCGTTGCTGGCGCGTTCTTGATGATGCCTCCGCCCGCATATTCGCTCGCCGTGTTCTGCTATATCCTGTTCGGGTATCCCGCCTATGAATGCACAACTACCATTCACAAGGGAATCGTTTTCGGTCGCGCCAATTCCGGCACGATATGGGTTTACATTAGACGCGCTGAGTACTTCGTCGAATTGGCTGCCTTGAATGGCGCGCCTTCGGTTGAAATGGAAGTTCCCCTCTCCGACAACGGGGGTGTCTGGATGAGGCGGCGAAAGTAACGGCGCGATTCATGTCGAGCGCGAACGGTTGACAATCAGCGCCTCCGGCGGCGAACAGGAGCTTTCCACGAGTCCACCGCCCTACATGGTTTTGGTGAACGGCAAGTCAGGCGCGTCGAAATCAGTTCGTGGCGTGTTTTCTCCGCATTCAACGGAAGCCGGACCAAACGTGTAGTCGCCGAATATGCTTCGATTTGGGTTCACCGCAGTAGAAGGACACACGATGAATTCCGTGCTGATCGGCCTCAAACCATGCATCTACAACTAGGTTCGGTGTTGGAGGCCGCGAGCGGCAGCCAAGAGCTTGGCATTCGGCTCGGGCGGGGTGTCCAGCAGGTCCAATAACAGCAGTTTGTCCAGTTCAGAGAGCTTGTTTTGCTCTCGATCTGCGGAAGCGCTCTGTGCCGTCCCCCGGGACTTGTCGTCTAGCCGCACTAGCGAGCAGGCCGAGGCGTTCGGGCTCTGGTTACTACCGGCATGATCAGATGTTAGACGATGCAGCCGGTCGTCGGGCCACCACCGGAGGCCCAATCGGTGAAAACTCAAACTCCATAACCTTCCCCCGCACCACGTAGCACAAATAAAACTCCCAGAACTTCCGGAACCGCGTAAACCGGTTCACCAGGAACTCGAATCCCAGATACCGCCACAGGGCCAGCAACTTCACCCGCACCTTCACCTGCCGGAACTTAGCCGCCGTGTAGTAGCCGAAACCGCCGTCGTCCGGGCCAAAGTATCGGAACGAGAAGCTGTTCAGGTGGTGCTTGTGCGTCGGGTCGCAGAAGGAGCTGTAGTCGGTATAGTGCGGCGTCTCGATACGGATGATCCCGCCCGGCTTCACCAGCCGGTGGAACTCCTCCATGGTGCGCACGATGTCGGTCAGGTGCTCGATCACGTGGATCGCGCGCAGGCCGTCGAAGGTGCGGTCGGCGAACGGGTAGGGGAACTGGTCGAGGTCGCAGACCACGTCCGCGGCGCTCGATGTATTCAGGTCGATCCCGATGGAGCCCGGCGTCTTCTTGATGCCGCAGCCTACGTCCAGAATCACTACGCGGAAGCCTCGGTTTCCATCACGCTGTGCTTCCGGCCAAAGAAGTAGTAGATCCCGAGCCCGATCACCAGCCACACGAAGAACCTCACCCACGTTTCGAGCGGCAGCGCCAGCATCAGGATCAGGCAGAAGATGATCGAAAGGATGGGGACCACGGGGCACCACGGCACGCGGAAGCCGCGCGGACGGTCGGGCTGCGTCTTGCGCATCACCAGCACACCCGCCGAGACCACGATGAAGGCGAACAGCGTCCCGATGTTCGAGAGGTCGGCGAAGGTGCCGATGTCCCAGATGCCCGCTGGAATCCCAACGAACAGCCCCGCGATCCACGTGCTGATGTGCGGCGTGCGGAACTTCGAGTGCACCCGCGAGAAGACCTTCGGTAGCAGCCCGTCGCGTGACATCGCGAACCAGACGCGCGCCTGGCCGTACTGGAAAACCATCAGGGACGAGATCATTCCCACCAGCGCGCCCACGTTCACCCACCCGCGGATCTTGTTCATCCCCAGTGTTTTCAACGCGTCGGCCACCGGCGCCGCGCTGCCCAGCGTCTTCCACGGAGCGATGCCGGTCAGCACCAGAGCCACGGCAACATACAGGACCGTGCAGATGAGCAGGGTGCAAATGATGCCGACGGGGACGTCGCGCTGCGGATTCTTGCATTCCTCTGCCGCAGTCGACACCGAATCAAACCCGATGTAGCTGAAAAAGACGATGGCCGAGCCGGTCAACATGCCGGAAAAGCCGTTCGGGAGGAAGGGATGCCAGTTGGCGACGTTCACGGCCCGACCTGCGCCGATCACGAAAATCAGGATCGCGGCGATCTTGATCACCACCATGATGTTGTTGGTCTGGGCGCTTTCGCGGACACCCCGCACCAACACCCAAGTCAGCAGCATCAGGATCACCAACGCCGAGAGATTGAACACGCTTCCGCTATACGCCCCGTCGACAATCGGCGGCGCGGCAAAGGCTTTGGGGATGTGGATGTGGAAGACGCCGTCCAGCAGGTCGTTGAAATAGGCTGAGAAGCCCACCGCGACCGCCATATTGGACACCGCATATTCCAGAATGAGATCCCAGCCGATGATCCAGGCGAAAATCTCCCCCAGCGTCGCGTAGGCGTACGTGTACGCGCTCCCCGCGATGGGAATCATCGAGGCGAGTTCGGCGTAACAGAGCGCGGCGAAGGCGCAAACAAACGCCGTGACCAGGAAGGACAGCGAGATGCCGGGTCCAGCACCCAAGCGTCCTATCGTCGACACTGCATTGCCTCCATTGAGGAGCAGGTCGAGGACCGGGGCGTTGAAGATGGACTTGAACTGGAGGTTCTGTCCGGCAGCCGCCGTGCCTGTGAGGATGAAGATGCCGGAGCCGATGACGGCCCCGACACCGAACGCGGTCAGGCTCCACGGCCCAAGCGTCTTGTGAAGACGCTTGCCCGGTTCTTCCGACTCCGCAATCAGCGAGTCGATGCCGCGGGTGCGCAGGAGCCTGTTCACGTTTTTCAGCTTTAACGCTTGCGGCTCTGGCCCTTGACCATCACCTTGACCTTCTTCTTGTTGGAGCCGCGTGCCTCGCTCGCCGGACGGGGGCCGATGGCGGGGGCTTCCTTGCGGGCTGCGCGCTTTGCCTGTTTGCGCTCTACGGGATTTTCAATTGTCTTCGTGTTCATCGTTCCAGTAATGCTTTCGTGAAATGCGTTCGGACTCAGGCCTTCTTGAGGCCCGCGTATTTTTCCACCAGTTTCTTCAAGCCGTGACGGGCGAAGCTTACTACCAGTTTGGCATCGTCGCCCTCGCCTTCGCGCCGGACGATTGTGCCAGTTCCGTACTTGGGGTGTTCTACCACTGTACCTGTTTTTGCAGGGGTTTTGCTAGGGGCAGGGACCTGGGGGAGCGTAGTTTTTGGTTTTACCGGCGGAATCAACGACGGAGGCGGGTTCCAAGGGGCTGCCGGAGCGCTCCCGAAGAGCCCTTGCTGGGTTGGACGGGATGCCGACGGGGCACTTGCCGGTCGGACCGGGGGCGCGGCCGAGGGAGGTGCCACGGGCCGGTCGCGCTGGATCACAGGCTCGTCGTCCCACGGCATGGTCTCGGCTGAGCGTTGCGCCGGAGTTGCAGGCGGGCGCGCGGCGGGCGCGACGGGGGCCGGTTTCATCGCCGGACTGCTCCAAGCCGGTTGCGCCAGCTTGGTCTGCGGGGCCGACGGGACGGGCGGACGCGCGTATGGATTGGCCACCCGTGGCCCGTCGCCCCGGTTCGAACTGATTCCGCTCGGCCCGGAGCTTCCGCCTCCCCGGTTGCCGAAGAAATTCTTGACGTTGTCTACGGAGTTGAACGTCTTGCCCGTGTAGAGGTTCTTCCGTGCGTCCTGACGGACTTGGTAGCGTTCCGCCGTCAGGTCCACGCCGCCAACCTCGAATTCATCGTCCGAGTCGTCGGTGCCCATCTTGATCAGCAACTCCTCCGGGATCTCCTCGAGGAACCGCGACTTCTTGGACCGCTCCAACTCCCCGCCGCCGAACCGCCGCCGCGCCTTCGCCCACGTCAGGATCAGCCGCTTCTCCGCCCGCGTCATCCCGACGTAGCATAGCCGCCGCTCCTCCTCCATCGCCGATTCGCTCAACAGCGACCGGCTGTGGGGAAACAACGCCTCCTCCATGCCGCACACGAATACCACCGGGAATTCCAGCCCCTTGGCGTTGTGCATCGTCATTAGCGTGATTGTGGACGCTTCGTCGAGGCCGTCGGAATCGGCCACCAGCGCCGCGTGGTCGAGGAAGTCGGTCACGGTTTCTCCGCGCTCCACGCCTTCGGCCGCCGCGTTCATCAATTCGTCCAGGTTTTCGATCTTCCCCTGGGCCTCGGGCGTGTTCTCCTGCTCCAGCATGCGCCGGTAGCCGGTGCGTTCGTCGATGAAGGCGAGGGCGTCGCGCAGGTTCAGCGTCTCCACGGCCTCGGCGATGTCCTGGATCAGGTGCCGGAACGCCAGCACGGCGGAATGCGCGCGCGTGCCGAGCTTGTTCTCCGCCAGTAGCTTCTCAATCGCGTCCCACATCGAAAGGCCATTGGCGTTGGCGAATTCGTCGGCCTGGTCCACCGTGGTCTTGCCGATGCCGCGCGCCGGAATGTTGATGATGCGCTTCAGCGCGATCGAGTCGGCGTGCTGCGTGGCCAGCTTCAGGTAGGCCACCATGTCCTTCACTTCGGCGCGCTGGTAGTAGCTGAAGCCGCCGACGATGGTGTACTTCCGGTTGTAGCGCCGGAACGCCTCTTCGATCTGCCGCGACTGCGAGTTGGTCCGGTAGAGGACCGCCACCCGCCGGTTGGGGTACTGCTTGAGGATCTTGTCCGTGGTGTCGGCGATGAACAGGGCCTCGTTCTCGGCGTCGTGGGCCGTGTAGAGGGTGATCATGTCTCCCTCGTCGGCCTCGGTCCAAAGGGTCTTGCCCTTGCGTTCCTGGTTGTGGGCGACCACGGCTCCGGAAGCCGCGAGGATGGTCTTGGTCGAGCGGTAGTTCTGCTCCAGCCGGATGGTCTTGCAGCGGGGGTAATCCTTCTCAAAATCGAGGATGTTGCGGATGTCGGCCCCGCGCCAACTGTAGATCGACTGGTCCTCGTCGCCGACCACGCAGACGTTGTCGTGGCGCTGGGTGAGCAGGCGCATCAACTCGTACTGGCTGCGGTTGGTGTCCTGGTACTCGTCGATCATGATGTGCGTCAGCCGCTGGTTCCACTTGTCGCGCGTGGCAGCGTCGTGGTGGAGTAGGCGGACGGATTCGAGGAGGAGGTCGTCGAAGTCGAGGGCGTTGGCTTGGCGGAGCGCGCCCTGGTATTCCTCGTAGACGGCGGCGATCCGGGCCATCTTGGGGTCGGCCGTCTTCTTGTAGAGGTCCTCGGGCGTTTCCTTTTGGGACTTGGCGGCGGAGATGGCGGACTGGGTTCCGCGGTGCGGCAGCTGCTTGTCGTCGAGGCCCATCCGCTTGTAGGCGGCCTTGATGATGGAGAGCTGGTCGTCGGCGTCGTAGATGTTGAACTGGGTGGTGAAGCCGGGGCGGATGTTGGCCAGCGCTGCGCCGTCGCGCCGGAGGAGGCGGACGCAGAAGGAGTGGAACGTGGCCACGAGGGGCTCGGCGGCGAGCGAGACGTCGACGAGGTGCTTGTTGACGCGCTCGCGCATCTCGCCGGCGGCCTTGTTCGTGAAGGTGACGGCCATGATCCCGGCCGGGTACATGCCCTTGGTGGTGATCAGGTGGGCGATGCGGTTGGTGATGACCTTGGTCTTGCCGGACCCGGCTCCGGCCAGGATGAGGACGGGGCCTTCGGTGGTCGCGACCGCTTCGCGTTGCTGGGGGTTGAGGCCGGAGAGGAAATCCACTAAATTCTAGTTTCGCATTGGTGATGTTGGGCTGGCTGGGACTCGCCGCCGGTGCCCCGGAAGGCTGGCGAAAAAGGTTCTTGACACGCCCCCCCCCCCCCCCCAGCACGTAAAATGCCAATCATCTGCATCTTGCGGGTTTGGAGGTATAGTGCGGGGTTCGTGGTCTGTTCGAGTAGTGGCTCTCTCAGTTTTGGGAGTCACGTTCATAATGCCTGGACTTGCCGACACGTGGCGGATCCGACACAAGCCGCCCTCACTCGAGATTCAAGATGATCAGGGCAAAGAAACTCTGGAGTCGATTCCTTTGGAGGAGTCGCCAGTTGATTGCGATAGACCGGACCTTGGTTGGGAAAAGGGAGAGTCGTGTGCCCTGGTGCAGAACTCTGGTGTTGTCCTCGTTGTGCACAGGCTTTCCGGGAATAAGACAGATAGAAAAGATATGCCATTTTTTGGTCGGCAATGGCACTTTAAAGTCAGTGTTGTCCATTTTGCGAGTCGGAAGGTCCTTGGGGTCGTTGACATCGGTTGGGGCCAAGGTGCTGAATTGTATTCGTTCAAGCAGGGCACGAGCATCTTGTGCGACTTGAAGGAAGACAAGGGTGCGTCGATCAAGGTGATTGATTTGGTGCGGATGGAGGTAGTTGCGACCTTCTCCACAACCAAAGATCATCGACTCTTGGCACACCCCGATGGAGAGCATATTTTCATCATCTCTCAGGAACAGGTGAAGGGACGGGCCGTCTGGCCTCAAATACTAACTGTAAACAAAGTCGACAAGGCGACGCCGCTCGCGAAGATCCCGCTGGAAAGTTTGGTCATTGATTCTGCATGGTTGGAAGGCGGAAAGTCTCTTCTGTTGCTGACTGCGAAGCTTCCGCCGCGCAGACAACACATCGGCCCAAAGGGAACGCTTGAGTACCCCGGATTCATCGGAGTTCTCGAAATAGCAACGGGGACGGTCAAATTCCACGACGGCGGGATCGTCACGGTCAACCCACTTGAGAAGCGCACCAACTTCCATGCAACAGCCGGTGAGACCCGGCTCGCCCGAATCCCCGATGCTGAAGGATTCTGGATGCTAGGTCCAACCGAATTCCGAAAGGTGTCCGCCCATGGCCAGATCGCAGAATCGGCCCTCTCGATCACCGTTGATGGCTCCTACGAGGTCCTCAGCCTTGGGGACGGCAAGGCGGCATTCCTATATCCAAGGGCCCACACGGCTGTTTTGGCGGATCTTGTGGGACTCCGAGAAATCTCAAGAATAGAAACGCAAACAGCTTCCAAACGGATTAATCACGCGGCGGGCCATATCGCCAAAGGAGTTTTGCTGGCAATGGCCACAGGGGTTGCAACCGGGGGACTAGCCTATTACAGCCTCCCTGCTTCCACGTCTACCGGCGGCATGGCGGAGCGTCCCGATCACAAGTACCTCTATGTTCTCGACACAGTCACCCATGAGGTGACGATTGCCGATGTTGCCAGCGGGCAGCTTGTGACGAGGCTCTCGACCGACGGGTCGGTCTCCCGCATCCAGCCGTCAACCGACGGGAAACTGTTACTCTGTCTTGCGGGTTCGACGGTGGTTCAGACCCTCAATATGGAACGGAACGAGTTCGTATCCCAATAGACAGTGACTGCTATCACGGACAAGGTCAATCGATCCTCTTGCCGAATGCCTTCATCCCTCTCGTGAGCGCCGTGGTCGGGAACTGACCCGAGCCGCATATCTTGAAGGTGCCGAAGTCCCTGTAGCAGTCTCCATCCGGCGCACTATCCGAACTGCAGTTGTCAAAATGGGCTAGGAGGCGAGCGAGAACGTCGGCCAAGTGCTTGTTGACTCGCTCGCCCATCTCGCCAGCGGCCTTGTTGGTGTGGTGACCACCATGATTCCAGTGGGGTACATGCCTTGGTGGTGAGCAGGTGGGCAATGCGGCTGGTGATGACCTAGTCTTGCCGGACCCGGCTCCGGCCAGGATGAGGACGGGGCCTTCGGTGGTCGCGATCGCTTCGCGTTGCTGGGGGTTGAGGCCGGAGAGGAAATCCACTAAGTTTTAGTTTCGCATTGGTGACGATTCGGGGATTGGGCTTCAGGGCCAATCTTGCGAGGCGTGCCGGATGCGGAGGACGTTGACGACACTGTCGACCACTTCATAAACGGCGATGTAGGGCCAAGGCGGAAATACAAGTTCGCGGGTATCAGGTGCCAATCCGGTTCGCCCCATGCCTGGATGTCTCCGAAGCCCTTCGACCGCTTCGAATATGGTTCGAGCGACGCGCCGGGCGGCGTCCGGGTTGTCGATGCGGATCCAATCGACGATTCGCGCAAGGTCATCCGAGGCTATTGTGGACCAACGAACTCGGGTCACGACCGGAACATCTGCTCGATTCGTTCCACGACTTCGTCGTGGTCCACAAGCTCGCCCCGGCGGGCGGCGGCGCGGCCCACTTCCACGGCTTCGATGAACCTCGACTCCGATTGCAGAACATGCTCGACAGCGTCCTCAATAAACTGGGCCGCGCTCCTGCCCGTCCGTGCCGCCGACTGATGGAGGTGGGCTTGTTTTTCGATGGACAGATGTACTTCCACGGTGACCTGAACCCAGTTTACATCGAAACACGCACGGAGAGCGCTGAAGGCTGCGGCGCGCGGCTTGAGTTGATGTGGCGGGCGGGCCGCTTGCCTCTATTGTTCGGACAACTGGGATCCGTATTGGGCGTCGAGTTTCCGAATTTGATTCTTCAAGATTGCCCTGCGAACTGGGTCTTGCTCCACAACTGAGGCGTTGTAAATCGCCTTGGCCTGTGATCTGGCAATTTCCAGTGTGTCGTGCACCTTCCGCACCTTACCGATGGCACGGGCGAATTTGCGACACAGTCGCGCATTGCGCTCTGTTATTGTGGCGTTGAATAGCGCACCAGCCTCCTGTGTTGCTATTTCCGGGGTGTTGTACTTCTGCCGGACCTTACCGATCTTGCCCGCCAACTCGGCGCGCTTCCGCGAATCGGGCTCCGCGACTGAGGCATTGGCTAGCGCCCGTGCCTCTGCCAGCGCGATTTCCGGGTTTCTATATCCCTGCCGCTCGAGCACCCGTCGCACTCGACCGATCTCAATGGCCAAGCCGGCGCGGCGCAGTGCATCGGACTCCAACCACGACGCGTTGCATAGTGCCTTCGCCAGCTCGATAGCGATCTCGTGGGCCTTGTGTTCCATCCATAGATTGCGAATTGCTTCAGCCAATTCGCCGCGCCGTGTCGGATCTAGCTCCCCCACCGTCGAGTTGAACAAGGCCATTGCCTGCGCTAACGCAATTTCCGGGGTGTTGTAGGCTTGCCGTACTTTGCCGATTGCGTCGGCTAACGCGCGGCACCGGAGCGGGTCCAACTCCCCTACAGTTGCGTTGTAAAGCGCATTTGCGTGTTCCAGGGCAATTCTTGCGTTGTCGCGTCTATTCCGTACTTTGCCAATTTTGTCCGCCAACGCCCCCCGCCAGCATGGAATAGGTTCGACCGGAGTCGCGGCGAAGAGACGGGAGGCAAGCTGCAGCGCGGCTTGATCGGACAGTCCTCCGGCAAGGATCGAATCCAGCACTCCGAGAATACGGGTGCGAATTTCATCGCCGAGCCCGGTGTTCGCCGCCGCAAGGACGCAGATGCGCCAAATGGTGTCGAACCAGCCCAGCAACAACGGGGCCGCCAACCTGGCCAAGCCTTCCGGTGATCCGCTGATCACTTCCGGCCTGCGGTAGTCCATCGCGCGCCGCACCACGTGCCGCCGGAACGTGTCCAGACTAATCGAGTAGACGCCGCCATTTCTCGATACCGTCCGTTTGTCCGCCAGCACTCCCAAGCAGTGCTCCTTCACCCCGGCTGCTTCCAAGGCGCTGCGCTGTTCGCCATCGCCCAGATCGACCGAGCCGAGCAGGCTCATCACAACCAGCGCCTTCCGGACGCCGTCGCAATCCTCTTGGTTCCGTTCGGCCAACAACCGGTACCGGATCAGGTCGTCGTACTCATTCTCCAAAAGGTTGACAAAGTCGATTTGCCCGACAGGCTTGCCCTCGATCACGAGCCGGACAGCGCGGAGCACCGCTTCCGGCTGGGACTCCGTGCCTTCGACAATGGTCTGCGCAACCTCGGTCCTCTGTCGCACCGCAACGCTGGAGAGTAGCCGGCTGGTGTAACCCACCAGTTCGTCGCTCGGAACGATGGGCCGCAGTTCCGCTTCAACATAGCGGGCGTCGCGTGCCTTCTCCCCAAGCACATTGTGCGACGGCCACCCGGTGATGACGCGCTTGACCGTCGGGCCAAGCCGGTCGCACGGCGGCGCGTCGAGGTCGAGGAAGGTCCGCAGTTCCTCAGACTTGTCGCCTTTGTAGTCGTCCCAGAGCAGGACGACCGGCGGCCCGGGTCGGATGCGTTTCAGCGCCGCCATCAGGTCGTGGACGGCGGGGTCCACAAAGAACACCCGGCATCCAGCCTCCGTGGCATGCCGCGCGAACTCGATCATGAGGCGGGACTTCCCGGTACCCGGGTAGCCCTTCCAGAAGCGGACCCGGACAGAACGGTTTGCGGGATCGAGGAACCTCCCGAACTCGGCGACCTCGGCGGCGCGCCCCACGATCTCGGTGGTGAGGATTTGGGCGCGGTCGGGATCCTGCCAGAGCAATTCGAGACCGGGGTCGTTGCGGCGGTTGCGCCAATAGTGAAGGCGGAATTCCTCCGGCGAGAGCAGGCCGTGGCCGATGAGCTCCTGGATGTCGTCGAGCCGGGTCGCGAGGTCGTGGTGGGCCGCACGCAGGTAGTCGGATAGTTCCTTGTGTTCGGCGGCCAGCGGGCCGAGCCAGCGGAGGAGTTCGTCCAGCTTGGCGTCGGCGCGCTGCTGGGTGGCGAACAGCATGGCCGTAAGTTCGTCGCTGCTGGCGGCGTATTCCTTCAGGGTGCGGAGGTCGGCGGAAAAGCGGGTCCAGACGAGGAGGGTGAGGGCGGCCCAGCCGCGACCCTGGGTGGGGCCCTGGCCGCTGGCGTCCTCCCTGAGAATGGCGATGACGAGGCGGTCGAAATGGGCTTGCACGTGGGCGGCGAGCCCGTCGCGGATTTCCGGGAGTCCGGCTGGGTTCTTAACGCTGGCGGCGAGGTCGTCGAGGAGGTTCCGCCAGGTTTCGAGCTCCAGTTGGGGCGGCTGCGATTGGGTGTGCCCGTGTTGGGCTAGGTGGACCGCGAGGTTCGGCAGGTCGGTTTGGCCTTGGCCCGCGATGTTCAGTTTCCCGACCTGCTGGAAGTGCGCTTCGATCTGAGCAGCGAGGGAGCGGATGAGTTTGTGGTGGGCGGCCAGACCCTTGGTCTCGGCAGCGCCTTCGATGGCCCGCCTGAGGGCTTCGACGACGAGGAGGTTGAGGTCGTGGTTGCGGAGGAGGAGGTCGGTTTCGGGGAGTTGCTGGCGGGCCGTGTCGGCGGCCTGTTGGACTTCTGCGCTCATGCGCCAACTGCCGAGCACGGTGAGGACGCCCGCTCCGAGGCCGAGCACGAACTTTTCGGGTGTCAGGTCGCCCATGGCCAACGCGGGCGCGAGAATGCCGCTGGCCGTGCAGAGTCCATGAAACAGGACTTGACCGCAGTTGCGCAACGGATTTTTCGGGGGCATCTGTGGCCCGGACTTCGTGTTTGCTTGCGGACTAATCCTTTATTGAACCATGGTTCCCGAACCTTGTCCGCGTCCAACCCGGACGTGCCCAACTGGCCGAAGCACCGCTACTCGATCTTGTTCCCGAACGGTTTCATTCCCGTCGTGAGGACCGTAGACGGGAATTGACCGGTGCCGCAAATCTTGAACGTACCAAAATCTTTGTACCAGTTCCCATCCGGAGCAATCGGCCCGGACCGGGCCCATTCTTGGAGACGGTGCAGATCCGCCAACGGAATCTCCCGTTCGTTGACCCGCTGCAGCAGATGCTCCCAAAGCGGGCGGGGAAGTTCACTGAACCGGATTTTCGGCAATTGCGTCGGCTCCGAAAATCGAACGGATCAATTCCATTCCGGCGGCGTCCTTCCGAGACTGGTCCGGCTCGGCCACGAACTTTGCGTAGGCGGTATCCAATTTGGCCCGCGCGTCGAGGTCCGCTTGGACGCCGCGTTCCGCCAATGCGACGAGCGCCAAGGCGAGCGTCAGGCTGCCCTCGTCCGCCACCCGCCGCAACTCCGGCTCCAGTGAATTGGGTATGATGACCCGAATCGCCGTGCCTGTGGATCGGGTGTGTGGCTTCGATGAAACGCGAGGCATATCCCTAGTCTAACCGAATTGGATCGCATCGCCGTCGCGCCCGAGGAGGCAGACGCAGAACGAGTGTAAGGTGGCGGCGAGCGAAACGTCGACGAGGTGCTTGTTGACGCCCTCCCGGATCTCGCCGGCGGCCTTGTTGGTGAGGGTGACGCCCATGATCCCGGCCGGGTACACGCCCTTGGTGGTGATCAGGTGGGCGATGCGGTTGGTGATGACCTTGGTCTTGCCGGAGCATTGCCGCAAAGATTGGCTCCGGCCAGGATGAGGACGGGTCCTTCCGTGGTCGCGACCGCTTCGCGTTGCTGGGGGTTGAGGCCGGAGAGGAAATCCACTAAATCCTAGTTTCGCAGGGGGCGGTGGTCAATGAGCTTGGCCATCAAATTTTGTGCCCTTGTGCGCACACAGAGGTCTCCGTACTGCATGATCCTCTGGGTTAGCTGGTCTGGGCTCGAGTGCCGCATTGTGAGCGACTGGTTCAGCTCGGGGCTTGGGCGGACCTGCCTTCGCGCGGTTGCTCATGTGTCTTGCGGATCTCTCGTGATCCGACCTTAGTCGTCGGATACGTTCAGGGTTTCTCGTTCTTCTTGATAGTGGGCTGCGATGCCAACGGCGGATCGACGTCGGTTCCCCGCACCAATGACCAAATAAACCCAAGCTTCAGCCGCTTCGGGTCGTCAAATGGTACGTCGAAGAATGTATTGAAGGTTGCGTCTGAGCCGCGGACGACTGTGGCCAGCGGGGACGAATTCGGCATCATGTGGCCAAGGGCGTTTACCGTGACCACATTTTCAGCGGTTCCCAAGGTCGAAGCTCTCCTATGGCAGCTCATGCAATTGGAAACCAGTCCGTCAACGTCCGTTCCTTCCAGCCAAGGGTTGAACGCGATATGGGGCTTTCCATCCTTTTCGGTCGGGAAGTCCATGTCATATGCGACGTCCATTAAGTAATTCCCCCAAACGCTGCGGTCCGGCTGCAGGAACGCCGGGCGCCCGTCGCCGAACGGAGCCATGTCTGGTTGGTCGTGCCACCAGTATGTAGCCCAGACCCAGTTGGCCTGCTCCCGCGTAGCAATATGGAGGCCTGCCAGCAGCACGTATGTCGGGCATCCCTTGCAATGCGGCGTGAAATGGTAGAAACGGTTAGGCGAGACCCATGACTTGCCCATGCATGTCTCCTGCTGTTCCGCGACGCAGACGGTGGGAAGTCCTTGCTTCATCTCTGATATCTCGGACGTTCGGCTCAGTCCTGCAGTTGGAACTCTGCCGTTCCACGTGCTTATCTCGTCGCCGTCGTCTAGTCCGACCCACTTGGCTTTGACGGTGATCATGCGGTTTGCCGATTCGTTCTCCAATTCAGCCAAATCATTGTACTTGCCGGATCGGAGTACGCTTAAGATTGCCTCTGGCCCTGCCAAGCTGACGCGTCCCCTGTTGTCCCCTTCGATGAAACGGCAAGTTTCAAGATTGTAGCGGATCTCCTCGGCCGTTTTCCTCGGCCTGGGAGTCGGGCTCGACTGGTAGTCCGCCTCGAACGAATGTGCCGCCGAGGAGGCCGGTGCCGAAGCGGCTAGGCAATTGGCCTGACGCTTCATCACATCGTCTACGGTGTAACACGTCTGCCAGCGCACGGCTTGCTGGTTAGTCCCAGAGGGTGCCACTAGGGAAGAGAACAGGGCCCATCCGTGTCGGCGCATGGCTTCCACCTGCGCGGACGAGGCAGCCCCTTTGGACGTGTATGCCTGCAGCTCAGCGTTGTCCAGCGGGTACTCGTGCGGAATCGTCGGCATTGGGTCATATTTGACCGCCCCGACTTGCAACGCACACACGAACAGCAACGGTGCGAGGCTTGCCTTGTTCCAACGGCAGATCTTCATGTGTCATGGCTCCTTGGGGGCTTAACTGGGCGGTGTTGTGCTAGAAGGGATATGGTTCCACGAGCAGAGTGCACTCTACTGCATTCGAGGCTCCAGCGTCCTTCGTGTTGCTACAACTCCGGCGCAAGACGCCGCGTGATTCGAGCCTCAGTCTTGTGCCAAGCCTCGAAGTTAGCGCGATCTTGCCGTTCCCGTGGAGGACAAAGCACCTCCACGGCCCCCCTAGAGTGGGAGCTGGAGCCGCTAGGGGAGTTATCCGCAGTGGGGGCGGCTTAGGCGTAACCAACACCGCGAACGCGAAGGCAGCGCTTCCCGCGTCGACGCTAAGGATCTGAATGTCATCCCCCTCGCACTGGTCATTGACAGGCGCGACCTCGTCATAGAACACCGGCTTTTCCGGACCGGTACTTGCCGAAGACGGCGACCACGTTGCCAAGACCATCGCCACCGCCATGCGCAGTGCGGTTCGTGGATTTCGCTTATGGCCGGAATCCATACAACACCTTTATTGCTGTTCCGTCGGGTCCGGGCTCCTGCTCGAGCCGCCATTGAACGCTTGCTCCATTGTCTGGCACTTGGTCGGGGCTGAAATTCAAAGATGCTTGAAAGGTCCGGTCCACATCGGGTGTTGGCTCCAGTCCGTCGTTACGCATCCGGAAGATTACTTGGTTTCCCGCTGGATCCGGATACGCCCCGCCTACCAGCAAGAGTGCGGGCGGGGTGTGGTGGCCGTCTATGGCTTGGGTGTTGTCGAGTGTCACTTGGACGGGCAGGTATTGCCCCAACGGCTGCTGCGAAATGGTGTCCATATCCGTCCCCAGAAATACCAGGCCGGTATTGCAGCAATTGTATCCAGGCTCGTCGTTCGAGACCAAGTTGTAGTAGCGATCTTCCATCGTCTCTCCTTATGCGTTCCTTATGTGCTCACAGTTTTAATCTTGCGACGAGCCCGGCGTACCGCGCATCACCGCGAAGCCAATAATAATCCGGCGATCCCTTTAGATCGCTCAATTGTAGACTGTGCACCTGGAATGCGCGTTCCAGCCAACTGAACGCGGCGTCCTTTTCGCGCATGCCAATATATGGGCGCACCAAGTCCATAGGGTCGGCGTTGCCCGCGCTAAGTCGGCTCTCCAACTCGGCTACCACTTGCCGCGAGTCGCTCAGGCGTCCAGCCTCGGCATACATCCGTCCCAAGCACGAAAGCGCGAAACTCTGTCCACCGCTCAACTCCTTGGCTTTCTCGCAGTCTTCCACCGCGTCGGTGATCCGTCCAAGCGCGAGGTCTGCATCCGATTTTGGCGACCAGACATTGGAGTATCCCGGGTCGGACTCACTCACCGTATCATACTCGTGAAGGGCTTCCGTCGCGCGCCCAGCGTACATCAGCAACGTACCTTTTGCCACTCGGGCTTTGCTGCTCATGGGGTCCAGATCCAGAGCGCGGGAGATTTCGTTTAGTGCCTCAGTTGTCCTCCCCAGCCAGCCAAGGACCAGTGCGTACTGGTGGTGCGTATCGGAAAGCGATCGATTTGCGGCCAAGGCAGCTTGGAACTCCCGTTCACTGCCAGCCCAGTCCCACTGCCACCACGCCTTGTTCATTGCGATCGTCAAGTGGGCCATCGGCGACTTCGGCTCCAATGCAATCGCACGCGCTGCCGCCCACAAGGACCGGCGGGCTGGCTCCTGCCAAGCTGCTCCCGACCGTATCGACAGGTCGTGGTACGAGTAGCCCAGAGCCGACCAAGCCACGGCAAATCCAGGGTCCAACGCCACCGCCTTCTCCAACAAGGCAACACTTTCGTGCATGGACTCCGGCGTCCTGCGCGTGGCGTAGTACCGACCCAGTAAATAGTCCTTGAACGCCTCCTCATTCTTCGTCGGCGCTGCGTCGATCCCGGGTTCCACCACCAACTTCAAATTCTGCACCGCCGCCCGGATCACCACCGAAATCAAAATATCCAGTCCACTCTCCGTCAGATCCTGCGAGTCCGACCACACCGCAGGCTCTCCCGCCAAAGACGCGTCCACGATCTCCGCACGCACATGGTACTTCGGCCCCGCCCTCTTCAACGACCCCAACAGCAAATACCGGACATGGAACTGGCCCGCCGTGCGCTTGAAATCCTTCCCCGCGTCCTTCAACCTCCCGGAAGCCACGCGGGAAATCACGCGCAACCCGGGCACCTGCGACAGCGAATCCGTCACCCGGTCGGCTAACCCCTCCGCCAAATATCGGTTCTCCTCCGCGTCCACCTCGAACGGCAGCACGGCCAACGACGGCGGCTGCACCGGAGTCCGCCCTATGAACATCGCAGCGAATGCCAGTACCAAGCATGCAGCCACCGCGAACCACCCTGGAGCTATCAGCGGCGTCGGCTCCATCGCCTTCACCACGTCCCCGGCGCTCAGGAAACGCTTGGCCGGGTCCGCCTCCAAGCATTGCAGGATCGCCTTCTCCCACCGCTCCGGCAGTCCTGGCTGCAATTTTCGGGGCGCGACCGGCGGTTTGGACCGCAGCACGCTGTCCGGGTCGAACGGCAGTTGCCCCGTCAGCATCTCGTAGAGGACCACCCCAAACGAAAACACGTCCGATGCCGGGGTCTGCTCCCGCCCCGCCAACTGCTCGGGAGACGCATAGGCCCGAGTCGCCCCGTCGTCGCCCGAGTGGGCCGCGTCGGGGTGCACGGACCGGGCCAAGCCGAAATCGGTCACCACAACCCGTGGCGGACCCGATTCGGAGCGCGGCACCAGCATCACATTCCCGCTCTTGAAATCGCGGTGCAGCACGCCGACCCGGTGGGCGGCGTCGAGTCCCGCTGCCATTTGCGCCATCACGGACCGAGCCTGATCGACGGTCAGCGGTCCTGATTCCCGCAGCGTTTCTGAGAGCGACCGGCCTCCGAGCAACTCCATCGTGAAGAAAAACAGGTCGTCGCCGTGCGAATCCACCGCACGGTCTACCTCGTGGGTGCGGCAGACATTCTCGTGGGTGATCTCGATCGAGTGGTTCACCTCGTCTCGAAAGCTCTCGAACGCGGCTCTGCCGATTTCAACGGCGCGAAGTTCCGCGCCGGGCGTCATTACTTTCAGGGCCACGCGCGTGCCAAGGTAAAGGTGCTCGGCCTCGTAGACTTCTCCCATCCCTCCCCGGGCGAGGAAGCGCACAATCCGGAACCGGCCGTTCAGGATCTGCCCCGCATCCAAACGCGGCTGCTCCTCGAGCAGCGGCTGGATGGTTTCCGCGAGCTTCTCGAAGAACTCCGCAGCCTCGTCGGTCACTGCCAGTAGTCGTCGGACCTCGTCGCACACCCAGGCGGGCGCGCCGGACCGGTCCAGATACCCGTCCCATTCGGCAACGGGCAGGTCCAGCGCCGCGTCGAAGAGCTCGGTTACGAGTCCCCTCTCGGCTGCGATGTTCGGATTGGCTGGTTCCATTGCCATCTTCTACTTGGGTAAGCGACAGGGTTGCGGAAAAGGGGACATGCCGCTGACACTATTTTTCGGGTGGTGGGTCCCCTTGTCCCCCCATCTCCTTGTACAGCCATGCTCTGGCGAACTTCCAGTCCCGACCGGCAGTCTTCGCACTGATACCGAGCGCTCGACCGATCTCCGCATCCGACATCTCGGCGAAAATGCGTTTCTCCGCCACCTGGGCCTGGCGGGGGTAAAGGGTCTCCATCTTTTCCAGCGCCCGGTTCAATGCCGCGATCTGGCTCCAGCTATGGTCGGATCCCAGGATGAGCTTATCGTCCCAGGTCGCAACGTCGTCCTGTCCGTCTGCGCGCCTCTTCCTCCTACGGGCATAGTCGCCCAGGATCCAGCGCATGTTCATCGCCGCGATCGCATAGAAGTGGGAGCGGTCGGCGAATTCGGGCGGGTTGCCTCCGAACAGTTTGATGTAGAGGTCGTTCACCAAGTCGTTGGTGCGGCAGGTATGGTTGGCTCGCTCATTGCGCAGGCGGTTGCGGGCGATCTTCATCAACTCGCGCTGAATCACAGGCATCAGCTTGTCAGCCGCAGCCTTATTGCCTTGTGCAAGGTCGTTTAGCCACTTGGTGAGGTCGTCGTCGTTGCCGCTGCCCTTGCTACTGCCCTCGTGGTGCGCCATGGTTTTCTATGTTAGCAAGTCTCGCGCCAGTCGGCCAACACTTCGCAACAATTGCAAGTCTGCCGCCGACACCCAGTGTCAAGCCTGCCTGTCTAAATCCCCGCTGCCCTCTCGGTACGCTGATCCCGCCCTTGCGGTCGCCGTCCATCAAACAAGGTGAGATAGGATCTAGACTGTTGATCTAGCGCAACCCGTTCGCGGGGGGACGCGGGGTTCCACAATCAGGAGCATTCAATGAAATTCGCGATCTTGACTCTCGCCGTCCTGGCTGGTGTTACCGCCATGGCGCAGGCACCACAAGGGGCCCCGGCCGGTCGGGGCGCTCCGCCGCCCGTTGAAATAGACAAGTCAGCGCCGACGGAGGACTTCAAACCCTCCTCCCTGAACCAGCCGGGCAAACAATATCCCGAGGTCAACTCGCAGAGGCGCGTCCGCACACAGCTGCTGGCACCGAACGCCCAGGCCGTGCTGATCAACATGGGCGGCGGCGCTCGCTATCCCATGACCAAAGGCGAGAACGGCGTCTGGACGGGCGTCACAAACGCTCTGGACGAAGGCTTCCATTACTACCAGCTCACCGTGGACGGCCTCTCCATCCCGGACCCGGGCACTCAGGTCTTCTACGGTTCGAGCCGCTGGGGCGGCGCCGTTGAAATTCCGGCCCACGACCAGGATTTCTATGCACTGAAGAACGTTCCACACGGCCACCTGCGCGAAGTCCACTATTTTTCGAAGGTCGCAAACGCCACGCTGCAATCCTTCGTCTACACGCCTCCGGACTATGAGAAGGGCACAAAGCGCTACCCGGTGCTCTACCTGCAGCATGGTGCTGGCGAAGATGAACATGGCTGGGGAGGCCAAGGGTTTGCCGGCCTGATCCTGGACAACCTGCTTGCGGCAGGCAAGGCGAAGCCCTTTATCATCGTGATCAGCAATAGTTACCTCGTCGTCGGTGGAGCGGGTGCCGGCCGTGGTGGCTTGCCGGGTGCGGCACCGGGCGCGGGGCGCGGACCGGCTCCGGCAGGTGCTCCGGGCGGCCCAGGCCGTGCGGGCGGGGGCCGCGGTCCCATGGCGATGAGCGGTACCCCGTTCGAACACGCCCTGATCGAGGACATCATTCCGTTTATCGACGCCAACTTCCGCACGCTTGCGGATCAGCCGCATCGCGGACTGGCCGGTCTCTCCATGGGCGGCATGCTGACGCACGGCATCACGCTTGCCCACACGGACAAGTTCTCCCACATCGGCATGTTCAGCGGCGGCAGCATCGCCACCTCGGAGATCAAGGATATGGCCGACTTCAGGAAAAAGGTCAAGTTGTTGTTTGTGAGCTACGGGAGCCGCGAGCCCGGGTCTTCCGCCGGGCAGGCGGCCGTCGAGGCGCTGAAGAAGGAGGGCGTCAACAGCGTGTCCTATGAATCGCCGCAGACTGCCCACGAATGGCAGAGCTGGCGTCGAAGCCTGCATGAGTTCGCCCAGTTGGCGTTTCAGAAGTAGAAGAACGAGGAATGAAGGTTGCTGGGGGAAGGGAACGCTGCTTCCATTTTCTGCGGAAAGCGCTTAGGCAGTCGACGCAAGTAGGGATCCCCCACGCCCCGGTTTCCCGGTTCCGTCCGGCCCCCAAGCCGGAAGGTGGCTCCCTCGCTGGCTGATGGCCCCAGTCCCGGCGCGTCCTAGCGCCCGGCGGCGTCGATTTCCGGTGAGACAT
The DNA here is from genome assembly GCA_903907865.1 of uncultured Acidobacteriia bacterium. GTDB lineage: Bacteria > Acidobacteriota > Terriglobia > Bryobacterales > Bryobacteraceae > BOG-234. Next base: position 113,597 of record CAIVPR010000090.1, read on the forward strand.
AGACTGCGCGGTTCTCAATCCGTCCCTCGTGCCTCAGCGTGACGTTACCGGGCGTCCAAGTACAGGGCCCCGTAGATCGGGTCCAGCGGGCCGCCCTGCCTCGCCGCACTGCGTCGGCCACCTCGCTGATTAGCGATTGGCCGACCTCGACCGGGTAGATCTCCTCCCGATGCGCCCGGACCTCGCGCCCGTCAAAGTATGACCCTCGAACGGAGACAGATGTCGGATTTAACCATGGGCAAGTGCGGCGGAGTTGTTGTTGGGCTCATGAACTAAACCGCTGCGCGGTTTTTGGCTGCGACCGGGCACAGTGGGGCCTGCCGGACAGGCACTGCCCCGGCATTTGGCATGGTGGGCGGTTTTCCCGCAGACTTGGATTAGCGGTTATTGCAGTAACCGCAACCCAATCCAAAGGAAAACACCCAATGACGCCCTTACGCCAACGGTTCATCGAGGACATTCAGCTGCGCGGCCTCGCACCCGCCACACAACGAAGTTACATCCACTGACCAGGGGAGCGGAACCGCGCCGACCTTATCCTGGATAAGCAGGGGCATGCTGCTGCGCCTCTGGTCAGGACTGGCGATGTACTACAACACCAGCCCCGAGAAGCTCGACATCGACGCCATCCGGCAGTACGAGCTGTACCTGCTCAACGACCGGAAGCTGTCGCCGGAAAGCGTCAACACGTTCGTGACCGCCGTCCAGTTCCTCTACCTGGTGACGCTGGAGATGCCGTGGGGCAAGGAATGCTTCCCCCGCGTCCGCCACATCTCCAGCTCGGCCATCGCCATCGCGTGCCGCAACGCCGCACGCCGCGCCGGCATCCACAAGCGGGTCACGGCCCACACCCTCCGGCACTCCTTCGCCACCCACCTGCTGGAGCAGGGGACGGACACGAGTGACCACGGGCGCAGCACCATGCCGGACTTAGCCAGGATAAGGTCGGTGCCAGTCTTCGCCACTGGTCAACAGGTGCTGCTCGGACACTCCCGCCTCGAAACCACGGCCCGCTACGCCCGGGTCTCCACCGCCGTCATCGGGGCCACCACCAGCCCGCTGGACACGCTCGGGCAATGGAACGACTACCGGCACAAGGACAAGACCAAGTCCCGAAAGATGACACTGGAGGCCCACGAGTTCATCCGCCGCTTCCTTGTCCACAC
>CAIVPR010000091.1 GCA_903907865.1 uncultured Acidobacteriia bacterium
CACCACGCCCGTGTTGTTGTTGGCCACGAAGAAGTTGTTGACAACTGTGATCGGGTTCACCGGCTTGTTGAACCGCACTGTGATCGCCGCATTCGTCGGTACTGCCGTCTCGTTGTTGCCCGGACTGTAGGAGATCAGGGAGGGTCCACTGGAACTGTCCGACGTGGTCCCCGTTGTAAAGGTGAAGCTACCCGGATTGGCGAGGGCATTCCCCGGCGCATCGGTCAACTGGGCCGAATAGGTCACGGTGTACTGGGTGCCCGCGGCAAATCCGTTCGCCGGGGTAAACGTCACAATCGTGTTCCCGCCACTATAGCTAAATGTCCCCGGCACATTGGCCGCTGGCGAACCGGTCTGCACGAGAAGTCCATTTGGCTGCGAGACGGGATTCACCGGCTTGCTGAACTGCAACATCACCGGTGTGTTCAGCGGGATGTTGGTGTCGCCGTTTTGCAGGTTGGTCTGGGTCAACGTCGGACCGGTGGTATCGGTCGTGTACCCGCTGGTGAAGTAGAAGTAATAGTTCTGGAGCTTGTTGGCGGTCGGGGTTACGGTGTCCGCGATGCCCGGGGAGTAGCTGCCGTAGGCGAAGAACTGGTATTGTCGGTTCACCGCAAGCAATTGGGACGGTACAAAAGTGGCCACACGGCCCGATGCGTCCAGCGCGATCGTGCCGCCGACATATTGGCCTGTCGTGGTGTCGTACAGGCCGATATCTCCATAGGTGGAGCCGGTCGTCGCGTTCGTCACCAGTGACGAAGCGAGGATCGGCTTGCTGAAAGTGAGCGTGATCGAGGTATTGAGCGGGACCGAACTTGCGTTCGAGGCGGGGCTGGTACTGGTAACGGTCGGAGCGGTGGAGTCGTTCAGTTGGACGGTGAAGCCGTTGACCACCGTCTGCACGTTCGAACCGGTCTGGACCGTAACGTTGCGCGGTCCCAGCGCGGCATTGGCCGGGATTATCAACGTGGCAACCAAGGATGTTTGCGAGTTAATCGTGACAGGTCCGGGGGTACCGGCCGCCGCTCCGCCGACTTGGATGTCCGGGCCGAAGCTGGCGACCGTCGTACCTTGGGTCCACGTCGTGCTCTGGGCAGTCACTGTGACCTGGACGGTGGAAGACGGAATCGCTGTATTGGGCGAGATCTGGGTGATCAGGTTGATGCCCTGGTTCACGGTAAAGGCGTTCGCCAGCGAAACCACCTCGGAGCCGGTGGTCACGGTCACGGTGCGTGCGCCAAGCGCAGCGCTGGACCCGATGGTGATCGGAACCGAGAGCGCGGTCGCGCCATTCACGGTCACTGTTCCGAAAGTGACCCCGCCACCACTGAGCGAGACGACTGAAGTCCCGGCGACGAAGTTGGTGAACAAGCCATTGATGACGAGGGTTTGCGAACTGCCCTGGGTTCCTGAGTTCGGAACCACGGAAGTGATCACGGGAATACCCGCGCTCACGGTGAAGCCGCCGGTCAGGGATGCCGTCTGGGCCCCGGTTGTGAGCGTCACGGTGCGGGATCCGACGGTCGCGGTCTGGCTGATGGTGATGTTGACTGCCGCGTGGGTCGCGTCCGTGACGGTGACACTATTGACGGTAATGCCGTTGCCAAAGCTGGCACCGGTTGTGCCGGTCTGGAAACTGGTGTAGAGGCCGACGACATTGACGGTGACGGTATCGTTCTGGTGGGCTGTGGCCGGGGTGAGGCTCGACAGGACCGGGAGCCCGGCGTTCACGGTGAACCCGTTCGAGAGGCTAGCGCTTTCCCCGCCCGTGGCCACGGTCACGGTGCGGGTGCCGATGGTGGCGGAAGGATCGATGTTGATGGTGGCGAGGATGCTGGTTGCGCTCTGGGTCTGCACTACGGTCGGGGTGATGCCTTGGCCGAAGCTGACGGTCGAGGTGTTGTCGAAATGGGTGCCGGTGCCGGTGATGGTCACCTGCAGCGCGTTTTGGTTCTGGTTGCCGCTGGTTGGATTGAGCGTGCTGATGACAGCATTGCTTGCGTTGACGGTGTAACTGTGGTTGTTCCAAGTGGCGAATTCGGTTTGGCCGCCGCCGAGACTGGTGGTCAGGTTGACCGCACGGGAACCGGTGACGGCAGTAGGCGAGATGCCGAGGTTGACGGTTACGTGGGTGGCATCGACGACGATAATGCTGTTGACAGTGATGCCAGCACCAAAACTGGCGGTGGTTTGTCCCTGCTGGAAGTGCGTAAATGAGCCGGTGATGGAGATGGAATCGGAGGTGTCACCCTGGACGCCGGTTGCGGGCGTCAGGAGTGACAGGACGGGAGTGGCCGCGTCGATGAGGAAGGTTCCGCCAACAGCCGTTTCGCCCAGCGTGGTTAGGCTGACGTTGTTGTTGCCGGGGGTGGCACCGGTAGAAATATTGAGGCTGACCGTGGCGTGGGTCGCGTCAGTGACCGTCACACTGTTCACACCGATACCCGAACCGAACGAGGCGGTGGTTGTGCCGTTTATGAAGTTGGTATTGGTGCCGGTAACCACGACGCTGAAACCTGTGGCACCCTGGGGACCGTGGCTGGGCGTGATGAGGGAGATGGCGGCGGGTCCGGCGGTGACGTAGATGGCGTTGGGCAGGGTGAGGATCTGGGTTCCAGTCGTCACATAGAGGGTGCGGTAGCCCAACGGGGCAGTGGGAGTGGCGGTGATACTGGCTGTGATTCCAAGGCCGTCGGACGTGACGGTGGTGGTCCCGACCGTAATCCCGCTTCCGCCACCGAAACTGACTGTGGTTCCCGCCTGCGTCCAACTGGTGTACTGGCCCAACACCGTGAGGTTCAGGGTGTTCTGCTGTTGGATGGAGGGCGGGGCGGACGACAAGATGAGCGGTGTTCCGGGCTGGACGACGAAAGCGTTGCCCAAGGATGCCGATTCACCCGCAGTGGTGGCGGTCAGGCTATGGATGCCGAGGGTAGCGAGCGGCGCGAGGGCGATAGTGAGCGTCGCGTGGGTATTGTCGACAATCGTCGTGCTGTTGACGGTGATGCCGTAGCCGCCGAAGCTGAAGGTGGTTGTGCCTTGGACCCAGTGGGTGAACTGGCCAATGACGTGGATGGTTGGGGTAGCATTCTGCAAATCCGTGTTGGGCGACACGCTGGAGATATTGGCGAGGCTGGGGGTGACGGAGAAACAGCAGCCGCTGTCGACGTGGGTGCCGGTGGTGGCGGTGACGCCGCGGCCTCCGACGGATGCAACCTGGGCCACGGCCACATTGACAGTGGCGGCGGTGGGGCCAAGAATGGTGGTGGAATTTACGGTGACACCGGTGCCGAGGTTGAAGGTGGTGGTATTGTCCCACGTGGTGTACTGGCCGATAACATTGATATCCTTGCCGGTTTCCCCTTGCAGGGCGCTGGAGGGGTCGACGATGCTGACGTAGGGCGTCGCGATGACCACTGTGAAGCTGGCGGTGTCAACTTCACCGTTGGTGGTGGTCGTCAGCGTTACTGTGCGGGTACCGCCGCTGGCACCGGAATCGATGGTGATATTCGCCCGTGCGTAGGTGGGAGTGACGATCTGGAAGTTGTTCAGATGGATCCCGGCACCGAAGGAAGCGCTGGTGGTGAGGTCCCAGTTGGTGTACCTGCCCGTGATGCTGGTGGTGAACGTTTGGCCGGGAAGACCGACGCTCGGCGTGAAGTTCCAGATGTAGGGAGTGGGCGGCGGAGGTGCCGGGCAGGTTCCGGCCGTGCAGCCGCTGGGGTTCTGGAGTATCTGGAATTTCGCCGTCAGGGTCTGGCTGCCGGTCTTGACAGTCACCGTGTTGTAGCCGGGCGTTGCGGTGGCGGCGATGTCGATCACAGCCGTGATGGAGGTGGAACTGTTCACGAGGCAGGTTGTGACGTTAATGCCGACGCCGAAGTTCACGGGGCAGGAGGAACTGTCCCAGTGGGTGAAGACACCGTTGATGGTGACGTTGAGGCCCGTCACGCCTTGGTAGCCGGAGCTCGGGCTGAGGGTGGTGACGGACGGGATGCCGCCGGTGATGACGAAGGCACCGGGATCGCTCAGGACCTCGCCCGCAGTGGAGATGTAGATGCTCTGGGAGCCAAGGCCAGCGGTGGGTGAAATCAGGATGTCGGCGGTAGCGCTAGTGGCGCTGTTGACGACAAAGCCGTTAACCGTGATGTTGCCGGACATGGAGAACTGGGTGAGTCCTTGGGCCCAGTGGGTGCCTTGGCCGGTGATGGCGAGGACGATTTCCTGGCCCTGGTTGCCGGTAGACGGGGTGAGGCCGCTGATGATGGCTGTGCCTGGCGTTATCGAGAAAAAGTTGCCGGAGACAATCTCGGAACCGGTGGTGATGTTGGTGGTGCGACCGCCGGGGTAGGAGAGCGGGTCGATAGTGATGTTGGCGTCGGCGGTCTGGGAGTCATTTATGGTCAGGGAGTTGACGGTGATGCCCTGGCCGAAGGTGGCGGTGGTGGTGTTTTGGACCCAGTGGGTGAACTGGCCGATTATGTGGACCGTCATGGTCTGGCCCTGGAGGCCGGAGACGGGCGAGACGCCGTTGAGGGTGGGGACGCCGGGGTTGACGGTGAAGGCGTTGGTCATTTGGGCGACTTCGCCGGAGGTGGTCAGGCTGGCAGTGCGGAGGCCCGTGGCCGCACCGACGGTGACAGCGAGGTCAACATCCGCCGTGGTCAGGCTGGTTACGTGGACTGCCGAAACGTTGATGCCGGATCCGAAGTTGCCGGTGGTAACACCAGCCGAGAAGTGGGTGTTGAGTCCAACCACATGCACGGTGAGGGTGTTGCCTTGGCGGGCGCTGACGGGAGTGACCGCGGTGATCTGGGCGGGACCATACGAGACGCAGAACTGGTTTGTGAGCGTCAGTTGTTCCGTGCCAGTGGTTACGGTCAGACTGCGGCACGGGATACTTGTGTCTATGTAGGCAAGCGGATCCACAGTGACGTTGAGCGTCGCGGTAACGCCGTCTGCAACCGTGACGGAATTGACCGTGATCCCGTTACTGTAACTGGCTTGGGTGATGCCCTGCTGCCAGTGGGTGAAGCGACCGAGGATTTGGATGTTCTTGGTTTCACCCTGCTGACCGGCATTGGGTGTACTGCTGAGAAGGGTCGGCGTCCCCTGCTCCACGTCAATGCCCTGGCCGATGCCGGTGTACTCGCCGTCCGTGTCAAGGTAGACGCTGTGGTAGCCAACGGTGGATTGGGAAAGCGCGGTGATCTGGGCGGTGGCGTGGGTGGCGTCGACGATAGTCAGGCTGTTGACATTGATGCCCGGGCCGAAATCGGCCACAGTTTCGCCTTGGAGCCAGTGGGAGCCCTGGCCGACAATTGTCAGGGTCACAGTCTGGTTTTGCGTGACGAGACTTGGCGTAACAGACAGGATCTGAGAGGCACCGGGAGTGACGGTAACGCCCGCACCGCTGGCGATCTCGGATCCAGTGATGGCAACAAACACGTTGCCCCCGATCGGGGCGGTGGGCGAGATCACGACATCCGCAGTCATGACAGTCTTGCTCAGAACCGTCAGGTTCTTGATGGAGACGCCCGCTCCGAGGATGAGTTGGGTAGTGCCCTGCACCCAGTTGGTGTACTGGCCGGTAATCACGATACCCGTGATGGTCTGGCCCTGGGCTCCGGCGGCAGGAGTCGGGAATGTGACGCCACCGGTGGCGCTGATGATGACGGGGGCCGCAGGGCTGTCGATGCGGAATCCGATCTGGAGTTGCTCAGTTCCCGTGTTGACGTAACAGGTTAGCCAACCGTAAGGCGCAACATTAGTGATGTTGAGGGTGGCGCTCAGGGAGGTCGCGCTGTTGACGGTGATCGACGATGACGTCGGCGATACCGTGGCATTTGGTCCGCAACCGAGCGTGGTCACGCCTTGCTGGAAATGGGTGTATTGGCCGGTGATGTTGACCGGGACCGAGAGGAGCGTGGAGGTCGTCGACCGGGGCGAATGCCACGGATTGATGGAAGTGAGAGCCGCCGGGGTGCTGGTAACTAGGAAGGTAGTGGTGACGACCTCAGTACCCGTGGTCATGGTGATGGTGCGGCAACCGATTCCGCCAGCGGGGATCCCGGGACAGTCCCAATCATACGGAGATGCCGGGTCGATCACGAGGGTGGCCGAGGCGCTGGCGTTGGTGTCCTTGGTTGCGTCGTATTTGGTGATGGAGACGCCCTGGCCGTTGATGTTGACCGTTGTAGTCGGACCCCACGTGGTGAACTGGCCGATGAAGGTGACGGGTACTGAGGTACCGACCTTGCCGCTGCCGGGCGAGACGGACATGGATGGGGTAGCGCCATAAACCCCGAAGGTTGAGCTGACGACCTCGCCACCAGTGGTAGCGGTGAGCGCGTACGTTGCGACGGGGTCGCTGGCTGGAATCGTAAGGTCCAAGAGCATGCTGGTAGGACTGTTGACGGTGATCCGATTGACTGTGACGCTCGAGGGGTAGGGCTGACAGCAGACAATCGACACCGCGTGGTTCCCTGCACCCAATTGGTATTCGAGCCGGTCACGGTGACGCTCGGGCTGCCGCCTTGAGGGCCGGAAGACGGCGTCACGCTAAGGATCTGCGCGGAGGACGGAGTCACAGTGAAACTGACATTGAAGTCTGTGCCGTTGTTGTGGAGGATGACCGTCCGCGCGCCCGTGTTGGCAGTCTTGGTGATCGAGATGTTGAAGGTGGCGCTGGTTGGGGTGAGGGTGGGGCCGGTGACGAGGGTCGCCGTGATGTTGCTTCCGAAGTCGGCAGTCAGAGTTCCGGTGGAGAAGCTTGTGTTGACGCCGGTGAAGGTTACAGGGAAGGACGTACCCTGGATCCCGGAAGTTGGCGAGACGCCGTTGAGGAACGGAGTGCTGCTGGTGACAGTAAAACCGCCCGCAAAGGTCTCGGTTTCGCCTCCGGTGGCAACGGTGACGTCATGGGCTCCGACGGCTGCGGTCGGCCCGACGGCCAGATCGGCGTCCAGAGTTGTGGGACTGCTGACCGCAACGTTGCCGACATTGATGCCGGACCCGAGCGAAACCGTCGTGGCGTTTTGAAGGAAGTTGGTCCCGACGCCTTTGATGGTGACATGGAGGCTGGTCGATTGGGACGCGGAGTTTGGAGTCACGGACAGAAGCGACGTGGCGCTCTTGGTCACGTTGAAGCCTTGTGGTCCGGAGACGGCGAACTCGCCCCCGGTGACGAGGGTGACCATACGCCAGCCGAGGTACGTGGTGTTGCTCACTGTCACGTTCGCGGTGAGGGAGGTAGAAGTGATGTTCTTGAGCGGCAGATTGACGTGGACGCCGTCGCCGAAGTTGGCGAAGGTGGTGGCATCGAAATGGGTGTTGGTGCCGGTAACCACGACGTCCAGTGTTGATCCCTGCGCACCGCCGGTGGGGAGGATGCTGCTGAATGAGAGTCCGGGCGATGCCGCGACGATGAAGGCCCCCGTCAGCGAGGCCTTTTCAGTGCCGCTGGTGACGGTGATGTCGCGAGCCCCGACAGTGGCCCCAGCAGCAACGGTTACCGTGGCATTCAGCAGGCCTGACGAGGTTGCGCTGTTGACGGTGGCCGTTACCCCGGTCCCGCTGAAGGAAATGGTGGAGGTGTTGCTGAAATGCGTGTAGTTGCCCGCAATGCCGACCGTTACAGGCGCGCCCCCTCTCTGTCCGGCTGCAGGGGAGACGTTGGTTACGACAGGAAGCGGGTTGATGGTGATGGTGGCTGGAGTCGCGGTCGTATAGGCAGTCGGGGTACTGGTGGAGCCGGTGACACCGACCGAGCAGACTGTTGGGGCCGTAACAACCAGACCCGAAGGCACCACGAACGAAATCAGGCGCTGCGTGCCGGAGGCGACGACCGCGGTGGACTGGGTGGTGACGGGCGCGCCATTGCCGGCCGGCGGGGTGATGGTCACCGTGACGCTGGTATTGGCAATGGTGCCGGAGGGAAAGCTCTTTCCTGTCAAGACAACGGTGGTTCCGACCGTGGCAGGCGTCGTGACCGGGCTAAGAATGACCTGGGCGTTGGCGGTTGAGGCCAGACCACACAATGCAAGGGCTCCCGCCATTGCAACGATTTGATGACCAATGCGCACGTTAGTTTCCTCCAGCGGCTGTAAAAAGACGCAGCAATCCTGATGGCCCTTGACCGCAGCGCGGAAGGGCGGCAAACGTTACGAATCAACCCGGAACCCGAAGACGGGCGGGGCGGCCGCTAACGGCGCGACCGGATCAGCGGCAGCAGAGTTGCCATCGCCAGAAGAAACGCGGCGGGCTCCGGGGTGTTGACGGTGTCCGACGTTGTGATATCGGCGGCGGCCAGCGATGGCGCACCCGAGAGATCCAGGGTGACGCTGAACGATCCGCTGGAAAAGAAGGTCGACTGATTTGTCCCGTCTGTGACGGAGAAGGACGAGGGCGTCACGATGCCGGTGAGCGTTGCCGCCGTGATGGTGAGCGAGTTGTCGAACAGGAAGGACTGTGCCTGGTCGTCTCCGAGGTTGTCGCCGTAGATGTAGTCGCCGGGAACGAAGGAAAAGCCACCCGACGGCGTACGGGTCAGCGTGGAGTTGTCCGAAAGGGTGACGGTCAGGGTGGTATTCGCGAAGGCCAGGACGGTGCAGGCCGGGATGCCGTCGGGCTGGTCGCAGCCGTTGGGCTGGGGCCCCGTCTCGTTGACCACCTCGAAGCCCTGAAGGGTGGAGAGGGGATTGCCGAACACGAAGGACCCAATCGTAACTTGACCCGCCCAGCACGGGATGGCTCCGGATACCAGGAAGGTGATGGTGCAGGCAAGGCGCAGCGCGATCTTCATTCGTTATCCCTATTCCTTTTCGTTGCGACAACCAGTCTAACCAATACCAATCATAATTGCAAACGGATAACACACTCTTAACATGTTTTGACTACCGGCTCCGGGTCTGTGGTCCAGGAACCGAACAAGGCTCAGTTGACCAACCCCGACCCTGACTCTCGCGCCAATGCGGTGGCTCGGGCGCGCGAAGGCCTACAGGCTGAACGGCAGTTCCGGCGCGCGCAACCCATAGCGACTACTCTACATCTGGTATATGGGTCGGGACAGAGTTGTATTGCATGCCGTGTGGCTTTTTGTTTGGGTTGCTTCGCGCGGCTGAAAAAGGACACTCCGTTGCGGTTGCGTCTCGGAGGAGTCCCCATGTGTTACGAAGCGGTGACGGGGAGGCAGGTATATGGAGGAACCGAAGAACGCGCTCAGGCCCGGAGTGCAGTCAAACTTGCGGCTGTTCTGTGGAAACATCGAGAACGGGTTTCACTTCCCCGGCCAGGGTTCCACGTGCACCAGCACATCGGCCACCCACGGCACTTGCTCCCGGACCCGCATCCGGACCCGCTGGGCGATCTCATGCGATTCCCGCACCGTAATCTCTGGCGCGACCTCAAGGTGCAGATCCGCGTGGTAGCGCATGCCCGTTTTCCGCGCGAAGCATTTCTCCACACCCAAAGCGCCGTCCACGCTCATGGCCACCTCGCGGATTCGGGACATAGCCGCGTCGTCGGGCATGGTGTCCATCAGGTGGAGACTATCCTCCAAGACCACTCGCAGGGAGGTCACAGAGACGATCAGGCCGACGAGGAATGCGCCATAGTGGTCGGCCTTGCCCAACTGGCCGGGCCGCCAGAGCGCGAGGGACAGGCACAAGAGCGCAACGAAACCGGAAAGCGTATCCAGTCCGTCGTTGGTTGCGTCGGCCATGAGTGCCGAACTTCCGATACTGCGCGCGTGCCTACGCTTGAAGAACATCAGAACGCCCTTCGCCAAGATCGAGAGGATCAGTGGATAAACGGTCCAAGGTTCAGGCACGTGGGACACGTCGGAGAGCCCCGCCAGTCCGCGCCACGCGATGAAAAGGCCCGTATTGAAAAGGAACAGGCCCAAGAGCAGCCCGGTCAGGGTTTCGACACGTCCGTGGCCGTAGGGATGGTTCTCGTCCGCGGGACGCGCCGACAGGATTAGGCCCACCAGCACCATCCCCGATGCCAGAACATCGCAAGCGGACTCCAACCCGTCTGCAAGGACGGACGCCGAATGTCCCTTCAAACCCGCCACGATCTTGATCGCGCCGAGGCAGCCACTTACGAACATCCCGGCTATTGCGATCCGGATGGCTTTTTTCATTGGCGGCTGGTCAATGTGTCGGGCCGTGCGTTTCCAGCAGCTTCACGACGAAGGCGCGGCTCGAATCGATCAAGTCCCACGCACCCGGCCAGAAGCTCATGTCAATGGTCCACCATTCAACATTGGGAATCTGCAGCAGTTTGGGTGCCAGCTTGTCGAAATTGATGCGGCCCTGGCCCAGCGGACGGTGGGTGCTCGTCTCCTCGCAATGCAGCGTACCATCGCTGTCATTGAGATGGACGGCACCGATGCGCCCCTGGAGGCTGTCGACGAATTCGACGAGGCCGCCCGGCAGCGTCGAACGCGCGCCCTGCTGGCGGGCACCGACGACGCCGCACATGTACGCGTGGCAGGCGTCGAACAGGATGGAGAAATTGGGGTGGCGGACTTCCTGGTGCATCCGGATAATCTCGCCCACCTTGTTGAAGATGAACCCGGGCTCGAACTCCCACACGAGGCGGACGCCCGCGGTGGCGGCAAACTCGGCTCCGTCGCTCCACAGCGCCGCGATTCGGTGGAAGGCTGCATCGCATTCGGAATCGGGAATGGACCCCGGCGCGGCCACGGTATCGACGCGCAAAGACGGGCTGCCGATGTCGGCGCACAATTCGACATTGCGCTTGAGCAGGTCCAAGTAGGGGCCGGCGTTGTAAGGGATTGCCGGATTGAGATACAGGTCGGCCGTGTAGCCCGCCACGCCCAAGCCGTGGTCGCGGAGGAGCGTCACCAGTGCCGCCCGAGTGGGTCCCGGGGGGTGGTTCTCCAAGGTAACCTGCGGTGGGAACCCGCTGATATCAATGCCGTCGTAGCCCGCTTCCGCGAGACGGCGAACGATGGACTCGAACGGAACCGGGTCCGCCGCGTAGGGCCCAAAAGAAAAAGCCCAACTTCCAAGTGCGATTTTCATTGCGGAATCTGCCCGAACTGTTCCACTCTATCGCACGGCCAGCCGTGGTCCGAATGTTGAAACGGTTCTGTCATGACTTGACCACCCGCCGGTAAGGGCTGTCGAGGTATTTTTGCGATTCCTTGGCGGCCTCGGCCTCGGGTGCGAATTGGATGGCGCGGCGGTATTCGGCCTTGGCGAGGTCGTGGCGGTTCTTGAGGTCGTAGATCTGGCCCTGGCGCATCAGGGCGAGCACGCCGGTGTTGAGGTCGATGTCGGCCAACTGCTGGGCTGTGGAGGTCACCTTCCTCAAATTCTCCAAGGCATGGTCCAAGTCGTTGAACCAGAATTGAAGATTGCCAGTCTCGTAGTAGATCTTCTCCCAAGGGATCCGCGCGAAACCCGGAGCGTTGGCGACCTTGCGACGTTCGATGTCGGCGATGGTGTCGAGCGCCTCCGCGCGCCGCCCGGCGGCACCGAGCATCTGCGCCAACTCGAATCGCAGCAGATAGTTGCGGGGGAATTCCTCGACAAACTCCTGAACCATCGGGATGGCCCTTTGGAAGTTCCCTTCGCGGCGGTAGAGGGCGCAGAGCGTCATGGCCGCGTCGATCCGGTTGTCGACTCCCTTGCGCGTCACCATCTCCATGGTCTTGAGGCCGCGCTCGCGGTCGCCGTGGAAGCCGCCGATATGCCCGAGCATGCGCCAAGTGAACGGCAGGCTGCCGATGATGTAGTCGTAGACGCCCTGGAGGAAGTAGGCATCGTAGTTGTTGGGGTCGAGCGCGGTGACCTGGGTGTCGTACTTGTGGGCCTTGGTGGAGTCGCCCAGCGACGCGATCCATGTCTTGCGTACCAGGAAGCCGTAGTTGGCGCGGAGGGCGTAGGCGAGGGCGAGCAGATGGATGGCCTTCGAATCGTTGGGATTCTTGGCGATGCGGGCCTCGCAGAGGCTCATGGAGCGGTCGATCTCCTGGAAGAAGCGCTTCTCCACGTCGGCGGGAGGCTCCATCTTCTGGCGGCGCAGGAACGAATTGTTGCCCGTGACCATTTCGCTTTCGAGAGCACCGTTGCGGAACAGCTCGCGGTAGAGCAGGGTGTGGGCCACGTGGTTGTGGAGGCCGATGTCGTCGGGATGCTCGGCGGAGGCCTTTTCGTAGGCGATGAGCGCCTGGTCGAATTCCAGGTTGTAGACGGCGTCGGCGATGGGATCGAGCGGAGGTTGCGCCGCCGACCCGCCATGGGGCATGGAAAGCGCCGCCGACAAAACCAAGCCAAACACGGGGAAGCGGGGCATTCGCATGTTCTATCTTGATTCTAGCGGTCTGCCGAACTGGTGGAATAGACTATGGGGATGAAGTCCTTGCTGCCTTCCCTGCTGGCGACCGCGCTCGCCCTGCCCACCATGGCCATATCCCAGAACTACACCGCAACCAAGACACAAGACCACGGCGTCGATATCGTCCGCCTCACGGACAAATCCGCCGGAGTGGAAGTCTCGATCGCCCCGTCGATCGGCAACCGCGCCTATTCGATGACCGTGCACGGCAAGAACATTCTGCACCTCGGGGCGGCCGACGTCGGCAAGCTCAAGGAACGTCCGGGCCTGAGCGGCGTGCCCTTCCTCGCACCGTTCGCCAACCGCATGGCCGACGGGGGTTTCTATGCCAACGGCAAGAAGTACACCTTCAATTCGGGCTTGGGCACGATGCGGGTGCCGCCGACCGGCATCGCCATCCACGGCATGCTGACCACCACGCCGCTCTGGGAAGTCGTCGAAGTGAAGGCCGACGGAAAGGCTGCGTGGGTCACCGCCAAGCTGGAATTCTGGAAGTATCCCGACCTGATGGCCAACTGGCCGTTCGCGCAGGAGTACCGGATGACCTACCGGCTGGCAGGCGGCGAATTGGAGGTGGCGACCACCGTCATCAATCTCAGCAAGGACCCGATGCCGCTGGCCATCGGCTACCACCCCTATTACACGTTGCCCGACGTGCCCCGCGACGAGGCAGTGGCGCACATTCCGGTGAAGACGGCGGTCGTGACGGACACCCGGTTGATCCCGACCGGCGAGTTCAAGCCGATGGACTTGCCGGATCCGACCCCGCTCGCGGGACGCACCTTGGACAACGGCTACACGGATCTGATCCGGGGCGCGGACGGTCGCGCGGTGTTCTCGTTGTCCGGCAAGGGTCAGAAGGTTGAAGTGGGTTTCGGCCCGAAGTGGCAGGTCGCGGTCGTCTGGGAACCGGCAAACCAGCCGTTCGTGTGCTTCGAGCCGATGGCCGGGATCACAAATGCCCCGAACCTTGCCCAAGACGGGAAGTACAAGGAACTGCAGACCGTGGCTCCCGGCGCGACTTGGAAAGAGAGCTTCTGGATCAAGGCCACCGGGATCTAGTGCAGGATCTCGGTCCTCGGCAGAAGCTTGCCGAGGGCCGAGACATCCTCCGGCGACAACGCTGTGTCCTTGACATCCAGCCACTTGAGCGACGTGAACTGGCCCAGTGCCGGCACCGCGTCGTGCCCGATCTTCTTGCAACCCTGCAGCCCCATCCGCTCCAGTTTCGAGAGCTTCGACAGCCGTCGCAGCCACGGTGCCGTGAGCGCCGTACCATTCGCGTAGAACGCACGCAACTCGGCGAGTGTCCCGATGGCGTCCACGCCCGGTTCCGTCAGTAGAATATTCCACAACCCGGAATCGGTCCGTTGCGATCCGCCGATATCGAGCACCCGCAGTTGCGGGACTTGGCGGAGGAAATCCAGTCCCGCGCCGGTCAGCTTGTTGCCGCCCATCGAGAGTTCGCGCAAATTGGGCAGTGCCGTCAGATGGTCCAACCCAGCGTCGGTCAACTGGGCGAAGGCGATGTCAAGGGATTCGATCGTCGCCACGCCCTCCAGCATTTCCAGCGTGTTGTCCGTGATCTTGGTGCCGCGCAGGCTCAGCCGTCGAAGGTGTTTCCAGTTGCGGAGGGCCGAGGTGCCCTCGTCGCCGACCTGTTCGGCGAAGGTCAGGTCCAAGTCCGTGATCCCGGCGGCGGGACGCAGGGCGCGCAAGCCCCGGTCGGAGATGCGCGTCGCCGAAAGGTCGAGGCGTTTCAGCTCCGGCATACGGACCAGGAGGGGCATGTCGGAATCGGTGACCCAGCTTGCACGGAGATCGACGGAATCGCCCTGCGCGACACCACCGGCTGCCGCTATCCACGCGGGCGGGGCCGGAGACGCCGCCAACAACAGGACCAGAACCGGAATCATGTCTTCCTCCGTGTTGGCAGCGCCGAATCGCGCTCCCAGAGGATCTTGCAGTCAGGCAGCGCCGCCTTGAGGCGTTCGTAACCCGAAGGAGTCACCAACGTGTGGTACAGGTTCAGGGTACGGAGTTGCTTCATGCCCGCCAGCAAATCCACGCTGGAGTCGCCGATGTTGGTGGAATCGAGCGACAGCTCCTCCAAGTGGGTCTGTTTCGTCAGCGTAGGGAAGGACTTGTCGTCCACAAGCGTGTAGTCCAGATTCAGCACCCGCAGTTGCGCCATCTCCCCAATAATCTCGAAAGCGTTGGGCCCGACGCGGGTGCGCGCCAATTCCAGCCTTTCCAGATGGACCAAGCTCTTCAGCGCGTCAGTCCCCTTGGGCGAAATTCGCGTGAAGTTCAGACGCAAGTCCTTGAGCCACGGCAGCTTGGCGATCTGCGCCAGGCCCGGGTCGCCAACATCGGCACTATTGAGGTTTAGCATGGCCAACCGGGTGAGCGCGGGTAGGTGGGCCAACCCGGCGTCGTTGATATCGGTGTCCGATAGGGTCAGGCGCTCCAAGCCGTGGATGTTGGCGATCTGCGCCAAGGCCGATCCCGTAACGGGCGATGCCCCCAAATCCAACTCGACCAACCCCGAGGGCCAAGCGGTCGCGTCCTTCACCAACGTACTGCGGAGTTTGAGCACGCGCAAACCCGCCAATCCGGCCAGCTTGGCGACCCCGACGCCCGAAACGGCGGTCGAACTGGCGTCCAACTCCTTCAGGGAAGAGATCTTCGCCACGAAATCCATCCCGCGGTCGCCGATCTCGGTCGCACGCAGGCTCAGCGTGTCCAACTGCGGAAGCGCGCCGAGTTCGCGCAACTGGTCGTCAGTAACCTTGCGGGCAGCCAGCGACACCGATTTCGCGTTCGGATCGAGCCCCAGCTTCGACACCGGTTTGGAGCCGCCCTCCGACTTCATCCCCGCAAACTCGATCTCGCACCCAGGCACCGCAGCGCGGAATGCTTCGACACCCGCCGCCGTCACCCGGCTATAGCGCACATCCAGTGACGCCATCTCTTTCAGCCCGCGCATCGCATCCAGTCCGGCATTGGTGATCTGGCTCCGGTAGAGGTTCAGCTCCCGCAACGACGGCATCCCGGCGAAGATCTTCGCGCTCTCGTCCGTCACCGGCGCGCCCAGCAGGATCAGCTTGCGCATATGCCGTAGATCCTTCAGAAGCGCCACGCCCGCGTCCGTGACCTTGGTCCCGTAAAGGTCCAATTCTTCCAGTTTTGTCAGACCTGCAATGTGCTTGAGCCCCTCGTCGGTCACCAAGGTATCGCGCAGGATGAGCCGTCGCAGGTCCTTCATGCCTTCGAGGGACTCCATTCCCGGATCACCCCACGCCGCGTAGCTCAGATCCAGCGACTGCAGGTTGACGAAGGGTTTCAGGCCCGCTTTCGACACCCGGCATTGCGCGCAGCGCAGCTCACGCAGCTGTGTCAAGGTGGCGATCTGCTCGAAGCCGACGTCCGTCACGTTGAAATACGGCAGGAAGTGGAGGGAGAACTCGAGCCGCTCCAGCGTCTTGAGCCCGGCCAGCGCCTTCAACGAAGCATTTTCGTCGATCTTGCTGCCCGCGCCCGGGGTCCAACTGGCTCCGGGGAGGTAGAGTTCGCGCAGATTCCCCAGATCGGACAGCTTCACAAGGTTCTTGGGGTCCACAATGGTCCCCACCAAGTCCACACCGGTCAACTGCAGCTCGCCGGGGGGCAATTCGGACAGCCGCGCCCGGGGTTTGCGGTCGCCATTGACCATCACACGCCCGCCCTCGCGGATCACCCATTCTGCGACATCGCGCTCGGCTGCCGCCAACAGATTCCACGCCACCAGAAATAGAACTGCGACACGCATTTTGCAGTTATGATATCGCGCTACGCGAGCAGCCCGGTCACCACGTTGCCGGCCACATCGGTCAACCGCATGTCCCGACCGCTGTACCGGAACGTCAGCCGCTTGTGGTCGATCCCCAGCAGGTGCAGGATCGTCGCGTGCAGGTCGTGTACATCGACCTTGTTCTCCACCGCGAAGTAGCCGAACTCGTCCGTCGCGCCATAGACCGTTCCGGGCTTCGACCCGCCTCCGGCCATCCACATCGTGAACCCGAACGGGTTGTGGTCGCGCCCCACGTTCGTCATCGCGCCGTTGTCGGGCAGCTGGGCGCAGGGCGTCCGACCGAATTCCCCGCCCCAAACGACCAGCGTCTGGTCGAGCATGCCACGCGCTTTCAAGTCTTTCAACAACGCCGCAATGGGCTTGTCGGTGGACTGCGCGTTGATCCGATGCCCCTTTTCAAGACCGCTGTGCTGGTCCCACCGGTCCAAGCCGGGCCGCGCGGGCGTCAGCAATTCCACAAACCGCACCCCCCGCTCCACCAGCCGCCGTGCCAGCAGGCACTCTCGCCCAAACTCCTCCGTCATCTTGTCGTTGAGCCCGTACATCTCCTTGGTCGCCTCGGACTCCTTCGAGAGGTCCAGCAACTCCGGCACCGCCGACTGCATGCGGAACGCCAGTTCGTAGTTCTGGATCGTGGCGTCGATCTCCGACACCTCGCCGAACCGTTCCACCACGCCCTTGTTCAGCTTGGCGAGCAGGTCGAGCTTGCGGCGCTGCTGGCCGGTTTGCGACGGGGGCGGCGTCAGGTCGGCAATGGGGTGCTCCCCCTTACGGAAGATGGTGCCTTGGTAGCTGGCGGGCAGGAAGCCGCTGGAAAAGCAATCGAGGCCGCCGGGAGGGATCAGGCCGCTCTCCAGCACGATGAAGCCCGGCAAGTTCTCGCTTTCGGAACCAAGGCCGTAGTTGACCCACGACCCCATGCTGGGCCGCCCTTGGAAACCCGACCCGGAGTGGATGAAGTAGTTGGCAGCCGTGTGCTCGGAATGGTCGGCCACCATCGAGCGGATGATCGCCATGTCGTCGACGCACTGCGCCACGTTGGGAAATAGCTCACTGACGGTCGCCCCGCTCTGGCCGTATTGCTGGAAGCCATACGGCGATCCATACACCGTATCGCTGATATTGAAGACTGTGGTGGGTGGCTTGAAGGGAAGCTTCTTGCCGTGGAGGTCGCGCAGGCGCGGTTTCGGGTCGAAGGTATCCATCTGGGACGGACCGCCGTCCATGAACAGGAAAATCACCGCCTTCGCCTTGGCCGGGTGGTGGGTGCCGTTCTTGGTGGCGGCCTGCAGCATCTGCGCCAACGCCAAGCCGCCGAAGCCGTTCGCCGCGCGGCACAGGAATTCGCGTCTACTGGACATAAATAAACTCCGGCGAATTGAACAGGACGTGCGCCAAGCCCGCGAGCGACCCTCCGTCGGCCAAGAACGCCTTGGCTTCCGACTGCTCCGACGCTTCCGGCAGGCGCCCGAATGCCTCCTGGTACATGACCCCAATGCGGCCCGACTCCGGCACCGTGGTCGATATCCGGTCCGCCCACTTGGCCGCCTGCTGCAGCACGAACTCGTTGTTCATCATCATCAGCGCCTGGGACGGCACCGTCGAGCGGTTCCGGACCCCGATGGTCGAAATCGGCAACGGATAGTCAAAGGCAAGGAAGAACGGCGTCAGGAAGTTCCGGCGGACCTCTATGTAGATGCTGCGCCGCCCGTCGCCGTCGAGGGGCCCGGATTTCGGTTTGCCTCGTCCGTTCTGGAACTCGCTGATGTGCGGGACCACGCTCGGGCCGAAAAGCGTCGGCTTCAAGGTTCCAGTCACGGCGAGGATCGAATCCCGAATCTCCTCCGCTTCCAGTCGATGGACTGCGAAGTGGTGGAGCAACTCGTTGCGGGGGTCGGCCTTGGCGGCTTCCGGCTCGTCCTTGCTAGACATCCGGTAGGCTGCGGATAGCACCATCTCGCGTTGGAGCTTTTTCGTGCTCCAGCCGCTCGCGATCAGTTTCGCCGCCAGCATGTCGAGCAGAGCACCCTGCACCGGACGTTCGCCGGTCAGGCCGAAGTTGTCGGCCGTGCGCGCCAGACCGTCTCCGAAATGGTGCTCCCAGAGCCGGTTGACGTAGACCCTGGCCAGCAGCGGCGCAGCCTCCGTCGTCATCCATCGGGCTAGTTCCAAGCGGCCGCTCCCGGTCAGCGATGGATGCTCTCCGTCCTTCGAAACCACTTGCAGGAAGTGGCGCGGCACCTCGTCGCCCAAGTTCAAATGGCTGCCCCGGATGTGCACCTTCACGTTCGCCGGCGATTCATCCCCCGCGATCATCCCGAAGGCCGATTCAGCGATCTCCGGGTGCGGAGCGGGCTCGGTCCAGACATCCGGCGATTCCACCACCGTGGGCGGCGGCGTGCTCTCCTCCGAGAAGACGATCGCATCGACCGCCACGTTGCCCGTCCGCGAGCGGTCCACAATCTCGAAATAGCAGAGCCGTTCGTAGGGCAGCGTCATACGGTACGTGACCCACTCGAACTGGCCCTTGCCGCTGCCGAGGTAGTGGACGCTCTTGTAGTCGTCCGCCACCAGCGTGACCCGGACAGGCTCCCGCTCCACCAGTCCCTTGTCGCCCTTGGTGGCGTTCATCCGGATATGGACGTAGTGGTTGGGCATGCGGAAGAGCTTGGAGGTCAGGGACCCCACCAGTTCATTCGCGCCCCGCCCTGCGGAATCGACGATGCCATCGCGGACACCCCCGGCGAAGGCCTCGCCACTGGCGCGCCAACCGTTCTTGGTAAGGTCGGTGAAGTCCTCCCAGAGCGTTTCGCCGGGACGGAGCTGGATGCGTGCCTTGCCGGGCGTACGGCTGACGGGTGCCATGGCTTCGTGGGCCTGGTGGATAGCGGCGGCGCGTGCAGGCGAGTCGATCACGGCCTCGCGCATGGCCGTCGAATGCATAATCCCGGCGAGCCCGTAGTAGTCGCGGGTCGGAATGGGATCGAATTTGTGGTCGTGGCAGCGGGCGCACGCGACGGTGAGGCCGAGGAAGGCCTTCGCCGTCACGTCAATCTGGTTGTCGACCGTATCCGCCTTGGATTTGACGGAATCGGTGGCACTGTTGAGCACTTCGCCGAACCAGTAGAAGTTGGTGGCGATGGGGGATTCGAGGATTGCGCCGTCGCGCGAAACGCGCTTGTCGGCCAGCAGATCGCCCGCGATGTGCTCCTCGACGAAGCGGTTAAAGGGCAGGTCGTCGTTGAAGGCGCGGATGACGTAATCGCGGTAGCGCCAAGAGTCCAGCTTGTTGTTGTCGTATTCGTGGCCGTTGGTTTCGGCATAGCGGACAAGGTCGAGCCAGTGCCGACCCCAGCGCTCGCCGTATTGGGGTGAGGCGAGAAGACGGTCCACCACATTTTCGTACGATTCCCCGGCCAGGAACGCATCCATTTCGCCCTTGGTTGGCGGGAGGCCGGTGAGATCGAAGGTAACTCGACGGAGCCAAGCTCGGCGGTCGGTAGGCTGGGCGGGTTTCAGACCCTTGGCTTCAAGGCTCGCGAGCAGAAATCTGTCGATATCGCCCTTGGGCCAGGCGCTATCGCGGACCTTGGGAGCTGCGGGGTTCGACAGGGGCTGGAACGACCAGAATTTGCGGCCGCGGGCGAGGTCGAGGCCCGGCGGCAGCGGTTTGGGAGCGACCGCGATGGAGGGACGGAGGTCGGGCGCACCCATTTTGACCCACTCGTTGAAGTCGGCGATGACGTCGTCGGGGAGTTTGCCTGTGGGCGGCATGCGCAGGCGGAGGTCGGTGTAGGAAATTGCCTTGAGCAGTTTGCTCTCGTCGGGCTTGCCGGGGACCACGACGGCTGGAGCGGGGCCGTCCAGCCGGAGGTCGGCCTTGGGCTCGCGGAGCTTGGAACTGTGGCAACCGTAGCAGCGTTCGGCTAGAACAGGGCGGATGCGCGCCTCAAAGAATTCCGTGCCGTCGGCGGCTTCGAGACGGAGGGACCCGAGCAGGGAGGGCAGCAGCGTTAGCCACAGGAGTCGACGGGCTGGCATCGCTTGTATTCTATCGAAACATCGTGTTAGTGTCCCAGTTCGATGTCGAGCGCGTGTGCGACGTCCTCGTAGAGGATGGTTTCGACGAACGAGACATTGCCGATATACAGCGTGGGCGTCTTCTTGACGCCACGCCCGGCACCGGCCTGGATGTCATGTTCAAGGTCGGCCAGGAGCTGGTGGTCCGACAGGCATTGCGTCGCGCCGTCCGGATCGAGATGGTTGCGCAGGGCGAACAGCCGCAGCCACGAAGGCAGCCCCTGCAACGTAATATGGTTCTGCTCGGACAGGATCTCGCGGCGGAACTCGATGCCCGCAACATGGTTGCGTTCGTAGATCCAGCGACCTGCCAGCGCCGCCTCCCGAGCCCATTCGTGTTTTGGCAACGGGTAATCGCGATGCACGAAGGCCACACGGGATCCGTAGCGGGGAAGCAGTTTTTCGTCCAGCAGTGTACGCAAGGTCAGGCAGTCGGAACATTGCAAGTCCTCGTAGATGTAGACTTTGACCTTGCTGGCGGGATTGCCCTCGATTATTTCCACGTGCGCTCCAAGAAGGATTCCGGTTGCCGCCAGCCACAAGACGGGTGCGGCGACCAAATATGACCAGACCGGTCTCGTCATTCCCCGTTTCTCCTCTCCCCCTGTTCATTCCGGCGGGGTCGTTCGGCGAGTTCCAGTGCCACATCCCGACCATTCGCCAGGCCGAATTCGTACGCCGCTTCGCGCTCTGCGCGGGTCAGGGGCCTGCCCGTCCGTAGCGCCTTGTCGACGCCCAAGCCGACAACCCACGTCGCCCCGAAGGAAATGGCCGCTTTGGGAATCAGACCGCCCCCCAAGGGAATCTTCCCCACCAGTTCGCGCGCGATGGCGCGCCAACCGAAGGCACCGGCCACGATTGCCCCGATTTCCAGCTTCAGATCGGAGTAGCTGGCAGGCTGACCGTTGGCCGCGGAAAGCATGAGCGCCAACCGGATCTGGTTCATCGTCAGGAAAACGGTGTCCGAGGCAAACTCCCCGGCCACCCACGGCAGCTCGATCACGCTCGGGATCACGTTCGGCAGGGCTGTAACGATGGAGAACAATGCGTTTTCCCGCGCGACGCGTTGGATCAGCCGTCCCGTCACTGCGGTGCGAAATGCGGAAAAGGTACAGGCCAAGGCAAGTTCCAGCGATTCGTTCTCGTGGAGCACAAGGTCGACCAGCGACTCGGGGTTGCCAGCCTCGAATAGGAACCCATTCGGCGGGAGCGTCACACCGGGATCGCACAGCACGATGTCATGGCTGCGGGGCGAATCGTCCACGGCGCGCACGGAGCGAAGGGCACGGTCGCGTTGCCCAGCCACCAAGTCGGGCGGAGCGAGAAACGACTCCATCCGGCTCTCGCTGTCCTGCGACGAGGCCATTAAGCCCACAGACAAATCCCTCAGAGCGTCCTGGCGGATCCGCCCGGCGTCCACGCGCGTGAACATCTTGCGGATGTCATTGAAAACATTGAGCGACACGTTAGGTTACCTGTCCGGCTGGAAGAGCGGCCAAATCCCATTCTAGCGTCCCCGTCGGTCGAGACCGGCCATGGCCGGTGCCGGGGGTAGTGCACGGGGAAGAAAAACATCGCCAAACTCCAATTCCACCCTAAACCTTTGACGCGTGTCTGCCGATAGAGGTACAGCGGAAAAAAACCGCTGCTCCCGGAAGCTCGGCAACCGCCACGAGGCGGAAGAGCCGGGCCCCTGAATCGGGAACCGGGCTGGAAAGAAGGGGTAATGACACTTCGTACAAAATTCGTGGGCGGATTCGCCGCCCTGCTGTTCATGGTTGCGGCCCTGGCCTTCTCGTCGATGCGGGCGGTAAGCTCGCTCAACGCGGGACTGGACCGCGTGGCGCACCGTCTGGCGGCCCGGGCGGACCGCACCAGCCAACTGGTGGAGAATCTGGTGGAAATCAGCGGACGGCAACGGGCCTTGCTGCTCCATTCGATTCTCAGTGACACTGCCGGTGCCGATGTGGACCGGCGCGGCGTGGCGGAGGTGGAGGGGAAGATCGACGCCCTGTTCACAGAACTCAACCAACTGCTGGATCAACCCGAGGACAAGCGTTTGTCGCAGGAGCTCCAAGCCAAGATGGTCGCAGTGAAACCTGTCAGCGAGCAGGTTCTGCAGTTGATCCAGAAACAACAGATGAGCGATGCGCTCAAGTTGGTCAGCGAAAAGCTGCTGCCGGGATACGAGGATCTGCAGCGCAACGCTCGTGACTTCCTGGCCAACCAGCGCGAGAAGACAAGCGCTGACGCTGTCGAGGTGCAGGCCAGCGCGAACTCGGCGCGCATCCTGGCATTTGTGTTCCTGGCACTGACGATCTTCTGCTCGGTACTGATTAGCATCGTGGTTCGACAGATGAGCGCCGGGCTGGGCGGAATGGGCTCCCAGGTGACCGAAGGTGCCCAACAGGTCGCGAGGGCCGCAACCCAGATGGGAGCGATCAGCCAATCCTTGGCGCAGGGAGCGTCCGAACAGGCGGTATCCCTCGAACAGACCTCCGCGTCGGCGGAACAGGTCAACCACATGGTGCAACGGAACGCCAAGAGTTCACGGGAGGCGGCCGAGCACACCAACGACGCCAACCGGCTGCTCACAGAGGCCAACCAGAAGCTGGAGCAAATGCTGGTCTCGATGCGGGACATCTCGACGTCCAGCGAACGGATCTCGAAGATCATCCGCGTCATTGACGAGATCGCCTTCCAAACCAACATTCTGTCGCTCAACGCGGCGGTGGAGGCGGCAAGGGCCGGAGAGGCGGGCATGGGCTTCGCCGTTGTCGCAGACGAAGTCCGGAATCTCGCGCAGCGCTGCTCGCAGGCTGCCAAGGATACCTCGGGCTTGATTGAGGAGTCGATCCAGCACTCCAAGACCGGCAAGGTGCGGCTTGACGAGGTCGCGGCGGCGATGCGGCAAGTAACGGAGAGCGCCATCCAGGTGCAACGCCTTTCCAACGAAGTGAATGCAGGGAGCGAGGAGCAGGCACGGGCAATCGAGCAGATCTCGAAGGCCATCCTGCAAATCCAGCAGGTGACGCAACAGACCGCCGCAAGCGCGGAGGAAGGCGCCAGCGCCGGAGCGCAGATGTCGGCCGAAGCTGAACACCTGCAATCGGCGGTGCAACGGATGAGGGCCATGCTCGGCATGGCTGCGGAACTCGAGAACGCGCGGAAGGCGCGCCAAGGCGGGAACGCCGCGGGGCCCGGCTCCTACTACGGCGATTCGACGGGGTTCAGCGAGAGCGGGGCCCAGCATGGCAGAGAAAAGAATCAAGAACAGTTCGCTTGGAGGTAAAACGATGACAAGAACGAATAAAGGAATCATCACGCTGGTGGCGGTGCTGGCGCTCTCGGGGATGACCATGGCCGCCCAGGAAACGGTGGTCCATGTCAGCCAGAGCGAGGCAGTCAAGGCCGCCAAGGAGAAAGTCCAGCCGGAGTATCCGGCAATGGCAAAACAGCTGCATCTGGAAGGAACCGTGCAGGTGGAAGCCCACATCGGAAGCAACGGCACAGTCGACGAGGTGAAACCCCTCACCGGAAACGCGGTTCTCATGAACGCGGCGGTCTCCGCTTTGAAGAAGTGGAAGTTCGCCCCGTTCACCGCCGACGGCAAGCCGACCAAGGCAGTGGCGGACATGAGCTTCAGTTTCAAGCTCTAGGGTTGCGACAGTGACCGCACGGCGGGCTGGAGGCATACCCCCTGAATCTCACGGGGGGAATGGCCAAGAGCCCGCATTCGTGCTAACAGTGGAGTATGCGGCAAGCCTTCTGGGCAATGCTTGCTCTCCCGCTCTTGCTACAGGCGGGTGACGACGGCAACCGGGTCCATTACATCGGCGGGACCGTGGCCGGCATACCACACAATTGCGACGTCCGAATCGACGTGCGCCAAACGGACGAGTTGGAGTTGAGGTTCGGCAAGCAGGCCGGATCCCAATCCGTCCACGTCCACTACACGGATATCGAAACGGTCGAGTACGGGCTCAAGGTGGACCGGCGCTACATCGAAGCCGTTCTCATCTCCCCGTTGTTCCTCTTGGCCAAGAAAAAGAGCCACTTCCTAACCATCGGCTACATGCGGGACGGACACCGCGAGGCTGTGGTTTTACAGGTCGACAAGGGCGACATCCGGGGATTGCTGGTTTCCCTGGAAGCTCGGACCGGCAAGAGGGTTGAATACCAAGACGAGGACGCGCGCCGCGCGGGAAAGGGATAGCCCCATGCTCAATAGACGGAAGCTGTTTCTCCCCGCGTTGCTGGTGTGTTCGGCACCCTGGACCGCCACCGCCGGACCTGTCGAACTCCAGGTGAACGCCGCAGGCCTCGCGCATGTCCGACGAATCTACGTGGACCTGCTCTCGGGTGGCGAAACCGGCGAACAAATGCGCGACATGCTGATCGCGTCAATCCAGAATTCCGGGCTATTCGTCGTCACCGACAACCCGGAACGGGCAGACGCGGTCCTGAAGGGCTCGTCAGACGAAGCCGTGTTCACGGACGAACACCACACCAGCGATTCCCTTGGATTCCACGTGTCCGACGGCAGCGGCTCCAGTTCCCGTGCGATCCTCGGGGCCTCGGTATCTAACCAGAGCAACCGCAGCGCAGGGATCACCCAAAGCGACATGAGCATCATGAAGGAGCGCAAACAGGATGCCAGGGCCTCCGTCCGCCTGATCAACGCCGACGGCGATATCCTCTGGGCCACCGTGATGGAAAGCGGCGGGGGCAAGTACCGTGGCGCCATGGCGGATGTTGCCGAAAAGGTAGCCCGACGGCTCGCGGACGACACGAAACGTGTCCGCGCTGAACTGCAGGCGGCAGCCAGCGACAAACGGCCCGCAGCTAAGTAGCGTTTCAAGGCCCCAAGTGAGACAATGAAGAAATGGCCGTTCCTGTCTCGCAGATGTGGACCGTCGTCACGTACGTGCTCAAGCAGCAGTGGGCGGGACGCAAGCAGTACCCGCTCGTCCTCATGCTCGAGCCGTTGTTCCGATGCAATCTCGCATGCGCCGGCTGCGGGAAGATCCAGTATCCCGCGCACGTCCTGAAAATGAACCTCTCGCCGGAGGATTGCTTCCGCGCGGTCGACGAGTGCGGTGCCCCGATGGTTTCGATCCCCGGCGGCGAACCGCTCATGCATCCGGAAATCGACAAGATCGTCGAAGGCTTGGTGGCGAGGAAGAAGTACATCTACCTTTGCACCAACGCACTGCTGCTGAAGGAGAAGCTCCATCTCTTCAAACCCAGCGACTACCTCTCGTTCTCCGTCCACGTCGACGGCCAAAAGGAGCACCACGACTTTTCCGTGTGCAAGGAAGGCGGCTACGATCAAGCCATCGAAGGCATCCGGGCCGCAGTCGCAGCCGGCTTCCGCGTCACCACGAACACAACCTTGTTCGACGGTGCCGACCCCAACAGCGTCCGCACATTCTTCGACGAGATGATGGAACTGGGCGTCGAGGGCATGATGCTCTCCCCCGGCTATTCGTACGACAAGGCGCCCGACCAACAACACTTCCTCGGACGCGGTCGTACCCGCCGTCTTTTCCGCGCAATTCTCTCCAACCGCAAGTCGTCATGGCAGTTCAACATGTCGCCCTTGTTCCTGGAGTTCCTGATGGGCAAGCGCCAGTACGTCTGCACCCCTTGGGGAATGCCGACCTACAACGTCTTCGGCTGGCAAAAGCCCTGCTACCTCCTGCAGGACGGCTACACCGAAACCTTCGCGGAACTGCTGGCCGAAACCAACTGGGCAAACTACGGCACCGAGTCCGGCAACCCCAAGTGCGCCAACTGCATGGTGCACAGCGGCTACGAGGCAACTGCCGTGAGCCACCAGTTCGGCTCGTGGAAGGGCTTCTTTGAGCTGGTCCGGGCTCACTTCTCCCTGTACAAGGACCCCGCCGCTTCCAAACTGCTCGAGGAGCAAGTCAAGCCCGTCAACGCGCCGGCCGGCTTGGTCCAACTCACCCTCAAGACCAGCACCCAGGACTCCCAGACCAAGGCCTCGAAGAACGATGCAAAACACCAACTTGCAAGCAATTGAGGAACTCGAAGTCGTCCCCGGCTTCGAACACCACTTCCTCCAGGGCCAGGTCTGGAACGCCGCTAGCGAGGAAGAGCTCCGCGAGGGCTTGGAAAAGGCCTTCGACTACCGGGGGGACGTCACGATCACGCTGAAATCCGGCGACACCGTCGAGGGCTACATCTTCGACCGGAAGACGGGCGCGACCTTGGCGAGTTCCGCCGTCCGGCTTTTCCCCAAGAACGAGCCCCGCAAACTCAGCATTCCCTACTCCAATATCCAAGGCCTCGCGTTCACCGGCCGAGACACGGCTGCCGGAAAAAGCTGGGAAGCATGGCTGAAGAAGTACTGGGAAAAGAAGCAAGCCGGCGAGACGAACATCGAGCTCAAGCCCGAAGCCCTCGACTAGTCCCGGCCTGTGGCAAAATGAAGTTCCGCCCAGATGGCCACTGCTCCGCCAATCGACTGGTTCCCCCTTCGTCTCAGTCTTGAGGTCGCGACCCTTGCAACGTTCCTCTCGCTGCTCGTCGGCCTTGGTTTGGCATGGCTGCTGACAAACCGCAACTTTCGCGGAAAGAACGCCGTGGACGCCCTCGCCACGCTGCCGCTCGCGCTGCCCCCCACGGTCTTGGGCTACTTCCTCCTCGTCACCCTCGGACGCGACAGCTGGATCGGGAAACTCTGGGAAACCATGACAGGCTCCCCGCTAGTGTTCACATGGCGCGCCGCCGTCATCGCCTCAACCCTGCACGCGATTCCGCTGCTTTTCAAGTCCTCCCGTGCGGCACTCGAATCCGTCGACACCGCCAGCGAACGCGCAGCCCGCAGTCTTGGCGGCTCCGAGTGGAGGGTCTTTTGGCACGTCAGCCTTCCCATGGCGCGACGCCCTGTCCTCGCCGCAACCGCGCTGGCATTTGCACGTTCCCTGGGCGATTTCGGCGCCACCCTCATGATCGCCGGCGACATCCCAGGCCGCACACAGACGGCCGCCGTCGCGATCTTCGACGCCGTGGAGTCCGGCAACACCCACACGGCGCGCGTACTTGTCCTGGTGGTGGCCGCGACCACGGCGCTGATCGTCTACGCGGCCAACCGGCTGGAACGATCCACGGGCGGCGAGCGATGATTGACGTTCATATCGCCAAAACCTTCCCGTCCAGCGGACCGGAGTCAAAGGGCTTCCACCTCGCCGTCGAATTCGAGGCACAACCCGGCGTCACAATTCTTTACGGCCCCAGCGGTTCGGGAAAAACCCTCACCCTCGACGCCATTGCCGGCTTCACCCGACCCGATTCGGGACGGATCCTGCTTGACGACCGAATCCTTTTCGACGCCGGAGCCAAGTTCAGCATCCCCCCGCGCGACCGCAATTGCGGCTACGTCTTCCAGAGCCACGCGTTGTTCCCCCACATGACCGTGGCGGAAAACCTCGCCTTCGCCGCCCACAGACTGCCACGACTGGAACGGCACCGCCGGATCACCGAACTGCTCGAGCGGTTCTACCTTTCGGAACTGGCGGGGCGACACCCCCGTGAGTTGTCCGGTGGTCAAAAACAGCGGGCCTCCATCGCCCGTGCCCTGATCGCCCAGCCCCGGATCCTGCTCTTCGACGAACCCGCCCGCGGTCTCGACACCGAACTGAAGTCGGATCTGCACGACCTCATCCTCGAATTGAAGCGGACTCTCAACATCCCCATCCTGCTGGTCACTCACGATTTCGACGAATCCCTGGCCCTCGGCGACCGGGTCCTGATCTATCAAGACGGCACGATCATCCGGCGCGGCACGCCGTTGGAACTCCTCACCAACCCCGGATCAACCACCGTGGCCAAACTCGTCGGTGGCTTCAACATATATGAAGCCGAAGTGCTGGCCCTCGACCCGGCGCGCCACACAAGCCGCATCAGAATCGCAAACCAAGACCTCCAGGGTCCCCATCTCCGTGGCTGTTTCAAGGGCGACCGCGTCACTCTTTGCAACCGACCCGAGGACATGCGCCTTGTCGACCGCCCCGGGGACAATCGGATCCGCGTCACAGCCCTAACCGCAACCGAGCGCCCCCAATCGATCCGCGTCGATTTCGGCACCCACTTCATCGCCGACATCCCCCGCGACCATTGGGCGACCGCCCGCGAAACCAGCCCGATCTGGCTTCACCTACCGCCCGACTCACTCCGCCAGCTCTGACGATGCAATCCCTACCTGGAACAGCTGAAACTGCCCGCCTCGTCCGTACTGCCCGATCCCTTGTACTTCGCCGTCTGCGGCCAAACGCACAGCGGACGCGTCCGCTCCACGCCATTCTTCGGATCGTTCCCCTTGAACTTGGTCGCGACGATGGACCCTGGAGCGCTACCCTTTTCGACCCACGCCTCCAGTGCCGCGTCAATGTTCCGTGAAGGATCGCCCGACGGCGTGCCGGCTTGACCGAAAACGTTCGGGCCCGCCCCGCCGCCGCAATGCTGCATGCCCGGGACCATATAGAGGCGGACGAACTCCGCAGCCTTCGCCGCGCCCATCTTCGAAACAACGCTGTCGTAGTAGTGGATCGCGTTCACAGCCGGGATTGCCGCGTCGGCCCAACCGTGGTAGAGGATCAGCTTGCCGCCGCGTTTGGCAAACGCCGAAAGGTCGGGATCCGTGGAATTCAGCACCTTGGCCAGCTTGTCGTCAGCGGCTTTGACGTCGCGGTCGGGGTCGAACGTCTTGTAGTTCCAGTTCGGGTCGCTGTAGACCATGTTCTTGAAGAACTGGGTTCCGAAGGCGAACATCTGGCTCTTTTCACGCTGCTCACCAGTGATCCACGGCCCCCAGCCACCCGGTTCCGCTTCACCGCCGGGCGACAGCGCCGGGAAGATCTGCTTGCCCTTGCCATCCACCAGTCCAGACTGAATCGACTTCAATGCCGCCATCTGGTGCGTCGTAAGACACGAATCGGAATCCGCCCCCTTGCACAACAGCACCGACGGGTCGAACTTGCACGCCAGCGGATTCTCGATCACGCCGTCCTTGACGCCATCCTTGGCATCGCATTGCTCGAGCGCGGCCGCTTGGATTGCCGGCAGCTTCGACTGCGGGATATAGCTCTCCGCCTCCGAAAGCAGCGCCTTCACCCCAGAACCGGCCGACGAGAGCAAGTGGGTCCAATAGTTCGCGGGCGCTCCCGCCAGAATGCCATCGTAGTCTTCGGGATACCGTTGCGCCTCCATCAGCGCCTGCCGACCGCCGTTGGAGCATGAATTGAAGTAGGAGCGCTTCGGCGCTTCGCCGTAGAACGCGTTGATCAGGGCCTTCGCGACCACGGCAGTCTCGTGAATCCCGCGATACCCGAAGTCGGCGATCTTCTCCGGGTGGTTGAGCGCCCATCCGGCATCCGTGCCGCCAGCTTCGTGGCCCGTGTCCGTGGAAGCCGTCGCGTAGTGGTTCTTTACCGCGTCCGATAGGCCCGCGAAACTGATAACCCCCGCGTAGCCGCCGTTGCCGACCCCATGGAATTTCCCGTTCCAATCGGTCGTCGGCAGCCACACCTCGAACTTGATGTCGGAATCCGGCGTCGGCGCGATCACCCCCGCCACACGGCAGAACGATGGCAACCCGTTGATGGGCCGGATGCCCCGCGCTTGAAAAGGTGTCCCCGCCGCGCGCACCTCGGCGACGGAAATAGTTGTGTGAGCGAGTTTGGCCGCCGCCAAGCTCTCGCAGGGCGCGCCAGCCGCCACAGCAGCGACCGGTCCGGCCAAGAGTACGAGAATTACCGATTTCATTGCGATCCCCCAGTCCAGCGTATCGCAACGCCAACGGCTGAAACCGAACCTTTGTGCTAGCATCGCAGACATCCGGCAGTTCACGATGACGAGCCCACTCGCTTCAACGATCCGAATCATCCTTGCACTCGCCTGGACAGGCTCGGTCGTTCTTGAAGCCGATTCGGCAACCAATGAAGAAGCGTTCATCGGCAAGCGGGCCAACTACTGGGCCTTCCGCAAGCCCGTCCGCTCGACCCCACCCAACATCGCACGCAACCCCGTCGACGCCTTCGTTCTCGCGGCGCTGCGGAAAGAGAAAATCGCCCCCTCCCCCGCCCTTGACCGCGCCCACTTGATTCGCCGCGTCACCTTCGACCTCACCGGCTTACCACCGACGCCCGCCGAAGTCGGCGCCTTCGTAAATGACCGTTCGCCCCAAGCCTACGAACACCTGGTCGACCGCCTCATGGCCTCCCCCGCCTACGGCGAACGCTGGACATTGAAATGGCTCGACGTCGTCCGCTACGCCGACTCCAACGGCTACGAACTCGACGCCGACCGCCCCCACGCCTGGCGCTACCGCGACTACGTCATCGACGCCTTCAACCACGACAAGCCCTACGACCGCTTCATCCAAGAACAACTGGCGGGCGACGAGATGTTCCCCGGCAACCCGGAAGCCCTCGTCGCTACCGGCTACCTGCGCGCCGGGAGCGAGCACCTCGTCTCCGGTAACATCGACCCCGACGAAAGCCGCCAGGAGGTGCTCACCGAAATCGCCACCTCCACGGCCCAGACCTTCCTCGGCCTCACCGTCAACTGCGCCCGCTGCCACAACCACAAGTTCGACCCCATCCTGCAGGCCGATTTCTACCGCCTCCAAGCCGTCTTCGCTGGGGCCAAGGGCAAAGACGTCGAGATCGCCAAGCCGGAGCAGAAAACCGAGTGGCAGGCCGCCGACGCCGCCTACAAGGCCCGCATCAGGCCCGTCCAAGACGAATTGAAGGCGCTCGCCAAGCCTTATGACGACCGACTGAAAGCCGCAAAACTCGCCGCGCTGGACCCCGAACTTCGCGACGCCTACAACATCCCCGATGCCAAGCGAACGCCCGAACAGAAGGTGCTCGCCAAGGACGCCAAGGACCAGATCGGCCTGACATGGGACGAAATCGTCGACGCCATGAGCCCGTCCGACAAGGAACGCCGCGCCGCCCTCCGCGTTCGTCTCCACGAAATCGAGGCCACCGCGCCCGATCCGCTGCCCACCGCCTACTCATTCGTGAACACCGGCGAGTCCGCGCCACAAAGCTACATCCTTAAGATGGGCGACCCGAAAAACCGTCTCGACCCCGTCGACCCGGCACCGCCTCGTATCGTCAAAGCAGCGTTCGAAATTCCCGCAAGCGGGCAAGGTCGTCGCACCGCCTTCGCCAATTGGCTGACGTCGAAGGAAAACCCGCTGACGGCACGAGTCATGGTCAACCGGATCTGGCAGTTCCGGATGGGCCGCGGACTGGTCGCAACACCCAATGATTTCGGGGTGATGGGCCAGCGCCCCACCAACCAGCCGCTGCTCGACTGGCTGGCCGTCGAATTCATGGACCGAGGTTGGAGCGTGAAGGCAATCGACCGGATGATCGTGCTCTCCAGCATCTACCGGCAGCAGGCGGAGGCCGCCGGACGCCCGGTGCCAATCGCCGACCCCGACAACAAGCTATTCTGGCGCATGAACCGCAAACGCATGGAGGGCGAAACCATCCGCGATGCAGCCTTGGCCGTGACCGGGACATTGAATCCGCAGATCGGAGGCCGACCTGTGCGCGTCCCCATCGAGCCCGAAGTCTACGACCTGATATTCACGGAATCCGAGCGCGACGGCCTCTGGCCCGTCAACCCCGACCCGTTCGTCCGCAACCGCCGCAGCATCTACCTCTACAACAAGCGCAGCGTACGGCTGCCCATGATGTCGGCGTTCGACCAGCCCGACGACGTAACCGCCTGCCCCGTCCGACCCGTCAGCACCCATGCCCTGCAAGCGCTGACGCTGTTCAACGGCGGCTTCATGAAGGAGCAGTCGGACGCGTTCGCCCAGCGGCTGGAAAGCGAATGCAAGACCGGCGGCCGGACGTGCCAGATCCGCACTGCCTGGAAACTGGCCCTTTCGAGACCGCCCAGCCCGAAGGAGGAATCGCTCGCCAGGTCATTCCTGAACGGCGGCTCGCTGGCAGAGATGTGCTTGGCGCTGCTCAACCGCAACGAGTTCGTCTACATCCCTTAGGGAATCGGCGCTACGCTGGCCACCAGATCTTCTTCAACGGCAGGATCGTCCGGGCATCAAGGTCCATCCGGTCATAGTTTTCAGTGATTACCCCAGTCAGGTCTTCGGCGTCCATGAGAGTGATCGGATGATTCGCGCGCTCGGCCTCGTACTTAGCCTCCTTTGTGAATCCTCCCGTGCTGACATAGAGCCCGGTGTCGTGGTTCCTCAGTCCTCCGGCAAAAGCACGGATTTGTTCCGCTCCCATCGTCTCCTTGCGGTGTTTTACCTCCACCACAATCCGCGGCGCGACAAATCCGAGCCCATCCGGCGACGCGAGGATGTCCTTACCCCGGTCCGGTCCTGTTGGTGAGATGCGGGTCTTGTAGCCCATCGCCCGCAGGACTCCGGCGACCAAGTCTTGCATCTGGTCCCACCGCAGCTTGCTCAGACGGTCCTGCAAGAACTCCTTGGCCTTTTGCTCGGTATCCTTGCGAACCTCGACCTCGCCTGCCACTTCTGGCGCTGACGCCATTGGCTGAGCCTCTCGCACCGGCGCACTCGCGAGCAATCCCAAAACCTCGACCGTCGCTGCCTCCGAGGCTTGGAAGAGCGTCGATATCGAGCCCAAAGAGTTGCGAGTTGCGGCGGACAGACGGTCACGCGACACCTCTCCCGTCCATTTCACAGCCCGCGTGTTACGCAGTTCGCGGTCGTACTGGGGGTGATACTCGTAATCGCCCTCTATGGTTCCCACGTGGTAAACGCGCCGCCCCGGTTCGTAGCAGAGGACAGTCTCGCCCTTCTTCAAGTCAAAGCGGAACCTGCTCACCTGACCCGTATTCGATGACAACTGGGATTTGGTGTACTCCGGGAGCCCTCGCGCCAATGCAGAGGCGATCTCGTCGCGGCTGCGTAAGCGAGTCAGGTCGCCTGCTTCCGGCCACCCAATTGCCACGACATTCAGCCGGCGGAAGTCCTCGATAAATACCGCGTCCCTCCCGGCCCGTACCACCCACACCTGTTTCGCCATGGCCTCCATGATATCGACCGCGTGATCCTCCATCTGCTAGCCTGACCACATGCAGCGCACCCTGATCCTCCTTGCACTGTCCACCGCCCTCCAAGCCCAAACCGCCTCCGACTTCTTCAAATCCACTTGGGAAGAACGGCTACGCGACGAGCCCGAGTTCGCCGCCCGACTCGGTCGACACGAATTCGACGGCGTCTGGACCGACTACTCGAAAGCCGCCCGCGACCAGCGCAAGGCCCACCTCGAAGCCCGGCTGGCGCAGACCGCCAAATTCAACACCGCCACCCTCACCCCGCAGGAAAAGCTGACCCTCCGCCTACTCGCCTACGACCTCCAAGTCCGCCTCGGAGCGTGGGACGCCAGCGAGCACCTCATCCCCGTCGGCCAGCTCTTCGGCCTCCACACCGCCATCTACCAAGCCTTCGACGGCGCCCCGGCGCGCACCGTGGCCGACTACGAAAACCAGTTGAAGCGCCTCCGCGCCGTCCCAACCGTCATCGACCAACGCCTCCTGGTCCTCGACGAGTCCCTCGCCGAGGGCCTGACCCAGCCCAAGGTGGTCGTGGACCGCGTCATGGCCCAGATCGCCGACCAAATCAAACAGACACCCGACAATTCCGCGCTGCTCGAAGCGTTCCGCCACTTCCCCGCCTCCATTCCCGCCGCCGACCAGCAACGCCTGAAGGCCCAAGCCACCGACGCCTACCAGACCGCGTTCCTCCCCGCATGGAAAAAGCTGTACGCCTACATGGAGACCAAATACCTCCCGAGGGCGCGCCCCTCCATCGCCGTCACTTCCCTGCCCCAGGGCCGCGAGACCTACCAAGCCCTCATCCGCTCCCTGACCACCACCAACATGACGCCCGACGAGATCCACGCCCTCGGACTGGCGGAGGTCAAGCGGCTCGAAGGCGAGATGCAGGCGCTGCTCAAGGAAGTCGGCTTCACCGGCACCATTTCCGAATACGAGCGCAAGCTGGAGGCCGACCCCGACCAGCGCTTCCACTCCAAGGACGAAATGCTGGCCTACTGCCGCAACATCGCCAAAATCATCGAGCCCCAGTTGCCCAACCAGTTCAGCCGCATTCCTCCGCTGCTCTACGGCATCCGCGCGATCCCGCCCGACCGCGAGGCCGCCACAGCCTCCAACGCCCAAGCCCCCGCCCCCGACTTTTCCCGTCCCGGCTGGTTCAACCTCAACGCCTACCAGCCCGACAAGCAGGTCAAATACGACAAGGAGTCGCTCGTCCTGCACGAGGCCGTGCCCGGCCACATCTTCCAAGGCACATTGGCGCAAGGCATGCAGGATCTGCCCGAACTCCGCAAGTTCTACAGCAATAGCGCCTATGGCGAAGGTTGGGCCTTGTACGTGGAGTCGCTGGGGTCGGAGTTGGGCCTATACCGGGAGCCGTCGAGCCGCTTCGGCCAACTCGCCAGCGAGCGCTTCCGGGCCGTCCGTCTCGTGGTGGATACCGGCATGCACGCCTTCGGCTGGTCCCGCGAACGGGCTCTGGGCTACTTCAGCACCCATGCGCCCTCGATTTCGACCGCAGAAATCGACCGCTACATCTCTTGGCCCGCCCAAGCGCTGTCGTATAAGCTTGGACAGTTGAAGATCCGCCAACTGCGGACGCTGGCCGAGCAGAAGCTGGGGCCGAAATTCGACGTACGGGAGTTCCACGACGTGGTGCTGCGTGACGGCCGCCTGCCGCTCGAACTGCTGGACGAGCAGGTCCAGGAATACATCCGCCAAGCCGCTGCCCGATAAAGGATTGTCGATGAAACGTATACTCTCCGCCTTTTTTGTCCTGTCTGCGACCGGATGGTCCGCCCAGCCGGAACATTGGATCGCCACTTGGGGTACAGCCCAGCAGCTCTACCGCGCCAGCGCCGGGCGCGGTCCCCAAGCCGCGCCACCGCCACCACCGGCAGCCACTGCCGCGCCAGCGCCGCGTCCCACCGGCCCCGCCCGCCGGTTCCCCGTCCCGCCCGCGCTTGCCGGACTCCATGACCAGACCGTCCGCATGGTGGCGCGCGTCAGCACCGGAGGCAAGACGGTGCGGATCCGCCTTTCCAGCGCCCTCGGTGGCCCGACCGTCGCCATCGGCGCGGCCCACATCGCGCTGCCGAAAGGCGAATCGAAAATCGACGCCGCTACCGACCACGCCCTGACTTTTTCGGGCCAACCGACCGCCACACTCTACGCGGGAGCCACGCTGGTCACCGACCCGGTCTCCATGGACCTGAAGCCCCTGTCCGATGTGGCCGTCAGCCTCTACCTGCCCGGCGACACCGCCGCGCCCACCAGCCACCTGTTCGGCCTCCACACCACCTCCATCTCCAAACAGGGCGACTTCACCGGCAAATCGGAGATCCCCGATGCCGAGACGCGCGAATCCTACTACTGGCTGGCAGGCATCGACGTGCTGGCACCGCCGAACGCGGGCACGCTCGTCACGTTCGGTGATTCCATCACCGACGGCGACCAATCGACGCACGGCACCAACGGTTCGTGGCCCTCGCTCCTCGCCGCCCGCCTGCAGGCCAACAAGGCGACCGCCGGGGTCTCGGTGGTGAACGCGGGCATCTCCGGCAACCGCGTCCTCGGCGACAACGGCAGCGCCCTCGCCCGTTTCGAACACGACGTGCTCTCGCAGCCCGGCATCCGATGGATCACACTTCTGGAAGGCATCAACGACATCACCGGCGGCTCGCGCAACGGGGCAAAGACCATAACCGCCGAGGCCCTGATCGCCGCCTACCGGCAAATCATCAATGCGGCCCACGAGCGCGGAATCCAGGTCTTCGGCTGCACGCTGACGCCCTACGGCGGATCCAACGTGTACAACGATTACGGCGAAAGCGTGCGGACGGCGGTCAACGACTGGATCCGCAAACCCGGCTCTTTCGATGGCGTCATCGACTTCGACAAGGCTACGCGCGACGCCCAAGACCCCAGGCGCTTCCGTCCTGAGGCAGACTCACCGGACTTCCTGCACCCCGCCAACCCCGGCTACAAACTGATGGCGGACGCGGTGAATCTGACCCTGTTCACAGGCAAGAAGCGCTAGGCCGTCACCACATCTTCTTCAGCAAAGCCTGGGCCTCCGCGAACTGCGGAAACTGCTTCTCGTGCGCCTTGAACTCCGGCGTATGGACGCAGCGCCTGGTGCCCGAATGGTCCACCGGATAGTGCAGGTGCAGCATCTCGTGGAACATGACGTACTCGAGCGCCAACTTGGGCGCACGAGGGTCGTCGAAGATGCGGCTGATCATGATCATCTGGTGCGAGGGGTCGAAATGCCCCAGCCTCGTCCGCGACCGGACGTGGCTCCAGCCCAGTCCAGGCCTCGCCATCATGCCGCCGAAGTGCTTGGCGTTTAGATCCTCGAAGACTACCTCCAGATCGTGCACGGCCCCTTGGCTGCCCAAATGCACCTTGCGACCGCGGGTCTGGCGGACATGGTTGATCTGCTTCCGCATATCCTTGCGGTTCAGGTAGAGCCGGTAGCGGTGCTCGTACTGCCTCTCAATCGGCTTCCGGTAGAGCTTCGAGATCAGGATTTGGGCCAGCGACTCGGTGACCGGGGCTGGCGCGCCTGACAGCAGATCCGTGATCTTGACTTCCAGTCGCCCGCCTTCCAGTCGGATCCGGCTGTCTGCGCTGGCGAAGGCCTTGTACTCGATCTCGATCAACGGGACCGCCGTCCGGGGGCGGAGTTCGCGGTGCACACGGGAGAAAATCTCAACCGGCGTCTCGAAGAACAGGCTGCTAGCTACGTTGACCGGAGTTAGAAAACCCATACAGCCAGATTAACCGGTCGCCCCAACGGAAACCGGGGCGAGGCTGATGCGCACGACGGCGCCTGTCGGCAGACCGGGAAGGAAGATGATGCCGCCGGGGTCGGCGGTCTCCTCGACCATCTCCATGCCGTCCACCTCGACGTGATACGGCTTGTTGGCGTCCAAGCCGACGAGGAAGACGTCGTCGGTCGCCTCCTCGGCCTTGCGGGTCGGCACGGTGAACTTGTTGGCGGCGCGGGCGAAGAAGACGGTCGCTTCCTCGATGTCAAGCGGCTCGCGCGAAAGCCGCGGGTCCAGCCGGGTGACGCTTCCATCCGAGAACAACTGGAGTTGGCCCTCGAAGAAGCCGATCCAGGTGGCATCGTCCTCCCATGAAGACCGGACGAAGAGCTGCCCCCCGATGGGGTCGTGCTGCGCCAGCGGGACGTGGTAGTAGCTGAGGCCGGGCTGGTAGGGGTTGGCCCACATCAGCTCGTGCGGCAGACCTGCGGTGCCGCGCATCAGGAACCGGTCGTTCATGAGGAACCCCTGGAGGAGCTGGGTCTCGGCGGCGTTGGTGTCGTAGGCCACCATCGCCAGTTCCGCCACCCGCGAAAGGACGGCTTTCTCCAAGTCCGGGCCGCGCTTGTCAATGAGCGAATCGGCTGGGATGCGGTACTCGTTCTCGGCCGCCGGGAAAGGCGGCGGGTAGTGGGCCATGATGTGGATCAAGGGATACTCCTTGAACCAGGCCGGGAAGCTGTCGCGAAGGTCGAAGTTCAAGTTGTCGCGGAAGGCGTGGAGGAGCTCCATCAGAGGAGCCGCCTCGGCGTTCGGAAGCCTGAGCTTCGCGGACCTGAGGCCGGGGATGAAGTCGGACAGCCAGAACTTGTCGTAGACCTCGGTCAGGGTCTTCTCGGCGAGCTCCGGTTGGGCCTCGGAGAGCGCGATGGCGGCGAGGACGCGGTCGCGGGCGGCAGCTACGGTCTTCGGCGCGGGCCCGGCTATGCCCCGTTGCAGCTTGGCATGGAGCCGGGTCTTCTCCGCGGCTGTGAGGAGCGGGGCGCACCAATCGGCGATGAGCGCGAGTTGGCGGAGGTCAGTGGACGAGTTCTCAAGCGCCCAAGAGATGGCTTTGCGGCCCGACCCGGCTTCTTCGCTGATCTGATAGTGCAGGGCTGCGGTCCAGCCGAGTTCGGCGAAGGGGGCGTTGCCTGCCCACAGGCCCTCGAACTGCTCCCAGCGGAGGGATTGCCGTTGCTTCTCGCGGCGCAGCAGGCGGAGGCGCGCGGGCCGGAGGAAGAGCCGGGGAGCGTCGGTATAGACCTTAAAACTGTCCGGACGGTTCTGGGCCGCAAGCCGCGCGAGCGGCGTTGCGAGCAGGCTCAAGCAGGCGGTGCGGCGCGTCATCGGCAAATCCCGATTTTACAGCACCTTGCACGCTTGTGGCAAAATGGTCGGGTATGGCGCTGCAAGTGGAGATCAGAAGAGACCCGACGGCAGCGGGATGGAACGGGAGTGAAGACGATGACTTTCAGAATCGGGTCCCTGGCAATATTCAGTCTGATCGGTGCCGCCGGAGCAACCGCTCAACCCCCCGGCTGGGACAAAACGATCGGGGAGGTGCTGCCACCCACAGGCTGGGAGAAATCCGTTTCAATCGAAGTGCGGGCACCCAACCAGAGGCCTGACGGCAAAACGTGGGATATGGAGATCCCTGTAATTATCAGCCACGTCATGCCCAATATAGGCGACCCAGCGCCCGATATGATGCTGTGCATTGTGGACGGGCAGGGGGGGGCAGTACTGCATTCACCGGCAGGACGTAAACCTCGCCG
The DNA here is from genome assembly GCA_903907865.1 of uncultured Acidobacteriia bacterium. Classification (GTDB taxonomy): domain Bacteria; phylum Acidobacteriota; class Terriglobia; order Bryobacterales; family Bryobacteraceae; genus BOG-234. The sequence continues at coordinate 38,988 of CAIVPR010000091.1, forward strand.
GCGTTCCCTATTCGATTTGCAAGAACCAGTACGATTGCAATTTCACGAACGTGAAGGTTCCGTCCCACGGTTATTTCGGAATTCTGATTGTCGATCTTGACGCCACGCCGTACAGCCAGGACTACATGCTGGCTGCCATTATGCGGCATGGATCGCTGGCAGAACCCTCCGAGGCGTGGCAGATCGAAAAAGCCCTGAACGCCTTGATCGAACGCTGGAACGTGGTCAGAGCACCCAAAGAATTCGACGAGGAACAGGTTTTGGTTTGCAAGGCAAAGTCGTGTTTTGGGGACGAGCGTGGTGGGGTACCGGCAATGCAGATTTCGGAATTGGAGGTCGGCAGCTGCGGCATGACCATCAGCGGAAAAATAGGCTTCGATCCTGCCGAACATCCGCGTGAAGTGTCGTTCCAGTTCACTCAAGAAAAGAATGAATGCCCCGGAAAACTCGAATATCTGTGGCGCTTCGGGGACGGCTCATCTCTGATAACTCGGGAGCGGCAAACCAGCCACGCGTATGACAGGGCCGCACACTCTAACGTACGAGTAACTCCCCGTTGCGTTCGCCAAAAATCCACCTGTGATGCGGCAGCGGTGTCGACCGGAGTTACGGTGGACCCGTAGAGAAACTTGTGTGCCGAAATGAATTCAGAATGTGAGGCACTTCGAAATGCTTAGAACTATGCTAAGGCGCTCCGGCCTCTTTGCCGTGTTTCTGATGCTTCTGGGGCAGCAACTGCCGACCGCGCAGCTCCGTGCCCAGGAGGAAGCGAAACCGAAGGCCGACCCAAAGCGGGCGGAGGCGGAGAGGGCCAGACGCGCCGAGAATCCGAAAGTCGATTCGGCAAGCGACCGCAAGTCGCTGGAGAAGAGCAGCGGAAGCCTAGAACGAGACCGAGACAAAGTCAATCCGCGAGAAGAAGTCAAAACCGAAGACGACCGCAGACGGACTGAGGAGGAAAAGGCGAAGGAGCGAGGAAAGGCTCAAATCCTCGAAGAAACTCGGATCAAGGGTAGGGAATGGGAACAGAAGACCGAGGACTATCTCGCTGACCGCGAGGGCAATGTCAATCGCCAAGTAACCTTGGAATCTCGTGACGGTGTCAGATCCCGCGCCGATCTGATTTACGAAGACCGCGAGAATCCGGGTAAGTACGTCCTTGTCGAGGCGAAAGCCTCCGACAAGGCAAACTACACCGAGAACCAAAGGCAGGTCTTCGATTCGATCAAATCGGGCGACAAGGTAACGGGTGAAAGGCGAAGGCATGGGACCTCGCAATCGGGAACGTCAGATTGAGATCTCGCGGATCGAGGTTTCTCGCCCGGACGCCAACGGAGAAGTTCGCATCGATCCTTACGAAAGCAAGCAGACCGCCGGAAGAAAATGACTTCCAAGAGGGAGCAACTGGGATGACAAAGAAACAGGCCACCGATGAGTTGTTGTCAGGACTTATTCCACCTATGAATCAGCGTGGATTCACACTCTCGAGGTCTATCAAGAGGTTCTACGGCTACAACCTGGAGTTTCGACCGATACTCTCTTTTCATGGAGTTGTACTGGCCCATGGCACCCAGTTCCGACCGATGGTCGGGATTCGCTGCGAGGCCGTCGAAAGCATCATAAATCGGGTGACAGCTGTCGACTCCAAAATAGCAAAGCATTCCGCTACGCTCGGCACCGAATTGGGAATGCTTTCGAACGAAACGGCGCACTGGAGAGCAGCCATAGCCACAGAAGACCAGGTTGCCCCTGCCATCAATCTTATAATCAAGGCCTTCGACAGCCGCGCGTTGCCGTTCTATTCAGAATTCGCAAACCTAGCAGCCCTTGATCGCTATCTGAATACGGACCCCGAAGCTGGCCTGCAGCTTTGCTCGTCATATGTTTACCGCGCGATGGCTGGCGTAACAACGCGGAAGTTGCTCGAAGGCAACGCGAACGAACTGATCGAGGCGTACCGAAAGCGGTTGCGGGAAATGCGTAACGGCAAGGCCGACGGGGATTTCGAGGGATTCCTCTATCGAATCGATGGCGACCCTGGTTTTTCTGGGCAGATCCGGAAAGCGAAACACATCTCATGAAGGTGCCACGGCTCATCATGTCAATGGCTTCGGTGCGCTTTCGTTTGCGGGAACTCTCGTCGCGCAGCAGAATCGATCTGGACCACTACCGCAACGCCGAGATGGAACAACAGCGATATGAGGAATGGATTGGCGAGATCTGGCGTGCCGAGCCTCCGCAAACGGGTTTCAGAGCGGGGGCATCGACGCCGATGTGGTCGTCCTCGACGATACTTCCGCCAGCATGAAAAACAACGATCCGCAAGATGCGATCGTGCTCGTGACGCGCTTGCTCTCCGATATGGTGCCGGGCAACCTCGGGGCCGTTCCGACTTTTCGATATCGAGCGGGAGAACAACGTGATTGGTGGTCAGAACACAGGCCATATCAATCCCTGTCGCGACGCCCGACGCGCACCTGCCGCGTCTTTTCCACCGGCGATCTCAACGCGTATCAGAAGGTGATCGGCCAGTGCCTTCTCCTGAAGACACGCCCCGTCCGCGGCGATGCAGGCTTCATATCCATCCTCGAAGAACTGCTCCGGCCCTCGTCGATGGCACGCAGTATGGGCTCTCGCTTCGCGTGATCGAAAAGTTTTTGAAGAAAACCGCCCGATGTTCCGCGCATCGTTATATGGCTTTCCGACGGCGCTTCCGACGCCACTGACTGGCCTGACGCCGAGCCTGCTCTCAAAGAACTGCTCGATAAGGGCATAGCCAGCCGCGCGCTTGTCTTCAAGACGGGCAAGATAGACCGACTCGTTCAGTCGAGCCTAAAACCCAGCGCTTGTCGATGGCTCCCCGCAGGATCTCATGAAGGCCCTCGCCGACGTTTTTCGCCAGATTGCTCAAGCTCCGTCTGGAATTGGCAACTAGGTTGCATTCGAGTCCTTCGTTCGATATTAAACCCAAGATGGAAGCCGTATGGGTAGTTTTCTATGGCGATGAAACGCTTTCGTCGACGAGGGTCTCCGGGGAGCGGCGGCACCATCGACGCCAATTATACGAGCGATCATTATCGAGAGTCCGCCTACCGAGTCGTATTTTCACAACCCTCAGGCGGGCAAGGAGACCGTAGCGTTTCGGGCGGAGGCCCGAACGCTTCTTAATGCGGTGATCCAGAGCTCCACGATTACGCCCTACATTTACCCCCCTCGGGACTTGCTCACGGGGATTCCTTTTCGACTTGAAGTGAGTCTGCGGTCGGGCCAAAACGGCGGACAGGACCTGATCCCGGCGGATCTCCCCAAGTGCGGCGCGTCATCGGCAAGTCCCGATTACGACGCCCTGTCAGCTTGTGGCAAAATGGACGGAATATGGCCCTCCAAGTGGAAATCCGGAAGACTCCCGACGGCAGCGGATTTCTGCACTGCACGCGCCCGGACGGGTCGGTCACGGTGGCAGAAGCAGAAGAAGCACGGGGCGTATTTCGCCTTGCACGACCTGACGCATCTGACCGTGGAATCGGTCTGCGGATTCCGGGATGGCTTCTACGGGCTAATTTCCCAAGGCTGGGACATCGAGGACACCAGCGGCAAGAGATCGCGCGGGGCGCTGCCACCGGGGGCCATTGAAGTCGAATTCATAGTCGGCGTTCTCGACACCGAGCGGGCCTGCGGGTATCTTTTCAGCAACCAGGAGTTCAACGAGACAGCGGCCACGAACGCGACCAATTCGGGTCGCCCAGCGCCGAGGCAGCTGGCGGAAGAAGAACTGATTGCGATCCGGAAGGTCCGGGGACAGTTGTTCGCGCAGTGGCGCGAGATTCCAGAGGGCGGGACGCTGAAAGCGGCGTTCCCATACGCGGCGCGTGGATAGCCAAGTTCGGGTCTGGTAACCGGCAACACCCGGCATTCTCCACCAACTTGGAAGACCACGCGAATCGTGACTCCGCGCCAGTTCCTCGAAGCATGGCGCGCCCGGCCCCACGTACTCGTTTGAACCACTCCCTAACGCAGGCCCTACAGAATATTAACCGCCCGAGCCGCCAACAACGCCACCGCCGTCAACGAAATAATCGACTGCACCATCATCAACACCTTCGCCCAACGCGTCAACACGGGCACATCCGTCGGCGAAAACGCGGTACTCGTGTTGAACGCAAGGAACAAATAGTCCACAAACCCCGGACTCCAGTGCTCCTCCCCGGTCTTCTTCTTCAACTCGTCGTCCATCAACATCTGCGGAAACAGGAACGCGCCATCGACGTGCGCCCCCTGCCTGTCCCGCTCATTCGGCCCGCCACCGTCCAGCCGCCAGTACCACGACGCGAACAGCAGCACATTGCTCGCCCACAACGCCGCCGCCGCCTTCAGCAACTCCACCGGCGCATCCTTGTGGGTCGGCAGGCGCATCACCAGGAGCGAGAGCGACGACACCAACCCCGCCGTGATCACCACCAGCAGCGCGTAGCCGAAGACCTCGTTCAAGCGCACCCGGCCCATTTGGTGGGTGAGCGACGTCGGAACCAGCAACCCGGCCGTGATGGCGAACAACCACCACCCCGGTCCGAGCGTAAGGTGCGCCGGCAAAGCGTAATAGAGTCCGGAAATCGCCAATGCGGCGAGAATCGCCGGCCAGCGCGCCTGTGGAGAACGATGTGTCGACATATCTACCAACAGTGATAGTATCCGTCGCGCTGCGCCAGTTCAACAGGAATACCGAAAAGCTCGCCCAGGCGCGCCTCCGTCAGCATCTCCGCCTTCGGACCGTCGTGCAGCACCCGGCCCTTCCGCATCATGATCACTCGGTCGATCTCGGGAATCAGGTCCGACAAATGGTGCGTCACCAGCACGATCCCTATCCCCGACCGCGCCAGCCTCCGCACCGTCTCGCGCAGTTCGTGCTGGGCGAACAGGTCCAAGCTAGTGGAAGGCTCGTCCAGCAACAGCGCCTTCGGATCGTTCACCAGCGCTCGGCCAATCAGCATCCGCCGCGCCTCGCCCGACGACATCTCGTCCACCGGCTTTTCCGCCAAGTGCGCCGCCTCCAGCATCTCCAGCACCTCGTAGGCGCGCTCGTACATCCATTCATGGACCTCGTTGTTCGGCCAAATCCCGATGCTCGAAAAGAAGCCCGAAAGCACGATCTCGAAACCCGTGATCTCGCGGGTGCACTGCGTCATCAGGTCGTTGGACACGATTCCCATGGTGCTGCGCAATTCCACCACATTCCAGACAGAGCGCCCCAGGATCGAAACCGAGGCCCCGTCCGTCAACAGCGGGTAGCATTCCCGCGTGATCGTCTTGATCAAGGTTGATTTCCCGCAGCCGTTCGGCCCGAGGATCGCCACGTGCTCGCCGGCACCGATCGATAGCGTCAGATCATGGAGCGCGACATTGTCGCCGCGCATGACTGTGATGTTGCGGAGGTCAATAAGGGGAGGAGTACCCGACACCTTACCAGTATCCCGTTCCCCGTCGTTTATGCTGGACATGTCGAGATGCCCCTACAATCCCTGCTCCGCGAAATCGCCCAAGTTGTCGGTCCCGAAGGCCTCCTCACCGGGGAGGACGTCACGGCGCGCTCGACCGGTTGGATCTCCCGCGAGCCCATGGAAGCGGTGGCGATTGTCCGTCCCCGCACCACCGGCGAGGTTTCCCAAGTGCTCAAGCTCTGCCACGCCGCCGGCCAGACCGTCGTCGCGCACGGCGGCATGACCGGCCTTGTGGAAGGTACCCGCACCACCCACGCCGAAATCGCCCTCTCGCTGGAGCGCATGACGACGATGGACGAAGTCGACCAGGCCGCGCTCACCGTGACCGTCGAAGCCGGAGTCGCCCTGCAGACGATTCAGCAGCGTGCCGAGGCCGCCGGACTCCTCTTCGCACTCGATCTCGGTGCCCGCGGTTCCGCCACCATCGGCGGCCTGATTTCAACCAACGCGGGCGGCAACCGCGTCATCCGCTACGGCATGACGCGAAACCTGGTGCTCGGCCTGGAGGCGGTGCTTGCCGACGGGACCGTAATCTCCTCGATGTACCCCATCGTCAAAAACAATTCCGGCTACGACCTGAAGCAGCTCTTCATCGGATCGGAGGGAACACTCGGCATCGTCACGCGTGCCATCCTCCGCCTGCAGCCGATGCCCCGCAGCCAATGCACCGCCGTAATCGCCGTTCGGGAATTTTCCGCCCTCCCCAAGGTCCTCCGCGAACTGGGAGGGGCGCTCGGCGGCACCCTTTCGGCATTCGAGGTCATGTGGAACGAGTTCTACCGACTCGTGACCACGCCCCCCGCCCGCCAGTCCCCTCCCCTGCCCCAGACCTATCCTTACTACGCCATCGTCGACGCCCTCGGCTCCGATCAAGATGCCGACCAAGCCCGCTTCGAGGACGCCCTCGAACGCATCGCCGACTCCGGCCTCATCGAGGACTGCGTCGTCGCCCTCACTGCCACCGAGCGCAAGGCCATCTGGGCCATCCGCGACGATGTCGACCAATTCCACCAATACCGCCCCTGGTTCGGCTTCGACGTCAGCATGCCGATTCCGACCATGGAGTCATACGTATCGGAAGTACGCGCCCGGCTGTCGGCCGAATGGCCGAACCACGTTTGTTTCGTCTTCGGCCACATGGGCGACGGCAACCTGCATCTGAACATCCACGTCGGAAGTGGTGACCACGAATCGAGGCACCGCGTCGAGGAGATCGTCTACGCGGGGATCGGGGTCCGGAAGGGGTCGATATCGGCGGAGCATGGCATTGGACTGGAGAAACGCGGCTATCTGGCGCTGTGCCGCACTCCGGCGGAGTTGGAATTGATGCGCACGATGAAACGCGCGTTGGATCCGAAGGGCATCCTGAACCCCGGGAAGGTGCTGACCACTTGATCCAAGTGCAAAAGCTGCGCATCCAGGACGGCATCCTCGCCGTGCTGTTTGCGGCGTTGGTCTTCCTCGCCCACGACCTGCAAGAGCAGGTCCTGATTGGCATTTTGGCTGCGCTCCTACTCGTCGACCGCAAAACGGAGACGCTTTCCACCCTCCCCGGCCGTCTCACCGTCACGGCGCTGCAACTGGTGGCGTTGTTTTGTCTTTTCTGGATCACAGACGGCGTCAACACCCTCTACTACCTGCTGCTCCTGGTCCCCGTCGTTTCGGCGGCCACCTACCTGGGCGTGGTCGGCACGGTCCTGAGCTCCGTGCTTGCCGTCGGCACATACCTGGTCTTCCTCCTTTTCATCGATTGGAATCAATGGTTTATCGAGAAGGAGCAGATGCATGTGCTGGCAGTCCGGGGCATCCTGCTGGCCGTTGCGGCCGTGCTGGTGAACTATCTGGGCGAAGCGATCCGGCTGGAATCGGCCCGCCACAAGGCCGCGGCGGAACAGTTGGCGGAGGCCAATCGACACCTCCGCGAAGCCGAGGCCGCCGTTCGCCGCTCAGAACGCCTCGCCGCGCTAGGTCAGCTCTCCGCTGGTCTGGCGCACGAACTCCGCAATCCCCTCGGCTCGATCCGCGGTTCCGCCGAACTCCTCTCCCGCGCACGAGATGCCGACGTCGCCCGCGAACTCGCCCAAATCATCTGCGAAGAGGTGGACCGCACCAATTCCCTCGTCACCCGGTTCCTCGATTTCGCCCGCCCGCTCGAACCACGCCGCGAAACGACCGACATCACCCGGACCATCGACCGCGCCGCCAAACACGCGCGCCTCGAGATCATCCGCAGTTTCTCGCCCGACGTGCCGCCGCTGGAGATCGACCCCGCCCTTATGGAACAGGTCCTGCTCAACCTCCTCAGCAACGCCCAACAGGCGTCCGCCGAGGGCGCGCCCATTACCGTGGCCACCCGGCTCGTCGAGGACCAAGCGGAAATCGCCGTCATCGACCGCGGGTCCGGCATCCCCCCCGAAAAGCTCGAAACGATCTTCAATCCCTTTGTGACCACGAAACAGACCGGTGTCGGACTCGGACTCGCTATCGTCGCCAAAATCGTCGACGGCCACGGCGGTAAGATTTCGGTTGAGAGCGAACAAGGCAAAGGCAGCACGTTCCGCGTCCGCCTACCCCTTTCTCCAGCCAAGACAGCCTAAATGAAAAAACGAATCCTAATCGTCGAGGACGAGGACAAACTCCGCCGCATCATCGAGTTGCAGCTGCTCGACGCCGGTTACGAGCCCGTCAAGGCCGCCACCGCCGAGGCCGCGCTCCCGCTCATCGACCGCGCCGACCTCATCCTTACCGATTTCAAACTCCCCGGCATGAACGGCCTCGAAATGCTGCACCTGATCCGCCGCAGCGACGCCACCGTTCCAGTGATTATGATGACGGCGTTCGGGACCGTCGAAAACGCCGTCGAAGCCATGAAGGCCGGTGCCGCAGACTTTCTGCTGAAGCCGTTTTCCCTCGAACACCTCACTACCGTCGTCCACAAAGCGCTCGAAGTCCGCAACCTACGCGACGAAAACCGCCGACTCAAGGAAGAACTGGGCCACCGCTACCAGTGGGACAACATCGTCGGGCGCAGCCACGCCATGCAGCAGATTTTCGGCACAATCCTGCGCGTCGCCCCCTCCCGTGCCACCGTCTTGCTGGCCGGCGAGAGCGGCGTCGGCAAGGATTTGATCGCCCGCGCCATCCACTTCCACTCGCCGCGCAAGGATCGTCCGTTCGTCAAGATCAACTGCACCGCCCTGCCCGAAAACCTCATGGAAAGCGAGTTGTTCGGCTATGAGCGCGGTGCCTTCACGGGAGCCAACATCGCCAAACCGGGCAAGTTCGAGCAGGCCGACACCGGCACCGTGATGCTGGACGAAATCGGCGACGTGCCGGCCTCCATCCAGGTGAAACTCCTGCGAGTCCTGCAGGAACGCGAAATCGAACGGTTGGGCAGCAACAAGACCCTGCATATCGACGTCCGGGTGATCGCCGCCACCAACAAGGATCTGCGGGCCGCCCTGGAGGACGGCACCTTCCGCGAAGACCTCTACTACCGGCTCAACGTGGTGCCAATCGAGATCCCCCCGCTGCGCCAGCGCCCGGAGGACATCCCTTTCCTCGCCGAACATTTCGTGGAAAAACTATCCCCGGAGACTGGCGGCCGCATCCACGGCATCACGCCCGCCGCAATCGACAAGCTCCTCTCCTACCACTGGCCCGGCAACGTCCGGGAACTCGAGAACGTGATCGAGCGGAGTATCGTGATGGCCCTCGGCGACTGCCTCGACGCGGGCGACATCCGTCTGGACATGAACCTCCGCCCCCGTCACGTTCCCGGCGAACTGGCCCTGCCGGAAGGCATGAGCCTCGACACCTTCGAACAGGAACTCATTAAGAATGCCTTGAAAAAGGCAGACGGCAACAAGAGCCACGCCGCCAGGTTGTTGGGATTGACACGAAATGCCCTTCGCTATCGCTTAACGCAGATGGGAATCGACAGCTAATACCGGCGAAAATAACCTACGGCATCGCTTGAAATGGTGGTAAAATAGCGGCCATTGACCAGCACCACGCAGCCACGACGCGCCTCGCCCTCGGCGACGCTGACCACGGCCCTTGCCGTGGTGCTCGTCGTCGCCATCGGCGCGATCTGGCTGGCCCGCCCCCGAGTCAACCCTTCCCGCATCTATAGGATCGGCTGGGCAGAATTGCCCCCGCTCGAGGTAGCGGGCAGCGGCGACACCCCGACCGGCCTCGCGGTCGAGTTGGTCCGGGAAGCGGCCAAGCGCAGGGGTATCCAATTGAAATGGATCTTCAAACCGGTCGAGCCCGACGGCCCCCTGACCGACGGCTCCGTCGATCTGTGGCCCGTAGTCACCTCGACCCCCGCACGCCGCCAAGTCTTCCATCTCAGCGATCCCATCCTTGAGGCCGACCACTGCGTCCTCGTCCGCGCCGACAGCCCCTTCTGGAAGCCGACCGACCTCGCCGGCAAGACCGTGGCAACTTCGAGCCTGGCACTGGACGGTCCGCCCCTCCGGAAGGCGATGTCCGGCGTCAACGTCCAGGGAATGGCCCTCCGGCCGGACATGATCCAACACGTGTGCGACGGCACTGTGGACGGCGCCTATATGAACGAGTTCTCCGCGATTGCCATGGCGCTGGACCACCGTCCGTGCGCCGTGCCACTGCGATGGATTGCCATGCCCGAGGAAATCTCGCGCTTCGGGATCGGCGCCACGTTCGAGGCCGCTGAAGTGGCCGATGCCCTGCGCGATGAAATTGCTTCGGACACCGGCAGGCGACTGGTCGGACCGATCGCCGGGCAGTGGGGGTACATGGCCTCCGCAGTCCGCTCGATCGGCGAGGTGCTGGATTCCCGTCGCCGCGAACGGCAATTGATCGAGACCATCGGCCTGTTCGGCCTTCTCATTCTCGTTGCCGTCTCCCAGGCCGTACGCATTCGGCGCGAACGAAACCGGACGCGCCAAGCCGAGAAAGCACTTCAAGCCGCCGAACAGAACCTCCGGCTGATGGCCGACAACCTGCAGGAGACCCTGGTCACCTTCGACATGGATCGTCGCCTGACCTACGCCAATCCGGCCTTCGAGGTCCTCTCCGCCGGTGCGGGAGAGCGCCTCGCGGGGCAAGTGCCGAGCCCCGAGGAACTGTTTGACTGGGTCCACCCGGAAAGCCGCCTTAACATATCCAAGCGGTGGGAAGAGTCCTTCGGAGGCCAATCGGTGCGGGACGAGGAGTACCGGATCGCCGAACAAGAGGGCGCAGGACCGGGCTCCCGCTGGTTCTCGGCCAGTTGGGGCCCGATATTGGACGACTCGGGACGGCAAATTGGCGTCCAGTCCACCGGCAGGGATGTCACCGAGCGGCGCAGGGTGGAGCAAAAGCTCTTCGAAACCGCGCTGAGACTCGGCACCCTGCTGAGAAACTCCCCCATGGCCGTGATCGAGTGGACCCCGGACCACACAATCGCGAATTGGCTCGGCGGTGCCCAACAGCTTTTCGGATGGTCCGCCGAGGAGGCGATCGGGCGGACCGTGGAGGAACTCGGCTTGGTCCACCCGGAAGATTGGGATTCCGTCCGCCGCGCCCAACGCGAGATGGACGGGGGCCGCCACGCACTGGGCGTCAACCGCAACATCCGGAAGGACGGCACGGTCGTACATTGTGAATGGAACAACTCTGTGCTGCCGAAGGTCGAGGGGGCGACCAGTGTAGGATTCTCCCTCGTAGTCGACATGACCGGACGCCGCGAGGCCGAAGAGGCGTTGCGGGTCTCGGAGCAGAAATTCCGGACGATCGTGGAGGCGGCCCCCGTCGGCATCCTGCGATCCAGTCCCGACGGGCGCCTGCTCAGCGCCAATCCCAAAATGGCCCAAATATTCGGATACCATTCGCCCGAACAAATGGTCGCGGCGCTGGCGGACATTGGCAACCAAGTGTTCGTCAATCCGACCGAGCGGCTGGAAATCGTCCGCACCGCAATCGAACGGACGAGCAGCGCCGGTTCGCCCAGTTTCGGACAACACGAAGTCTGCTACCGGCACCGGGCCGGACACGAATTCATCGCCAACCTGTACATGCGGGCCGAACGGCGCCAATCCGGGGAGATCGCCTATCTCGAAGGTTTCGTGGAGGACATCACCGAGCGCAAGCGTGCCGAAAAGGCCCTTCAGGATGCCTATTCGGAGTTGGAACACCGGGTTGTGTCGCGAACCGCGGAGCTCTCCGCCGCCAACGAACGACTCAAGGAACTGGACCGGCTCAAATCCCAATTCCTCGCCAGCATGAGCCACGAACTGCGGACGCCCCTCAACTCCATCATCGGCTTCTCCGGCTTGCTGCGCCAAGGCCTGGCCGGCCCCGTCAACGCCGAGCAGCAGAAACAACTCGATATCATCCGCAGTTCATCGCGGCACCTGTTAGCCTTGATCAACGACCTGCTGGACGTCTCGCGCATCGAGGCTGGCCGCGCCGACCTGCACTATGAAACCTTCGATTTCGGTGCCGTCGTCACCGAGGCGGTCCATAGCCTAATGCCTCTGGCCGCACAAAAGGGTCTGCGAATCGACGTGGAAATGAAAGATCCGCCCCTCGACATGGTCGGAGACCGCAAGCGCTGTCTGCAAGTGCTGATCAACCTTGTCAACAACGCGGTCAAGTTTACCGAGAAGGGCCGCATCCTGGTCGTTGCCGCTGCAAAAAATGATCGACTGCAGGTCACGGTGCGGGACACCGGAATTGGAATCCGCGCGGAACACATCGGCATGCTCTTCGAAGCCTTCCGTCAGGTCGACGGCTCGGCCCGGCGCAACTACGAGGGCACCGGACTTGGCCTCTACCTGTGCCGCAAGCTGCTGGAACTTATGGATGGGGCCATCTCGGTGGAAAGCGAACATGGCCGGGGAAGCACGTTCTCCTACTGGATTCCCCTGCAACCCGCCAGCAACAGAATCAACGATTCCACCACATCGTTTCAAACATCCCGACGGGGAGTCGCATGAAGAAAGCACTGCTGGTTGAAGACAACGAAAACAACCGTTACCTGTTTACACTCCTGCTGCAGCACGCGGGCTTCACCGTGTTGGCGGCGGTGGACGGGGCGTCCGGGCTCGAGCTGGCGAAATCCGAAAGGCCCGACGTCATTCTGCTCGACATCCAGATGCCGGGCATGGACGGCTACGAAGTCGGGCTGCGACTCAAGGAGGACCCCGACCTCGTGCTCATCCCACTGATCGGCGTCAGCTCCTTTGCCATGCCCGGCGACCGCACCAAGGCCCTCGACCGCGGCTTCGCGGGCTACATCGAAAAGCCTGTCGATCCCGACACCTTCGCAACCACCGTTTTGGAACTGCTTGGAAAGGCCACCGACGCATGAGAATCCTCAATGTGGACGACAATCCGGACAATCTGTATTTCCTGGAGACGCTCTTCCAAGGCCACGGACACCAGGTCGTCAACGCCCGCAGCGGTGTCGAGGGACTGCGCGCCCTCGAGCAAGGAGACGAGTTCGATATCGTCATCTCCGACATCCTCATGCCGGAGATGGACGGGTTCCAATTCTGCCGGCAAATCAAGAACGACGAGCGCTTCCGGCACATCCCCTTCATCATGTACACGGCCACCTACACGTCGCGCCAGGACGAGCAATTCGGCCTCGCCCTCGGTGCCGCGCGCTTCGTGGTGAAGCCCAAGGAGCCCGACGAGCTCCTGGAAATCCTCCAGGCGGTGCACCTCGAAGGCGATCGCGCAACAGTGCCCAAGCCTGCGCCCACCGACGGCGACGACTATTTCCGCGTCTACAACCAGCGCCTTGTCAACAAGCTCGAGCGCAAGGTGGAGCAGCTGGAGGCCACTTCCAAAGCGCTTCAGCAGTCCCAGGAAGAGCTTTCCCTGGTCTGGAAGAACTCCGTCGACGGCATGCTGCTCACCGATGGGGAAAACAGGATCCTGCGGGTCAATTCCGCCTTCGCGGAGATGTGCGGCAAATCCACGGAGCAATTGCAGGGCATTGCGGCCGCCACGCTTGGCCTCCCGGACGCACCTGTCGAGGTGCCGTGCCGAATCGACGTCCAACTAAGCCGCTCGGACGGCGTGGAACTCGTCGCAGAGGCCATCCGGACACCTTTCGCGTCCGCGGACGGGAAACCCTTGGTGTTTGGCCTATTCCGCGACGTCACCGCCCGTCGGCAATCCGAACGCGAGCGCTCCGCCTTGGAGACCCAGTTGGCGGAAGCGCGGAAAATGGAAAGCGTCGGCCGCCTTGCCGCCGGCATCGCCCACGATTTCAACAACTTGCTCACTGTGATCAACGGGTATTGCGGACTGATGCGCAATACGCTGCCCTCCGAAGGCCGCGCCCCGGTGATGCTCACTCAAATCCAAAACGCCAGCAAAAGGGCCACCGAACTCACCCGCCAGCTCCTGACGCTCAGCCGCGGACAGAAATCGCCCGACTCCCCGGTCGATTTGAACATACTCGTCCACGAATGCCTCCCGATGCTGCAGCGGCTCGCCGGACCCGATGTGCACATCACCACCGACCTCGATGGCGGCCTCGGCCCGGTGCTGGGCGATTCCGGACAGTTCCTCCAGGTGATCATGAACCTGACCGCGAATGCGCGCGACGCCATGCCCAACGGTGGCGCGCTCTTCATCCGCACTTCCAAGGGCAACGGAAATAACGTCTGCCTTGCGATCACGGACACCGGGACCGGCATCCCGCCGGACATCCTGCCCAACATCTTCGATCCCTTCTTCACCACGAAGGCCAACGAGGGTACGGGGCTCGGATTGTTCACGGTCGCGGGAATCGTCCAGCGGGTCGGAGGAAACATTGCCGTCCGCAATGGCTATCCGAGCGGAGCAAGTTTCGAGATCACACTGCCGCAAGTGGATGCATCCCCCCTTGCCGCAGACTCCGGGTCCACCTATTGGGAAGAGCCGCCCCCTCCCGAGGCTTTTTTGGGGACCGTACTGGTGGTGGAAGACCGCGCAGATGTCCGCGAGCTCGTAGCTTCCATGCTCGAGGACGGCGGCTACGGCGTTCTCACTGCCGGATCCGGGCTGGAGGCGCTGGAGATTTCGAGGACCGCCGCCGGTCCTCTCGACGTCTTGCTTACGGACGTCAAGATGTCCGGCATGAGCGGACTTGAACTCGCGGAACGCGCGCGGACCACCCGTCCGGGCCTGGCCGTTGTACTCATGTCGGGCGCGTTCGGCGATATCGAAGGAGGTACCCCAGCGGCGCTGAAGATCATGAAGCCGTTTTCGGAACAAGAACTGGTTGACAAGGTTCGCGAGGCAATGCGGATTTCACAGAACACGCCGCGCTAGAGCAGTTCATACCGAGCCTCGCGCGTAACGCGCGAGGCTCGGCACATCACATCCCGTCTATGATCGCGTTCAGTGTCGCGCTGGGCCGCATCGCCGCGAAGCACTTCGCTTCATCCGGGAAATAGTACCCCCCGATGTCCACCGGTTTGCCCTGGGCAGCCAACAACTCCTGCGTGATGCTGCCCTCGGCCTCCGCCAATGCGGCGGCTACCGGAGTGAAGCGTTGCTTCAAGTCCCCGTCCTCGTTCTGGGCGGCGAGAGCTTTTGCCCACGCCAGCGCGAGGTAGTACGTGGAACCGCGGTTGTCGATCTCGTTCACCTTCGCAGAGGGGTAGCGGGAGTCCTCAAGGTATTGGCCGATGGCCTGGTCCAGCGTTTTTGACAGGAGGGTCGCACGCAGGTTGCCGCTCTTTGCCGCCATCAGTTCGAGCGACGGCACCACCGCGCAGTACTCCCCGAGCGAGTCCCAGCGCAAATGGCCTTCTTTCACAAACTGCTGCACGTGTTTGGGTGCCGAACCGCCGGCACCGGTTTCCAGCATGGCACCACCTTGGAGCAGCGGCACGATGGAGAGCATGCGGGCGCTTGTCCCCAGTTCGAGAATCGGGAACAGGTCGGTGAGATAGTCGCGAAGCACGTTCCCCGTGACGGAGATTGTGTCCTCGCCGCGGCGAATCCGGGAGAGCGAAAACTTCATCGCGTCGACCGGCTTTAGGATGCTGATTTCGAGGCCCGAGAGGTCGTGTTCGGGCAGGTAGGCGTTCACCTTCAGAATGATCTGAGCGTCGTGGGCACGGTCCGGGTCGAGCCAGAACACTGCGGGCGTGCCGGATGCCCGCGCGCGCGTCACGGCCAGTTTCACCCAGTCGCGGATGGCCTCGTCCTTCGTCTGGCAGGCGCGGAAGATGTCACCACGCTCGACGTTCTGGGCCAGCAGGGTATTGCCGCCGCCATCCACAATACGGATCGTGCCATTGCCTAGGGCGGTAAACGTCTTGTCGTGCGAACCGTACTCTTCGGCCTTCTGCGCCATGAGGCCTACGTTGGACACGCTGCCCATGGTCGCGGGATCGAACTGTCCGTGCTCCTTGCAATCCTCGATCACAGCCTGGTAAATCGTGGCGTAGCAGCGGTCGGGAATCATCGCGACCGTGTCCTGGAGCGCGTCGTTCTTGTCCCACATCTTGCCGCCGTCGCGGACGATTACCGGCATGGACGCGTCGACGATCACGTCGCTGTTGACGTGCAGGTTGGTCTTGCCTGCCCGCGAATCGACCATCGCCAAGCCGGGACCACTGGTGTAGCAGGCTGCGATATCGGCCTCGATCTCGGCCTTCTGGCCGGCCGGAAGCTGCTCCAGTTTGCGGAGCACTTCGGCCATCCCGTTGTTGATGTTGGCCCCGATCTTTTGGATTGCGTCGGCATGCTTTTCGAGGGCCGGGGCGAAATACACAGACACGCAGTGCCCGAACATGATCGGATCGGAGATCTTCATCATGGTGCACTTCAGATGCAACGACAACAGCGCGTTGTCCGCTTTGGCTGCGGCGATCTGCTCGGCATAGAATTCCCGCAGGGCCGCCACATTCATCGCCGCGCAGTCGAGTACCTCGCCCTGAAGCAGCCGTACTCTTTCCTTCAGAACCTTCACCGCGCCGGCGGGGTCCACGAATTCGATGCGCACATCGGTTGCCGCGCCCACCGTGATGGATTTCTCGCTGCCGTAGAAGTCCTTGCCACCCATGTGGGCGACACGCGTTACCGACACGGCCCCCTCTGGACCGGATTTTGGCCACGGCTTCATTCCCCTGTGCGGATGCTTCTGCGCGAACGCCTTCACCGACGCCGACGCGCGCCGATCCGAATTGCCTTCGCGCAACACAGGGTTCACCGCCGAGCCCAGTACCACCGCATAGCGTGCCTGCACGGCACGATCTTCATCCGTGGAGGGAGTCTCGGGATAGTCGGGTATGTCGTAGCCCTTTGCCTGCAGTTCCGCGATCGCTTCCCGAAGTTGCGGAACCGAGGCGCTGATGTTGGGCAGCTTGATGATGTTCGCGTCCGGGGTCTTCGCGAGGTTCCCCAGGCGGGTCAACTCGTCGGGGATCTTCTGGTCGTCACGAAGACGGTCCGGGAAGTTGGCGACAATGCGGCCGGCGAGCGAGATATCGGCCGTCTCGATCTCCACTCCCGTCCCCTTGAAGTACGCCCGCAGGATGGGCAGCAGCGCGTATGTCGCGAGCGCCGGTGCTTCGTCTGTCTTGGTTAAGGTGAGCCTCATAGATGTAGGTGCAGCGAGCGCGCGGGTGGGGATAGCGGTCTCAAGCTGAATGCCTATGATATCATGCCGAATCGGTCGAATCGTCGGCAAAGCATTGATTCTGTTGGCCGACGTGGTCTTCCGGAGTCGGTAATCGGACGGCGTCCTGAGGTATGGACCACCAGTCCCACTCGCGATGTTTGTAGTGTTCAACCCTTGAACCTCCAACGGTGGTCGGGACCTTTGATCCAACGGAGAACGAAAACCAAGGCCTTGGTTGCAAGCATCTTGCGCTGATCGCTCGTTCACACGGCCAACTGACGGTGGTTTGCGGAAGGGCGTTGCGATTGATGCCGCTACTAGACTCCCAATGATCGGAAGATTGAGTTTCTAACCACGTCGGTCCGGGCCTCCGTGACCCGGGAGAATAGGAACGCGCCAAACGAGACAGCGCTGCCGAGTACGATTGCGAAACCACAATTCGTCAGACTCGGTAGGACCGGTGGGTTTGTATAGGCGCTGCGTGCCAGCAACAACAGCGGCATGTGGGTTGCGTAAAGGCTGTAGGAGCAGCCCGCAACGGTCGCGGCGACGAGTTTATAGGTCCTGCCGACAGAGTCGGTCCCGACACTGGTCGAAGTAGCGATCAGGCTGAGCATCCAGAGCGAAAATGCGATGGCAATGCAGTAGTCACCTGGGACCGATGACAGCCTGCCTGTGCGTGATAGAAGGAGGGTTCCAGCGAACACGGCCAGGAGCGAGACCCTGAGGGCCATCAGGACACCCGGCCCCAAGCGCGGTGCTGGAAACACGGAAAGCGCTGCGCCCATGAGCCAGATTGGGAAGTAAACCATGATCTCCCACGGAAGCGCAACTGCGATGCCCAGTGCGGCGCATGCGCAGAAGATCCGTCGTTGCGGTGTTCCGCGAAAGACGGCCAAGGTCGCCAAGGGAAACAGAAGGTAGTACCAGAATTCGTTGGCCAGGCTCCAGAGAGGGAAGTTCGAGCCAAAGGGCGGTGCCACGATGGTCTGCAGGAACACTGCGTTGGCTAGGAACGCTTTTGCGGAGATCGCTGCCGTGATCGGCGGGGCATTGAAGTGAGGGATCGGGTGCTCGAAATACTGCGGGCCTAGCGGCAAGCGAAGGGAAATCTGGTCTGCCGCGGCTGTCAACAAGAGTGCCGGGAGCAGGACTAGGTAGAGTCTGGTCACACGGTTGCCCAGATAGTGGGTCCAAGACCAATCCGGGAGCCGACGGATCGCGCTTCCGGCCACAAAGAACCCACTGAGTACGAAGAATATGATGACGGACTGGTGTCCAAGACCGGTCAGCGCGTACAAGAGCGATACGACGGGGCTGTGACTGCCGGAAGCTCCGAATTCGACAAAGAACAGGCCACGCAGGTGTCCAATCATCACAGCCAATGCTGCGACTGCGCGAATAATATGAGGTGGGCTGAAGTGGTCGGGGCCAGCGGCCGTACTGTCATCACTGCGAGGCCTTCCTACCATTTGCGAACATCTTCGCTGCCACGTCGCACTCCGCAGAAAGGCAAGGCAGCCTGTACGGAATTGGTACCTGCGTCGGGCAGAGATGGAAGCGCCCTGTTCGAGCGCTGTCGGATGCGATTCCCATTGGACTCCTCTTTGATTGTACGCGTCGGTCCCCGCCTGCGAAACTAAATCCAAAGGCCGCCCATGGGACAAATCCGCACACCCGAATGCTCTGAAATCGACGCCGAACTCGCCGCCCTCCTCCCCGAAGCCTCCGAGATCGAAACCCTCAAGGACGACTACTCAGAGGACTACATGATCTGGATCACCGTCCACGACGAAGTCTTCCCCATCCGCATCACCGTCGACGAATTCCGAGACGGCGATTGGAAGCCGAACGTCGCCGCCGCCGTCCGCCTCCTCGTCGAGCAATCGGGCGGGGCAGTGTGAACGACGGGCCCTTTGGTGGTCGCCACAATCCAGGTCATCGCGATTCAACCCGCGATCGCCATACGGGTGTTGGACTTGGAGACACAGCTTCTCCGGCGACGTTGAAAGAACGCGGACGCTAGAGGCTGTCTCGCGGCAACCCCGCGGGAGTGTCCGTGCAAGCTCTCCACGCATTGCCCCCTCGCCACTACACTAATAAGGTGACGGCCAATCCAACCTCAGCGTCCACCGGAATCGGCACCCTCGCCGAAACCCCCGGCGTCCGCGAGGCGCTCCAGTGGTTCACGCGCGAAAAGCAGTGGGTCAACGACATCCACCTGCAACTCTGCCGCGTCCCCGCGCCCACCTTCATGGAGCAGGAGCGCGCCGAGTGGTTCTCCTCCACCTTCCGCAGCCTCGGCTGGCACACCGCCATCGACCGAGCCGGCAACGTCCTCGCCTCCCTCGTCCCCAGCTTCAGCCAAAGCTCCGCGGGCCCCCTCGTCGCCCTCACCGCCCACCTCGACACCGTCCTCAGCCCCCGCTCCAAAGACGACATCTCCGTCGACCCCGCCGGCGACTTCCGCGGCCCCGGCGTCTGCGACAACGGTGCCGGCCTCGCAGCCCTCCTCGCCATCGCCAAAGCCGTCGCCTCCGCCCCGCGCTCCGATTTCGAGTGGGACCGCCTCCTCCTTGTCGCCAACGTCGGCGAGGAGGGTGAAGGCAACCTCCGCGGCATGCGCCACCTCTGCTCTCAGCCCGGCCTCGTGGATCGGATCGGCTCCTTCCTCGTCCTCGACGGCGCCTCCACCAACCACATCACCTGCCAGGCGCTCGGCAGCCGCCGCTACGAGGTCGTCTTTTCCGGCACCGGTGGCCACAGCTGGAGCGATTTCGGCATCGGCAACCCGGCCCACGCCCTCAGCCGCGCTGTCGCCTCCTTCATCGACACCCGGCCCGTCGACCCCAAGGCCTCCCCCCGCGTCTCCGTTAACGTCGGCATCCTCGAGGGCGGTCCCAGCGTCAACGCCATCCCGTCCACAGCCCGCGCCAAGATCGACATCCGTTCCGAGGACAACCAGCGCATGGAAGCCCTCGCCGACATGCTCCGCGCCGCCGTCGGGCGCGCCGAGGATATCGAAAACTCCCGCGTCGTCGGCACCAACAAGGTCTCCTCCAAGGTGCGCGAAATCGGCAGCCGCCCTGCCGCCTACCTGCCCGCCGATTCCGCCCTGCTCTCCTGCATCCGCGCCGTCGACGCCCATTTCGGCATCCGCTCCCGCCTCGACTGCGCCTCGACCGACGCCAACATCCCCCTCTCGCTCGGCATCCCCGCCGTCTCCATCGGTGCCGGGGGCCAAGGCGGCGGAGCCCACACCCCCGCCGAGTGGTACTCGCCCGCCGGCCGCGACCTGGGCCTGAAACGCGTCCTCCTCGCCTCCGCCGCCCTCCTCTCCTACTCATGAGAACCCGGGCCGAACTCGCCCTCGTCGGCGTGACAATCATCTGGGGGACCACCTTCGTCATGGTGAAGTCCGCCCTGCAGGAAATCTCCACCGTCCTGTTTCTTACCCTCCGGTTCGCCGTGGCTGCCGCCGTGCTGGCCATCATCTACCGCAACAAGCTGAACCGGCGCGGCGTGAAACCGTCGATCCTCGCCGGGGGACTTCTTTTCGCCGCCTACGTTTTCCAGACGATGGGCCTCGAACTGACCACGCCCTCCAAATCCGCCTTCCTCACAGGACTTTCGATCCCGATGGTACCTTTGGCAAGTTGCCTCGTCTATAGGGTTGTGCCCCGCATGGCGGAGGCCGCCGGAGTTCTCGTAGCATCGTTCGGTATGGCTCTGATGACACTGCCTGAAGGAAGTTGGGGCGGCTTTCATTGGAGCATGACCAGAGGCGATCTGCTGACCATCGGTTGTGCCGTCGCTTTCGCCCTGCATATGATTGTCATCGCTCGTTACGCCCCCGTCGTCGGATTCGAAACCGTGGCGGTCGGCCAAGCGGCGACGGCGGTGGTGTTGGGCGTACTGTCGGTGCCGTGGCTGGAGCCGGTACGGTTCCACATGACCACGGAAGTCGCGGTAGCAGTGGTCGTCACGGGCCTGTTTGCGACGGCTCTGGCGTTCACCACCCTGGCGTGGGCACAAAAACATACCACCGCGACCCGCTCCGCGCTCATTTTCGCGCTGGAACCCGTCGTGGCATGGATCACGTCCTATGTCCTGACCGGCGAAGTCCTTTCGCTGCGCGCCCAGGTGGGGGCGGGCTTGATCCTGGGTGGAGTACTGCTGGTGGAGTTCCGGCCCGAAACCAAATCCAAGGCCGCGACATCAGCAGGATAGGTATTGGTTGAACGCGCACGACTTGGCTTATGCCCGTGCGCTCACGGATTCGTTTATCATTTTGTATTGAGGAGCAAGGCGGACAACATGAACATGTACGAAAAGATCAGAGGACAGAAATTCCTCTCCTTCGCGGTGATCCTGTTCACCCTGGCCATCGGCGTTTTGATCGGCACCGTGGTCCAGACAGGTGCCAAGGCGGCCAAGGAGGCGGCGGTCGCGCCCGACGCAACCCCCCTCGTCATTCCCAACGCGGTCCAGACACAGAACGAGTTCACCAAGATTGCCAAGAGACTCGAACCTTCGGTGGTCAACATCTCCACCGAATACATCCCCGTCAAGAAGAAGGTGGCCAACAAGGCCCCGAACTCGCGCCGTCGGCAGCAGCAATCGCCCGACGACCAGGACGATGAAGACCAAGGCGGCATGCAGGACTTCATGCAGCGCTTCTTCGGCGGTGGCGGTGGCGGCGGCTTCCAGTTCGGCCAGCCCGAAGCGCCCAGCGCGGCGACCGGTTCCGGCGTCGTCGTCGACAAGAACGGCTACATCCTGACCAACAACCACGTGGTCGAGAAGGCCACCAAGATCAAGGTCCGTTTCGCCAACGACCTGACGGAATACCCGGCCACCGTCATCGGTGCCGACAGCGACACCGACCTTGCCGTGATCCACGTGGACCGCAAGAACCTCGTGGCCGCCAAGATCGGCAACTCGGATGCCATCCAGGTCGGCGACTGGTCAGTCGCCATCGGCTCCCCTCTCGGTTTCCAAGCCACCGTGACGGCCGGCATCGTCTCGGCGCTTGCCCGCGACGTTCCAGGTGACTCCAGCTCGGTTTTCAAGCACTTCATCCAGACCGATGCGGCCATCAACCCCGGCAACAGCGGCGGCCCGCTGCTCAACATCAACGGCGAAGTCATCGGCATCAACTCCATGATCGCCAGCCGCAGCGGCGGCAACCAGGGCATCGGTTTCTCGCTGCCTATCAACACCGCCGTCCGCGTCTACAACAACATCATCCAGTACGGCCACGTCACCCGCGGCTCCATCGGCATCCGCTTCAAGCCCGATGACGGCAACACCGCGGCACTGCTGAAGGTCTACGGTGCCGACCACGGCGTGTTTGTCGAGGAACTCACCAAGGGCGCCCCCGCCGAAAAGGCCGGCATCAAGCCCGAGGACGTCGTCGTCAACATCGGCGGCAAGCCCATCTACAAGGGTTCGCAACTGATCGACACCATCTCCGAATCGCCCGTCGGCGAGCCGGTCAAGATCGACATCATCCGCGACAAGAAGCCTTTGTCGCTGAATGTGATCGTCGGCGACCGTGCCAAGATCTTCCCCGAACTCTACGGCGGCAAGCCTGCCGACGAGCCGCAGGCCGACAGCAACGGCGACGGTCCCACCACCACGGTGCGTTTCGGCATCACGGTGCAGGACATTCGCGCAGCGGACCGCACCCGCCTGAACTACAAGGGTGACGGCGTGCTGGTGGCCTCGGTGGAGCAGGGATCGTTTGCCGACGACATTGGCGTGGCGAAGGGCGACATCATCACCGAGCTCAACCGCCAGTCCGTCAATGCGCCCGCCGACATCAAGAAGATCCAGTCGGGCCTGAAGCCGGGCGACGCGGTGGCTTTCCACTTGATGCGCCAAGCGGGCGGACCGCGCGGCGGCGACTGGCAGTCGGTCTTCCTGGCCGGCAAGGTGCCGGACGGCAACTAGACAGCGGCGCGGGGGCGGGTTTGCAGTCCCGCCCCCGCTACGAACCTGATACCATCATTCCATTCATGATCAGAAACTGGGCGATCTTCGCGGCCGCGTTCGTGTCTACCTTCGCGTTTCTGTCGGCAGCCGAGCAACCGGCCAAGCCGGCGGCAAAAAAGGTTACACAGCCGTCCGCGAAATCGGCCCCAACGAAGTCGGCGACGACCAAGTCCACAGCTACGAAATCTGCCACACCCAAATCGGCCGCATCGAAATCCGGCAAGCCGAAGTCAGCTCCAGTCGCCGCGAATCGTCCTTCCACCGCGACCAAGACCGGCAAATCCACCAAGTCCAAAGGATCCGCGCGACCCGCCGCCGTCGTCCGCCGCTACCGCCAGACGCAGCCGACGCCGGACCGCTACCGCGAAATTCAGGAAGCCTTGGCAGCCAAAGGCTACCTGAAGTCCGAGCCGAACGGAGTGTGGGACGCGCAGTCGGTCGAAGCGATGAAGCAATTCCAAGCGGACAAGAAGCTGCTTTCCTCCGGAAAAGTCACAGCCCCCGCCCTCATCGAACTCGGCCTCGGTCCAAAGAACGAGCCGATGGGCGCCCCGCCAGGCCTCTCGACCGACCCCCGCCCGTCCGAACCTCAACGCTAGCGAAAATCACTCCCCTCGCTGTCTCTGTTCTGTAACATGCTGATTCCGCCGAGCCGCCACCGCGAGGGAGCGTTTGTTCGGTCACACCCCGCAAAAATATCCCCAACCCCAACACCCCAAACCACTTAACCCGGCCCGCCCGCCTCCCGGACCCCATTTTCCCGCCCTCCCCGTGTTACACCAATCACGGGAGCAGCCTCATGTCCAGCACCGCAAAACAGATCGCAGCCAACCAGGCCAACGCCACCAAATCCACCGGCCCCAAGTCAGCGGCCGGCAAACAAGCCGTCAAAGTCAATGCCGTCCGGCACGGCCTAACCGGTCGCACAGTCGTCCTCCCCTCAGACGACCTGGACCTCTACAAGACCCACGTCAAAACCCTAACCGCCCACCTGAAACCCGAAGGCCCCGAGGAAATCCAACTCGCCTCCCTCATCGCCGACGACTACTGGCGGCTCCAGCGCATCCACTCCATCGAGGACGGCATCTTCGCCATGCAATTCGCCGAAAACGAAATCCTGGCCACCCATCCCGCCGCCGACGCCACCCTCAACCAAGCGACTGCCTACCTCCAGCACTCCAAGGAACTCGAACGCCTGACACTCTACGAGCAGCGCATTCACCGCAACATCAAGGCCAGCACCGCCCGTCTCGAATCGCTCCAACAAGCCCGCCGCGCAGCCCAAGCGACAACGCCGATCGTCTCTGCCTCTGACCCGCACACCCGGGCGAAGACGATGGCCGCCAAAGGTGCCGCGCCGGATTTATCCTCCCGATACCCTACGCAGGGAAGCGCCCTGGTCAATGGCTTTGAATTTTCGACCACCTGCCAGCCTCCCCAACCAGCCGCCAAAACTACGCTCCCCACCGCGCCAAAACCCAAGACCAAGGCGGCCTGACATGCCAAACCAACCCCTACTCCCCAATCTCGAACCGCTCGATCTCCAACAAACGGTTGTACTTCGCCAACCGCTCCGACCGTGTGATCGACCCGATCTTGATATGGTCCGCCGAGCACGCCACAGCCAGGTCCGCTAGGAACGAGTCCTCCGTTTCCCCCGACCGCGCCGACACCACCACGCCATATCCAGCCCCGCGCGCCATCCGCACCACCTCGAACGTCTCGGTCAACGTCCCGATCTGGTTCATCTTCACCAGCACGGAATTTGCAGCCCCTTCCCGTATTCCACGCGCCAACCTCTCTGGATTGGTGGTAAACAGGTCGTCGCCCACCAGCTTCACGGACTCCCCGAGCCGCCTCGTCAGCGCTGTCCATCCGGCCCAGTCGTCCTCCGCCAGCGCGTCCTCGATCGACGTCACCCCGTAGCGCGAAACCCACCCCCCCAGCAACTCGCCCAGTCCCGCGGCGTCCAACATCCGGCCTTCCAACCGGTAAGCGCCATCCTCGTGGAAATGCGTGGACGCCACGTCCAGCGCGATGTCCATCCGCGACCCCGCCCGGTCGATGGCCTGCCGGAGGACCGCCACCGCCGCCTCGTTGGACGCCAAATGCGGACCCCAGCCGCCCTCGTCAGCTACCCCCGTCAACACACAGGCCATCTCCCTAAGCAGCCGTCCCGTGGCCCCGTGCACCCGCACCACGGCCTCCAGCGCGTCCGCCGTCGACGCGTATCCTCGGGGAATCACCAGGAAATCCTGGAATTCGATGTTCCGCCCCGCGTGCAGCCCGCCCGAGATGATGTTCACCATCGGCACCGGAACCCTGCATTCCGCTCCCCGCGCCAGATGTTTCCACAACGGCAGGCCCTTGGCGGCTGCCGCAGCCCTCGCTGCGGCGCACGAAACCGCCAGCACCGCGTTGGCTCCGAAGCGAGCCCCTCCGCCGCTCTCCAGCATGCGCCGGTCCACCCCTGTTTGGTCGTCGGCGTCGAGACCCCGCACCAACGGGGCCAGCAATTCCTCCACATTCCGCACCGCCCCGAGAACGCCCTTGCCGCCATACCTGCCCGGATCGCCGTCACGCAATTCCGGGGCTTCATGGCGTCCGGTGGACGCGCCCGAAGGCACTTGCGCCTTCGCCCGCGTGCCGTTCTCCAGTGCAACTTCGGCTTGGACTGTCGGATTCCCCCGCGAATCCAATATTTCCAAGGCTCTGACATCCCGGATCCTCATCGTCCGAAAACCTCCTCCACAGTATTTGCCGGGCGCTCCATCAGCGCTAGTGCCAACGCCCGCGCCGCCGCCCGCATCTCTTCGGTCAGATACTCTGCGGGCGACTTGCCATCGACCCGTGCCAGCATCAGCGCCGGCAGGTGTTCGAATCCGGAAGTCGCCACCCACTGTCCGTCCACCGGCAACTGGACCTGCACCGCTGCCAGAAACTCATTCGCCAAACCGGCCAGTTCGGCGCGCCGTTCGGGCATCGCGAAGGCCTTCAGCCTCAAATGGTTGAGCAGGAACCCGACGTCGTACGAGGGGTCGCCGAAATGGATCACTTCCCAGTCGATCGCCCACATCCCCTCGCGTCCGCAAAGCAGATTCTTGGGACTCCAGTCGCCGTGAACGAGGCTGATCCTCCTTGATGCCGACCGTGCAACCAACCGCCCGATGTATTCCGCAGCCTCCGGTCTCTGCCGCGCCGTAAACCGGTAGTAGGGGTCGATTCGCAACTGGTCAAACACCTTCTGGTCCCCGAAGAGCCGTTCGGCATCGGTATTCGCCCAACTCGCCGCGATCATGCTGCCCAGCAAAGTACCCGCTGCCCGCGCGTGGGCAGGGTCCAACTCTCCCCGGAACAGCCGCGACTTCCACATTTGGACATCCGCCGGGGCTCCTTCCATGCCGATGGTGAACCCGTTGCGGTCCTCGAAAAGG
The DNA here is from genome assembly GCA_903907865.1 of uncultured Acidobacteriia bacterium. GTDB lineage: Bacteria > Acidobacteriota > Terriglobia > Bryobacterales > Bryobacteraceae > BOG-234. The sequence goes on from CAIVPR010000091.1 coordinate 65,513, forward strand.
ACACGCGGCGTGCGCCCGCCCCGCACCCGCCCGTCGAGCCAACGCATGGCGGCGGCCTCGCGGAAGACCCGGTCCCGGTCCGAGAGCCATTCCTTCTCAACCCGCAGCTTGCCCAGCGACTGTTTGAGCACCATGCGGCGCTCCGGCCCAGCCACCAGGATCACCCTGTTCGAAACACCCCCGCCCAATTCAGTGATCGCGGCGCCGGTGACCGGGATTCCCCTTCGATTCAGCCACGCCCCCGCGTTGGCAACAGTAAGCTCCATCCCAAACTCCATCCCGGATTCCGTCCCCGATTCCATCAATGCTCCATCCTACATGGCCCGCCCTTGCATAATTTTTGCGTCCGGCCTAAAGCTTTCTGCCCGGTCTGCCGATAAGTACAACAGGTTACAGATGATGAACATGAGCGCGATCCACGATTCAACCCACACCATGGTTCTTCCGCAGTTGCAGCCGTTCCCGACCTCCACAGTCGCGACAGCTGTGGTCATATGCGATACCCAACCGATTGCCGTCGAGGGACTTCGGTGGCTGCTCGGCAGCACCGAGGATCTCCGGCTGGAGTGCGGTGTCACCGCGCTGGAGGCGGCCTCGGCGAAGCTTGAAGAGATGCCTCGAGCCATTGTGGTTGTGGACAAGGGCTTGGGCATCCCCGTGATTACCGATTGGTTGCACGGGCATGCGGCGGCCACGTCCCACCTCGGCGGCATGGAGCTGCCGAACGTGGTGATCTGGGGTGCCGGAATCAGCGAGGCTGAGGCGTTGAAGCTGCTTCAGGCGGGAGTCCGAGGCATTCTCCGGCGCTCTGCGACCCCTGCCAACATGCTCCTATGTCTCCGGACGGTTGCGTCTGGCGGCACATGGATGGAGGAAGGCATCTTCGGCGATACCCAGCGGCACTTGAAGCCGCGTCGGTCCCAACTCACCGAACGCGAGCGCCAAGTTACCGAGCTTGTCGAACGAGGCATGCGCAACCGCGACATCGCCCGCTCGCTCGGCATCCAGACAGGCACCGTGAAGATCCACCTCAAGCACATCTTCGAGAAGACCGGCGTCCGCGGACGCTATGGTCTCGCCCTCACAGGCCTCAAGAAAAAGGGAGCACTCTCAATGGCCGTGGCCGCAGCCTAGCAACAAGCCGAGATGTTGCCGAGCCGCGACCGCAAGGGAGTGTTGTTGGAGCCTGCATGGCCGTTCACCCACCGGTTGAACAGGCGATCACCGCAAGACCCTTGCGAGCAAGGCCTTGTTCCCATTGAGAGAGCCGTGCTACAGCAGTCCGTGCTTCCGCATCTTGTACCTAAGGGCGTCCCGCCCGATCCGCAATGACCGCGCGGCCTGCGACTGGTTCCCGTTCGCCCGGGTCAGCGCATCTTCGATCAGCTGCTTCTCATGCGCCTCGAACGTTTCGCCTTCCAATCCGTGCGCAGCCCCGTCTTGAAACAGATGCTGTGGCTCGGCTTGGCGTTGGGGAGACCGAAGGTAGTCCGGCAGATCCTGGACGTCGATCATCGATCCGGCCGTCATCATGCACCCGTGGCCGACCACGTTCTCCAACTCCCGGATATTTCCCGGCCACAGGTGCCGCGACATCACGATCATTGCCCGCTGCGTCAAGCCCCGGATATCGCGCTGGAACTGGCGGGAGAACTTGTCCACGAAGAACCGGATCAGCAGCGGCAGGTCCTCTTTGCGCTCGGCCAGTGCCGGCGTGTGGATCTCCACCATCGAAAGCCGGTAGTACAGGTCCTCCCGGAACTGCTTGTCCACGATTGCCGCCTTCAAGTCCTTGTGGGTTGCCGCGATCACCCGCGCATCCACCTTCCTCGGCGTCAACGACCCCACCCGCAGCACTTCCTGGTTCTGCAGCGTCCGCAACAGCTTCGCCTGCGTGCCCAGCGGCATATCCCCGATCTCGTCTAGGAAGATCGTACCCTTGTCGGCGTACTCGAACAGGCCCATCTTGTCCTGGTTGGCACCCGTGAACGACCCCCGTACGTGCCCGAACAACTCGCTTTCGAACAACGTCTCGACCACCGCCGAGCAGTTCAGCACCACGAAATGCCCCCGCGAAACCGGGCTCAGGTTGTGCAGCGCCCGCGCCGCCAATTCCTTGCCGGTTCCAGTCTCGCCCGTAATCAGCACGGACCGGTAGTGCGGTGCCACCCGCCGGATGCGCGAGAACATCTCGCAGACCGCCGGACTGTTGCCGATCATCCCCTCGAACCGGGCGTCGGCCAGGATCTTCTGTTCCAGATCCGTCGCGCGCTGCCGACGGCGCGCTTCCTCCACCAGCTTGGCGATCCGTTCCCGCAGCGCCGAGATCGATACCGGCTTGTTCATGTAGTCCGACGCGCCCTTGCGGATCGCCTCCACCGCCGATTCGCTGGTATAGTGGGCCGTCATCAGCACCACATCGATGACGGGGTCGAACTCCACCACGCGCTCCAAGACCTCCAAGCCAGACATGCCCGGCATCACCAAGTCCGTCAGAACGATATGCGGATGTTCCCGGAACACCAGCTCAAGTCCTTCGTCCGGATCCTCTGCGGTGAAGATGCTCACTCCTTCGCGCGCCAAGGCCGTCGACAGCAATTCAAGGCTGCCCGCGTTGTCGTCGATGATTACGATGGAAACGGTGTCCGGTGTCAACTTTTCCATTCCGGCGGGGCGGCTTCGAGCAGCCTCGCCACTTCCCTGCGAAGCAGGGAGAGATTCACCGGTTTCGTGATGTACTCCGAAAAGCCAATCGCCAGAAAACGGTCCCGGTCCCCTTCCATGGCGTGGGCGGTCAGGGCGACCACTGGAACCGACTCGTACCTGGGATCTTTCTTTAAGCATTCCAGCACTCCAACGCCATCCACATGGGGCATGTTGAGGTCCAAAATGACCAAGTCGAACAACTCGTGTCCGGTCTTCGCGAGCGCATCCCTTCCGTCCACCGCGGCGGTAACCCGATAGCCGACACCGGTAAGCACGGCAAGCAATAGCTCCCGGCTGACCTCCCGATCCTCCGCTACAAGAATGTGCCGCACCTGTCCTTAGATCTTACTACCAGACTCCCGAGCCAGATTCTCCCGCACAGCCCGCAACAGCGCCTCCTTCTTCAGCGGTTTCCGCAGGTATGCCGCAGCCCCGAGTTTCAGCGCGGCCTTGTCCTCGTCGAGAACCGAAATCACCAACACCGGAATGTTGCGGGTCTCGGGCATTTGCTGGAGATCCCGTAGGATCTGCCACCCCGTCCGTCCCGGCAGCAGCAGGTCGAGCGTGATGAGGTCGGGCCGGAGTTGTCGCGCCTTCGCCAACCCCTCCGACGCCGCTCCCGCCGTCTCCGTCCGATATCCCGAGGGCTGCAAATACGTCGCCAGGAGTTCCCGCGCCGACGGCTCGTCCTCGATGATCAGGATCAACGGTTCGCGCGTTGGCGCCGACGGGATGGAAAACTCGAACCGGCTTCCCCGGCCCAACTCGCTTTCAATCGAGATCGTGCCGCCGTGCATCTCCACCAGCCGTTTCACGATCGCCAGGCCCAAGCCCGTTCCCTCGCGCACACCGCGCGTGGTGGAGCCCACTTGGCGGAATGTTTCGAATACGGCCTGCTGGTCTTCCGGCGCGATGCCGATGCCAGTGTCGGATACCGAAAACGACGCCATGCCGCCGTCGACCGACACTTCGATCCAGATATCGCCACCCTCCGCCGTGAATTTCACCGCGTTGCTCAGCAGGTTGTTGAGGATCTCGCGGAACCGCACCCGGTCCGCCACGATCCCAACCGGCCAGGCAACGCGGTTCTCCACCCGGATTTCCTTGGCGTCCGCCAGCGTCCGGATCGCCCCAACCACCTCCTGCAGCACCGCCGCCCCGTCGAAGGTCTCCAACCGCAATTCCATGCGGCCGGCCTCGATCTTGCTCAGGTCGAGGATATCGTTGATGAGCGCCAGCAAGTGGAGTGAATCTTGGTGGACGTGGGTGACGAAGCGCTTCTGGCGGTCGTTGAGTGGTCCTTCGAGCTCCTCGGCCAGTAGTTCGGTGAAGCCGATGATGGTGTGAAGCGGGGTCCGCAGCTCATGGCTCATGCTGGCGAGGAATTCGCTCTTCAGCCGGTTGGCGCGCTCGACCTCGCGGTTCCGCAACTCCAGTTGCTGGTTGGCGGCACGGATCCTCTCCTCCGCCAGTTGCCGTTGGGTGGCGTCCCGGATGATGGCGGTTATGTGGAAACCACCTTCCACGTTCACCGGGCTCAGGCTGATCTCGACGGGGAATTCCGAGCCGTCCTTGCGCTTGGCCCGCAAGATCAAGCCGCTTCCCATGGGGCGCGTCTGGGGCCTCCCGGCGTAATGGGCGCGATGCGCGGCGTGACGTGGACTGACGTGCGCGGGCAGCAGGTCGTCGACGTTCATCCCCAGCAACTCCTCCCGCGAGTAGCCGAACAGCTTCTCGGTTACGGCGTTGAGCAGTACAATGTGCCCGTCGAGGTCGACTTCAATGATGGCATCGGGCGCAGCCTCCAGCAGTTCGCGGAAGCGATTCTCCGCCTCGATCAACGCCACTGATTGCCCGTCCCGATGTGCCAAGAGCTCTCCGTGGTTTTCCGATGCAAGCGTGTTGCCAACCTGCCGGCCCTGTAACACATGGTCATCGGATACAACGATATCGCAGGCTGCGCCATGCCGCGCAGGGCTGCGCTATTTGGCGCAGGCAATCGGGCCTTCCGCCGCATGGACGACCCGGATGTAGTCCTCGGGGTTCAGGACAATCTGCGTCCCGCGCACCCCGGCCGAGACGGCGATCCGGTCGAACAGGATGGCGGTTTCGTCGATGAAGACGGGGTATGCCTTCTTGCAGGCGAGGGCGGTGACCCCGCCGCGGATGTAGCCGGTCAGGGGCAGCACTTCCTTGAGCGACACCATTTCGATCTTCCGGTCCCCGGTCATCCGGGCGAGCGCCTTCAGGTCGAGCTCGGAATCGCCGGGCACGACGGCCATGCAGACGCCGTTGCGGTCGCCGCGTGCCACCAAGGTCTTGAACACCTGTTCCGCGGGCATGCCGACCTTCCGGGCCACCGATTCGGCGGACAGGTCCTCCGGGTCCACATCGTAGGTCTTCAGTTCGAAGGACACCCCCAAGTCCTCCAGAACACGGGCCGCATTCGTCTTCATGACTCCAGCGTAACGGGTAGCTTACAGCGTTTCCAAAACCGAAACCACCCGCGCGATCTCCTCCGGCGCTATGTAAAAGTGGGGCGAGAAGCGCACCCACCCTTGCCTTGGCGCGGCGATGATCCCCTGGTCCTTCAGCCGCCTCACTGCCATCTGAGCTTCCACACCCGCTTTTCGCACTGTCACGATCCCCGACGCCGTCGCCGGGTTCCGGTCGCCCAGCAACTCGAAACCAGCAGCCACAGCACCCTCGGCCAACTGGTCGGCCAGCGCCATCACCGCAGGCTGGATCCGATCCACCCCGACCTCCAGCAACAGATCGAGCGCGGCCCGCACACCATAGGAGCCAATGGTGTTGAGCGTGCCGCCCTCGTACCGTCCGGCGTCGCCGCGCAGCGTCATGTCGCGCGAGGCGTAGTCGGCGTAGTGCGCGAAATTGGTCCAGCCGAGTTGGACCGGTTCCACCAGGTCCTGTTTCGACTGCCGGACGTACAGCACCGCGCATCCCTCCGGCCCCAACATCCATTTGTGGGCGTCCGCAGCCAGGCCGTCGATCTTGGCCGCCTCCACGTCGATGGGGAACGCCCCCATCCCCTGGATCGCATCGACGAAGTAGAAGCATCCCTGGCGGGCGCAGATTTCCCCAATCTGCTCCAAATCCACGCGGTATCCGTTCAGGTAGTTGACGTAGCTGATGGCTAGCAGCCGGGCACCCTTGGCCGCGGCCTCGATGCGCTCGGGCGGGTCGAAGATCGAAAGCCAGCGCACTTCCACGCCCTGTTCCTCGAGCTTGCGCCACGGGAACAGGTTGGCCGGGAACTCCTCGGTGAACGCGACCATCGCGTCGCCCGCCTTCCATTGGAAGCCCGTCGCCACGATAGCGATTCCCTCCGAAGTGTTCTTGGTGATCGCGATGTCCTCCGGCTTGGCGTTGATCAGCTTGGCCGCCGATTCACGCAGACCAGCGTAGGTCATCATCCACTGTCCGTAGTGGAGGCTGCCGAAATCCATGGCGTCCTGCGCCAGGTGCTGCATCGCGGAGGCGCAACGGCGGCTCAGCGGGGCCACGGCGGCATGGTTCAGGTATATGAGGTTCTTGGTGACCGGGAATTGATCGCGGTATTGCTCCCACAAGGCTGGCATCTAGTTCACACCTTCCGAAAGCCGCTTCATCGGCTTGATCAGGAACAGCAGCACGACCGCGATCAGCATGCAGAATCCGACGACGAGCCCGAACAGCTCTGGCAGCGGGTACTTCTCGTAGACGGAGGCGATCCGGCCGCCGATGAAATTGCCGACCGAGGTTGCCAGGAACCACACCCCCATGATCATTCCGACGCCCCGCGCCGGTGCCAGTTTTGTCATGGCGCTCAGGCCGACCGGGCTCAGGCAGAGTTCGCCGATGGTGTGCAGCAGATAGGTCAGGGTGAGCCACCACGGACTCACGTTGGTGGAACCGGCAATCGGGATCAGAACCGCGAACCCGAGTGCCACGAACACCAGTCCGACGGTGAACTTAGTTGTACTCGACGGCTCGTTTTTGCCCAGCTTCACCCACAGCCACGCGAAGAACGGGGCCATCCCGAAAACCATGAACAGCGAGTTGAACGACTGGTAGTAGCTGGCTTTGAACAGCACTTCGATATAGCCGGCAGCCGTAAATGGCCACCACAACTTGAAGTCCCATGTATGCAAGCTGGTGTTGCGCTCGGCGAAGAGGTTGAGCGTGGATCCAGCTTGTTCAAAGGCCGACCAGAACAGCACCGCCGCCGTGAACAGCACCAGGACGGCCCACAACCGGCGGCGTTCCATGGGCGTGTAGCTCTTGTCCGTCAACAGCCAGCCGAAGAAACCCACCACAACTACGCCAAGCGCGACTCCGAACCCGTCCGAAATCGTCTCGGCGGACACGGAAAGCGTTCCCGACGCCGTCAGTGCCGCGACCGCCGCCACCACCACCACCGAGGCGATGACCACATTGCGGAACAAGCGCGAGTCTTCGGTTGTTCCCGTGTGGGTTTTGCCGACCACTCCCAGGTATTTCCCGCCCAGAACATACTGGATCAGCCCGAACACCATCCCTACGCCAGCCGCCAGGAATCCGTAGTGCCAGTCAATGTTTTCGCCGAGGTAGCCGCAGACGAGGGGGGAAGTCAGCGCTCCGATGTTGATCCCCATATAGAAGATGGAGAACGCCGAGTCGCGCCGCACGTCTTCAATGGTGTAAAGCGCACCGACCATGGTGCTGACGTTCGGTTTCAGCAGTCCGGTGCCGATCACGATCAGGAACAGGCCCAGATAGAACGTCTGCGTGCTGGGGAAGGCGAGGCAGAATTCGCCGAGCGCGATGAAGATGCCGCCGGAGAGCACCGCCTTGCGGGGTCCGAGCACTCGGTCCGCCACCCAGCCTCCGGGCAGCGTGGCGAGGTACACCAGCGCTGTGTAGAGGCCATAGATGGAACCTGCCTTGGAGGTGGGGAAGCCGAGTCCGCCATGCTGGACGGTGGCGGTCATAAAAAGGATGAGCAGGGCGCGCATACCGTAAAAGCTGAAGCGCTCCCACATCTCGGTGAAAAAAAGTGTGGATAACCCGCGCGGGTGTCCGAAGAAGGAACGGTCCCAGCGGGCAATGGTTGGGTCGGCGAAACGGTCCGTAGATCCGGAGGGCGTGGTGGCGGGCATTCAGCCCATTCTCTCAAGCCCAGCCGGATTTGTCAGTACGGATTTGTAGGTCCTGAACGGGTTCTAGTCCCGATGGGCAACCAAAAGTTCCAGATCGGGATCGATGGAGGAAAGACCGGCGAGTTCCTGTTGTTCCTCAAGGGCGAGACGGGCCCTTTCCGCAAGCTCCGCAAGCGCTTCTGCCGCGATGGTTTCCTCGTCCGGGAGTGGGGCACTGGTAAGCTTACGCTCGTCCCGACGGGAATTCTTCTCCTGCTGCTTTTCTTTGCGCTTCTGTTCTTTTTGACGTTTGTTAAACGTCGGGCGTCCACGACCGGACATACGAATGCTCCTTCAAAAGGACGCGCCGCCGGCCGGAAAGCCAGCGGCGCGGATGGGTTACGGGATTTGATGCACGGGTGGATCCAAAAGATTGGAAGCCCGGTTGCGCGCGGTACTGGACACGCGCGCTTCGGTGATTACCAGCGCTGGCCGCCGCCACCGCCGCCACGGCCACCGCCGCCACCGCCACGATTGCCGCCGCCACCACTACGGTTGCCGCCGCCGCCGCCGAAGCCGCCACGACCACCGCCACCGCCGCCACCGCCCTCGGGCTTCGGACGCGCTTCATTGACGTTCATGGCGCGGCCGTTGAGCTGGGCGCCGTTGAGCTGGCCGATTGCGTTTTCCGCTTCGCGCCGATCGGTCATTTCAACGAAGGCGAAACCGCGGGGCTGGCCGGATTCCCGGTCGGTGACGATGTGAACGCGTTCCACGGTGCCGAACTGCGCGAAGGCCGCGTGCAGTTCGTCCTGCGTGGTTTTGAAACTCAGATTTCCAACAAAGATGTTTGTCATGGTTTTGCTTTCCTTACTGCTTCATTTGTCTCTGTCAACTGCTCTGAAACCAAAACCACAAACAATGGTAAGGAGGGAGGGCGGCCGAAGGCAATCACTCAAAGTTCTGCGGGCAAAGACTTCTCTAGGATAACAGATCACGCCGGTGCCTGTGGTAGCATAATTTTCCCCGGATGGGAGTTTCTGGGTGCCCAGGCGGCCTACTGCTTCTTTTTCCTGAACAGGTCGATGAGCCCCTGCACGGGCGGCTTGGCCGAATCCGCGGGTGCCGGCTGGGCACCGGGCGCTGGCGCGGGTTGCGATTTTCCTCCCAGCGCGTCCAGAAGCCCTTTCGCGGCTCCCTTGGGATTGGAAAGCGACGGGATCAGGTTCTTGGTCTTCATCTGCAGCATTCGTGCGCCGTCCGGCGCGAAGCGCGGCTTGGCGAAAGTGCCGGTCACCTTGGCTGGAATGACGATTTCCCCGTTCCCGTTCGACAACGCTGTCGTCAGCATGCCCCCGATGCCCGTTCCGCCCGCCTTTTGGCTCATCGTCTTGTCCAGAACGGCTGTGATCGCGAGGTTCAGGGTCTGGTCGACCAGATTGATGGTGCCTTCGGCACCGAGGGAGCTTCCGTCCATGGCCAATTGCAGGTTGCTGGTGCTGGCCAGTCCGTCCGTGATGGCGATGTCACCAGCCATCTTGATAATGTTGGTCGCATTGTCCGGCTGGGGGCTGAAGCCGAGGAACTTACCCACGGACGCCAACTCGTTCATCACGTTCATGCCCGCCAATCGACCCTTCACCAAGCTCAGGTTCAGCGTTCCGTTCAAAGTCTTGGCCGGATCGCCCGCGCCGAGCTTCATTTTGATGTCGCCTGCTGCTCCCAACGCCCCGTAAAGCGTGTTCTTCATCGACGTTACCGCCGAAAGAAGCAGGTTGGCATCAACGCTCTCCATTTTCAAGTTCAGCGCGACCGATGCCGGGACGGCACGCGTGTCCACCGTCAACGAGCCGGACTGGGTGCCCCCGTAGACCTGCGCCGAGAGCGGCGAAAGGGTCATAATGCCCTTGTCAAACACGCCCTGCGCCTTGACGTTGGTCAGTTGGACCCCTTGGCTGGTCAGCGTGCCGATGTGGACCGTGCCTTTGCCGGAAAATGCCGGGGCGGGTGAGGCTTTTGATGCTGTCTGGGCTGCGGGCGCGGGCGCGGAGGGCGTGGTCGCCTTCTGCAACTCCTCCACATCCACCTTGTCGATGTCGAAATCGAACGTGACCGACGGAGCCGCGAAGTTCGTTACCGACGCCGAGCCCTTGGCGGTCGTACCGGCGAGTGAGGCCACCAGTTGGGAAATCGCCGCAGTGTTTCGGTCGAACTTCAGCACCGCCGACTGCACCTTCAGGGGTTTCGTCAGCGCCGCCGTCTGGATTTCGGCGTCGTGGAGCGAGCCTGTGCCGGAATAAGCCAGATTTCCGTTGGTGGGGCCGTTGACGCCGAGATCCAGCGACAGCGTGCCCGTACCCGAAACGCCCTCGGCCATCCCCAGCAACTGGGCGATGCCGACCACCTCCTTCAGGCTGGCGTTGTCCATGCTGACGTTGGCTTTTACGACAGACGTCTTACCGTCCAACTCGCCGCGAGCGCCGATCGCGACCTTGCCTGCTGTGAACTTCACCGAGTTGACCTTGATCAGCTCGGTTGCCTGGTCGTCGGCAACGTCGTACTCGACGGTGAGCGGGAAGCCCAGGGGCTTGCCGTGCGCGGCGGCGTTGTTCAGGTCGAAGCGGCCCTTGACGGTGGCGGCTGAATTGGCCGAGTGGATTGCGGCGGTGCCGGAAATGGCACCGTCGATAGGGAGATTCGCGCCTGAGAAACGCGAGAGTGCGGAGAGCGGGGCTGCGGTGAGGGTCAATTTGCCGTCGAACGGCATGTTGGGCTGGCCTGTCGGGCCGCCGGTGCCTTCAAATAGGAGCGAATCGGCCTTGCCGCCCGGCAATTGCGCCCCGGCCTTGAGGTGGAAGGCCTTGCCGGGCGCGACATCGGTCAGCTCGACATCGACGTGTTCGTACTCGGAGCGCGAGGCCGGCTTTCCCAACTCGCTGGTGGCGATTTGACCGTCGGTAATCTTCAAAAGCGACAAGGTGAGGGGCGTACTGCCGCCGCTCTTGTCCTTGGGCCCGAGGAGGTCGTCAAAGTTCCATTTGGTGCCTGCCTTGACCAGTTCGATGGACGGGTTGAGCAACTCCAGGGAGTCTACGTGGACCTCCTTGCGGAGCAGGGGGAAGAGTTCGGCGCGGACTCTGATCTGTTTGGCGGTTGCGAAGGGCTTGCCGGTGGGGAAGGCGGAAGTTTCGCCTATGGAAAGGCTGTCCACCCGAATCGCCAGCGGGAATAGGCCCAAGCTGAGATTTCCCAGCGTGACGGGGCGGTGCAGCTGCTTCTGGAGGTCGGTCTGGATGGTACCCCGGAATTGGTTCACGTCAACCAAGAGGAAAAGGGCACCCACCGCGACGACGGCGAGGCCAAGGAGGGCTCCGATGGCAAGGAGGACTTTCTTCATCGTTCTTTAGCTTGCCACACTCTTGTGTCGCTGCGATTACGGCTGGTGCAGGCAAGCGGCCCGCAGGATTTCGGCGACGCTCCACGCCTGCGCGATGCAGCCGGTGGGGCGGTGGGGCGCGTCGCCGTCGAAGGTTTCGGAAATGGTGCCGATGCCGGCCTCGCCCAGGTGGTCGGCAAATGCGGCAAGGTAGGGGGTCGTGTCGACATCGGGTCTGAACTTCGACGAGGCTTCGACGAACGGTCCCAGCAGCCACGGCCAGATGGTGCCCTGGTGGTAGGCGGCGTCGGAATCATGGCGCGGGTGGTAAAAGGCATGGCCGCGCGCGAGGGTCCGCAGTCCGAACGGGGTGAGAAGTTCGCGCTCCACGACGGCCAGAATCGACACCGCGCGCTCCGGCGGAACCATGCAGTGGCCGAGGGCGAGCGCGATGACCTGGTTGGGCCGGATGGCGGAATCGGGGTTGCCTTCGGGGCGGATGAGGTCATAGAGGCAGCCGGATTGCTCGTTCCAGAAGCGGGCTTGGAAATTCTCCCGCGTGGCGGCGCTGGTGCGGGCAAGCAGGACAGCCTCCTCGGAGTCGCCGAAACGGAGCGCCAACTCTTCGGTTACCTTCAGGGCGTTGTACCAGAGCGCCTGGATTTCGACCGGCTGTCCGCGCCGGGGCGTCGCGGCGGTGTCCATCCACGTGAGTTGAACCCCGTTGGCACCGGCGGAAAGGAGCCCGTCCGTCTCGCACCGGATGCCGTGGCGGGTGCCGAGCAGGTGCCAGTCGAGAATCGACTTCAACGTGCTGTACAAGTTTGTGCGGACGAACTCGTACTCGCCGGTGGCTTGGAGGTACCTCCGGATTGCCTCGAAGTACCACAGGGTGGCGTCGACGGTGTTGTATTCCGGGGCCTCACCGGAGTCCGGGAAGCGGTTGGGCAGCATGCCGCGGTCGATGACGGCGGCGTACGAGAGGAGGATTTCACGCGCGATGTCGTAACGCCCGGTGGCGAGGGTCAGGCCCGGGAGGGCGATCATGGTGTCGCGGCCCCAGTCGGAAAACCAGGGATAGCCCGCGATTACGGAGTCCAGATCGCCGCGGCGCACGATGAACTGGTCCGCAGCGGCGACCAGTTGGGTCGCCAGAGAATTGCCGGCGGGTTGTGCCAGACGTAGTGCCGAGCGCCGTTGGATCTCGCGGTGGCGCAGGGAGTCGGCCTCCATGGCATCGTGGGGCAGCAGGGAGGCGATGATGGTGGCCTTCCTGGCACCACGGAGTTCGAACTGGGCCACAAAGGGCTCGAACAGGTCCTCACGGAACTCCAGGCCGCGTTCCTTTTCGCGCGGGTATTCGAAGTTGTAATACCAGCGGGACTCGGGCTCGACGTTGACGGCGTTGTGGGCAAGGTGCAAGGTCGGGAGGTCGGCGTAGGGCTGGAGCGAGACGCTGCCCGGTTTGACGTCCAAGGTTGGATTGAGCGCGGCGTTGGCGTGGGTCAGGGAATGGTAGTCGCGGAAGGCGATCAGCGGGCGTATTTCCAAGGTGCAGGGGACGTCGCCGAGGACCTCGTATTCGATGACGGTGGTGTTTTCGCCATGGACCATGAAAACACGCTTTTCGATCAGCGCGCCGTCGACTTCGAAGGTCCAGACGGGAAACAGGCCCCTCGAGAACGACTTGACGTATCGATAGCCCTCGGGGTGCACGATGCCGGGGTAGAGATTCGTTGAGAGGTCAATGCACTGGCCATTGATGTACACCGTTTCCTCCAGCTTGGAGAGCAGGAGGTACCGGTCGACCGGCGGGTGGAGGGAGGCGGTCAGGAGGCCGTGGTAGCGGCGTGTATTGGTGCCGGAAACGGAGGAGGAGGCGAAGCCCCCGAGTCCGTTTGTCTCCAGCCATTCGCGGCGGAGAGCTGAGTCTAGGTTGCTGCAATCTGTTTGGAACGCGAACATGGGGGCCCATGGCCATCTTATGCCCTGGCCCCCGCTGCCCGCGCAACCGGTTACGCCTTCAAGTACTTGGCGAAAAACTCGAGGGTGCGGGACCAAGCCAGCTTGGCGGCGGCCTCGTCGTATCGGGGCGTTGTGTCGTTGTGGAAGCCGTGGTTGGCTCCCTCATAGATGTGGGCGGTGTAGGTTGCGCCGGCGGCTTTCAGGGCGGTCTCGTAGGCGGGCCAACCGCCGGTTAGGCGCGCGTCGAGGGAAGCATATTGCAGCAGCAGGGGGGCCTTGATGCGGGGAACCTCTGCTGCCGGGGGCTGGCCGCCGTAGAAGGGTACCGCCGCGTTGAGGTCGGAGCCGAGGCGCACGGCCAGGGAATTGGCCACGCCGCCGCCGAAGCAGAAGCCGACGACCCCGAGTTTGCCGGTCGAGTCCGGGCGCTTCTTGAGCCAGAGCGCGGCAGCAACGAAATCCTCCGCCATCTTGGTGCGGTCGACCTTGCCGAAGGCCGCGCCGCCCTTTTCGTCGTCACCCGGATACCCGCCGACCGACGTCAGCCCGTCTGGAGCGAAGGCCATGTAGCCTTCGGTGCCGAGGCGGCGCGCCACATCTTCGATGTAGGGATTCAAGCCGCGGTTCTCGTGGACCACCAGCACCGCCGGCAACTTGCCCGTGGCGTTGGCGGGACGGACCAGGTAGCCGTTGATGGTGCCGTTGCCGTCCGGGGAGGGCACGGTGACGCGTTCCGTCTTGACGCGCGGGTCGTCTTTCTTGATCTGCTCGGCCCAGGCGTAGTTGGGGCGCAGGCTCTCCCAGATGGCCGTCACGGTCAATGTGGAGGTGGCGAAGCGCGACGCGCCGTCAAAAAATGCGCGGCGGTCGATATCGCCGTGGATGTACAGATCGAAAAGATTGAGAAGTTCTTGCGGATAGTCTGCCGCCGTCTTGCGAGCCGTGGTGTTCATGGTTGTGGACCCTCTGGGGGGGAGCATATCACAATTGCGGCGGGTGTCCGAAGATGGATTTGTAGCAGTTGGTAAATCCGGCACCGGGCGCGTTTGCTAGGAACATCGGAAGCTCCCTGCCTTCCTTGATCTTGATCCGACCGCGCTCCTCGCAATCGATCAGACCGTGCAGCAGGGCGAACGTCGCCTCGGAGATGTTGACGCGCCCGGGAACGCCGCTCGACTCCATCCGGGCGGCGAAGTTTACGGTGTTGCCCCAGATGTCGAAGGCAAATTTCCGAGTTCCGACGACGCCCGCGACAACTGGGCCGCTGTGCAGGCCGACGCGGATGTTCCAGCCGGTTCCTCCGGCCTTGGTGGAGAGCCGCTCGACCACGGAGACCATTTCGAGAGCGGCGAGCACTGCGTCCACAGCGTGCGACGGGCTCGGCTTGGGGAGACCACTGGCGAACATGTAGGAATCGCCGATGGTTTTGAGCTTCTCGAGGCCGTGGCGGGCCACGATTTCGTCGAAGGCGGTGAAGTACTCGTTCAAGGCGTCGACAAGGTCTGCGGGAGGCAGCTTTTCGCTGGAAAGCGTGAAGCCGACGAAGTCGGTGAAGCACACCGTGACATCGTCGAAGCCGACGGGTTGGACGGAGCCTGTGGATTTCAGCTCGTCGGCGACGGTGGCGGGCAGAATGTTGAGCAACAAGGAGTGGCTCTTGCGCTCCTGGGCGTGGATTTCGTCGCGTTGTTGCCGGATCTCCACCGTGCGTTCCGCGACGATCTCTTCCAACTCGTGCTTGTCCCTCTCAAGTTGGCGGGTGCGCAGCCGGACCACACCCCAGACTCCAATGCCGCTGAACATCATGTAGATGCCGTAGGCCCACCAGGCGCGGTACCACGGAGGCAGGACGGCGAACGCGAACGTGGAGTCTTCGGCGATTGCCCCGTGCGGGGTGCGGGCGCGAACGTGGAACCGGTAGTCGCCCTCGGGGAGGTGGGTGTAGTCCTTCTTGGTTTCACGGGTCCAGGCGGACCAGTCTCGGTCGTTGCCTTCCAGCTTGACTTGGTATTCGACGGCTTCCTGGTTTTCGTGGAAGGGCGCGGCGTATTCGAATCGGAGTCCGTTGCGTTTCCATGGAAGGTCGGGGGCTTCGGGCGTTCCGGCGCCGCCGAAGATTGTGTCGCCGGAGTCGGTTGAGAACACCCGGCGGGTGAGGGGGCGGAAGTCGTTGTCGGGGTTGCCGGCGATGGCGGGCTCCCATCGATGCAGCACTCCCTTGGCGCCGACGGCCCACGTGGCATCTGCTTCGGCCAGAGCCCAATAGATTTCCTGGATGCCGGATTCGAGCAGCGGGGCCGGGTGCATGGTGGATGCCGTCCCTTGCCCTGTCAGGAGCGCGTGGTACTTGTCGCCGGTGACCCAGACCTTGCCTGCCGGGTTCTCGAACACGTTGAATACGTCACGGTGGCCGTCGGCGAAGGCGGGGCCGATGGAATTGTCCGGCACAAGGGCGTTGCGCTCGGGTGAATAGCGGCGCAGTCCCTTGACGGTGGCGAACACGATGTGGTCGCGGAAGCGGCGGGCGTTCTTCCAGCCGGTTGGTGCGCCGCGGGTGTCGTCGAATTTCTCGGCGGTTGGGGGTTGTTGCCGGAAATCGATGCGCCAGACGGCCTCGCGGGTGGTGGCCCAGACCTTGCCGTCGGTGTCCTCGACGACCGTGCGGAATTCCTGGCCTTGGGCGGAGAACAGGCCGGCCTGGCTGGTGGCCGGGTGAGAGCCGCCTTCCCACGTGAGCCGGACCGTGCCAGCCACACCGGCGGCGTAGAACGTGGAAGGATCGGCTGGTGACGGGGAAATGTCGAAGATAGTTTTCGGCCGGACATCGTCGAATACCAGCTCGGCCTTTGAGCCACGCACGAGGAAAACGCCTCCGATGCCGCCGATGAGTGCCCCGTCGTGCCAAGGCTGGATGACAAAGACACCACCCTCGAGTCCAGCGACCTTGTCGAAGTAGGATGGCTGGCCGGCCGACGAGCGCATTCTGTACAGGCCTTTCAGGGTCCCCACGTAGAGAGCTTCGCCAATCCGCTGCATGCATTGGACATCCCCTTCGAGCCCGAGCGAGGCATCGAAGCGCGTGATGGCGGGGGCAAACCGGGCAATTCCGTTGTTTCCGGCGATCCAGACGCCGCCTTGGCGGTCGGGGAAGACCGCGTTGACGAAGTCGTCGGGGAGGCCATCGGCCTTGGAAAGTATTCGGTCCAGGGTTCCGGAAGGGTTGAGGAGTGCCAGTCCGCCGTTGCGGGTCCCGGCGGCGATCTCGCCACCGGGGAGGATCTTGATTGTGTAGAGGAGGTTCTTGGCAAGCCAGTCGTCGGCGTTGGTCGGGAAGGGCTGGACCGAACCTGCCGCATCCAGTCGGAACAGGGCCCCGGGAGTTGCCACGAGGGCCGCGCCGGGACTGTCGACCGCGTCGGGAACACCGAGCTTGGTAAACATCGCGCCGCCTGCAACACGCGCAAGCCTGTCGCCCTCCATGCGCAGGAGGCCCTGCTCGGGCGTCTTCACATACAGCTTGCCGAGCACGAAGACGGCGCGTCCGAAGTTGCTGTCCGGCTTCCAGACCTTGACTCGGCCCTCGCCGTCTAGTCTGAATATCCTTGAGTACGAACTAAAATAGACACCTGAGGGGTCCGGGAATATACGCCAAACATCGAGGAACTTCCTGTCCTCTTGGGGGACCTTGTCGAGCAGCGATGCATAGGCATAACTCCCGTTTTCTTCTTGGCGAAGGTAACCGAAGTCTCCCTGTCCTCCAACATAGACCGTGCCGTTCGGGGCCACGGCAACGGACTTGACCGGAGAGTTGCCCGGCAGGCGAATGAGCCGCCAGAGAGAGCCGTCGAACTCCAGCAGGCCGTCAGTATTCGGTTCTTCGCTGTTTTATGTGGGTAGGACCTTCAGGTCGAGCTTGCCGGCGATGAGGTAGATCATGGTGATGAGGTTCTTGTCGGAGCGGTAGCCGCGCGCTTTGGCCTTGGCGGCTTGAATGAGGCTGTTGATGCCTTC
>CAIVPR010000092.1 GCA_903907865.1 uncultured Acidobacteriia bacterium
CAGTTGTACAATCGGATTGCCTGGACGGAGGGTAGGGCAACGCAGGGATGCGACCCGAGCGCCGACCGGGGCCGGAGTGGACGGCGGCTCCCAAGCCGCCCCCCTTCAACCTCGCCTACCCACACGAAATAGCGAGGAGGCTGAAGAAGACGCTACTCTTTCTTTTGAAGCTGGCCGCAGCCCTGAGCATGTCCATCCTCCTGTGGCACGGGCTGCCCGCGCAAGGCCAGATCGCTGTTCAAAAGCAGGGCTACATTCCTTTTACCGAAGAGCCGATCAACTACCGGTCGAACGATCTGAAGGACCCGGTGGCGAAGCTCAAGAAAAAGCTGGAAACGGGCGAAGCGGCACTACGCTACGAGCCTAAGAACGGGTACCTGAAATCCCTTCTGGAACTTCTGGACATACCGGTAAACTCCCAGACCCTGGTATATTCGAAAACCAGCTTCCAGTACAAGAAGGTCGCGCCGGACACACCAAGGGCGCTCTTCTTCAATGACGACGTTTACATAGGGCAGGTCCACGACGGCAAAGCTCTGGAGCTGGTCTCGTTCGACCCCAACCAAGGGGCGATCTTCTATCTTCTCGACGAGCACAAGACCGAGCGTCCAGCGCTCGAACGTGCCGAACTCGATTGCACGCAGTGTCACATAGCAGCTTCCACGAGAGGCGTTCCCGGCGTCTTCCTGCGCTCCGTCCAGACACAGGAGTCCGGCACCTTGGTAACAAGGGCCCCGCAGTACATCACCGGGCCTCAAAGCCCTATCGCCGAACGCTGGGGAGGCTGGTATGTCACCGGGGACGTGGGGCATCAGCTCCATCTGGGCAAACCATCGGCGGGATTTGACACGTCCGCGTATCTGGCCGCGGAACACAGCGACGTGGTGGCGCATCTGGTGCTGGCCCACCAGACACAAATGCACAACCTGATTACCCAGGTGAACTACCAAACGCGGATCGCAGTCTACGACGAAGCGGCCAAGAACAAGGCCGCCGGACTGCCCGCCGACACTCCGCTCTCCGACGCGGCGCGGTTGAAGTATGAGAAACCGGCCGAAGAGCTGGTGAAATACCTGCTGTTCGCCAACGAGGCACCCTTGGCCGAACCGGTCAAAGGCGACTCCGGTTACACGGAGGAGTTTGCCGCCCGCGGCACCCGTGATTCGAAGGGCCGCTCGCTGCGGGACTTCGACCTGCAGACCCGCATCTTCAAGTATCCGTGTAGTTACCTGATCTACTCGGACGCTTTCGATTCTTTGCCCTCGCCCGCCAAAGAGTATGTGTACGCGCGGCTGTTCGATGTCCTGAGCGGCCGCGACCAAGGCCCGGCATTCGCCAGTCTTACGGCTAATGACCGGAACAACGTGCTGGAAATTCTTCTCGCCACCAAGCCAGGACTGCCGGCGGCATGGAAGAAGCGACCGGCGGAACAACTGAAGCAGCAAGTATCGATTGGAAAGGAATGACGATCAACATGACGACCCTCATCAGAAACGGCGCCGCCCTAGCGGGTTGCCTACTCGCCACCACTCTGGCCGCCAACGCCCAGTCCCTCGAAGGACGTTGGGATGCCAAACTCATCCAGAAGTCGGCGGCGATCCCCTTCCGCCTCGACATTTCAGGACAGGGCGCGAACTTGAAGGCCACATTCTACGACGGCTGGAAGGTGAATGAGACCACGACTGCGGCCAAGTTCGAGAATGGCGTGCTGACGCTGGATCTCGGCCACTACCTGACCCAGATCACGGCGACTTACAAGGACGGGAAACTGACCGGCTCGCTGGGCTCCACCTCGCGGCAGGGCACCGCCAGCTACGGCTTCGAGGCGAAGCCCTACGTTGCGCCGACAGATCTTCCGACGAGCTATCCGAAGATCGCCGGCACGTGGGAGATTCCGCTCACGAAACCCACCGCGAAGGGCGAGAAGACCCAGCGCTTCGTGGTGCAGCAGGATGGTCCCAGCATTGCCGCGACCACGCTGCGTGTGGATGGAGACACCGGTTCGCACGTCGGCACTTACAAGGACGGCAAGTGGGTGATCAGCCATTTCGACGGCTCGCGCCCCGGCCTGCTTGAAGTGAAATACAACGACAAGGACGGGACGCTCGAGATCACGCAGGGTGGCGGTCGGCGTCCGGCAGCGGCTTTGAACGAGGATGCGGCACCGGGCAAGCTTGTTGCCTACCGCCCCGAAGTCGCGCGCTCCAAAGGCTTCCCCGAACCGGAGAACTACCAGACGCATACCACCGTGCGCGATCCGAAGGAAGTGTTCGCGTTCAGCTTCCCCGATGCCAATGGCAAGCTGCGTTCGAATACGGACCCGGAATTCGCCGGCAAGGTTGTGCTCGCGATCGTGACCGGAACCTGGTGCCCGAACTGCCACGACGAGGCGCAGTACCTGGTCGAGTTGTACAAGAAGTACCACGACAAGGGCCTTGAAATTGTCGCTCTGGACTTCGAGGAGCCGGAGCAGTTGGGCAACCTCGAGCGCGTCCATGCGTTCGTGAAGCAGTATGTCGTCCCCTACCCCTACCTGATCGCCGGAGCTCCGGTGGAGATGTGGGAGAAGGTTCCCCAGGCGATCAATCTCAACACTTGGCCCGCAACTCTCTTTGTGGGACGCGACGGCCTCGTGAAAGCGACACATTCCGGCTTTGCCTCGCCGGCCGCGGGCGATTTCAACGACCAGCTGAAGAAGGAGTTCACTTCGAACATCGAAAAGCTGCTCGCGGAAAAGCCTGCCAGCACCGGACAACTGCAGGTGAAGGCTGGCCTGTAAGCACCAGGCCTGAATCAGGGATTCCCTTCGGCCGTCATGCGGCGACCGGAGGGAATCCCCAAGGTGAATACATGAAGACCAAAATACTCTGCTTGCTTGTGCTGGGCATGGCCCCGACAGTGACGACGGCCCAGCTCGGCCCCACCGTCGTAACCATCGCGCCACCGACGGGACTGGCGGCCAAGCCCGGCGAAACCGCGAAGGCCACCCTGACCGTGACGGTAGCGTCCGGCTATCACGCCAACAGCGACAAGCCGAATGACGAATTCTTGATTCCGTTCAGCCTGAAGTGGAACTCCGGGCCCGCGGAAGTCGTGTCGGTCACGTACCCGAAGACGCAAACGCTGAAGCTTGGGTTTTCGGCGAAACCGGTATCGGTGTTCACGGGCACCTTCGATATCGTTACGCAGTTCAAAGTGCCGAGCGATGCGCCTCCGGGTCCCGCCGTTGTCAAGGGCAAGCTGCGTTACCAAGCTTGCGACGACCGGTCCTGCCTGCCTCCCAAGACGGTGGAAGTCTCACTTCCGACCACGATTGGAAAGTAGTGCCGTCCCGGGGTGTCGGCGAACCGACCAAGGCTGACCAGCCTCGCTTGTATATATTAGATGGGCAGGTTCCCATCCATGAAGCCGTCACTCCCGTCGATTCTTGCCACCTCGTTTTCGTTGCTCGCCGCCGGAGCCGCCGCGGCGCAGCCCCGTCCCGAGACCGTAGATACCTACCTCGCCGCCGCCAAGGCAGCCGCCGGGACCGACTGGTCCGGCACTTTCATCCGCCTCTGCATTCCGCCCGCCCCAACCGGAACCGCAACTCCCGGTGCCGGACGCGCGGGAGGACCGCGTCGGACCCCGGCGCGCGAAACCTGGTACGCCCAACCGGCCAAGGTCGCCGACAACCTGTATTTCGTCGGCACCAAGCTCCACAGCGCCTGGGCTGTGGTGGGAAGCGACGGCATCATCCTGCTCGAAGCCCTGTTCGACTACGCCGCCAAGGACGAGATCCTCGACGGTTTCCAGAAGCTCGGCCTCGACCCCAAGAAAATCAAGTACGTCCTGCTCTCGCACGCCCACGCCGACCATGACGGCGGCGCGAAGCTGCTGCAGGACGAGATTCCCGGCGTCCATCTGGTCTATGGCCAAGAGGATTGGGAGGCAATTGAAAAAGCTCCAACCCACGCGGGCGGCAAGCCCAAGCGCGACAAATCGGGGGACGACGGGATGGTGGTTTCGGTCGGCGATGCGTCGGTGCGGATCGTGACCATGCCCGGGCATACCGCCGGCACGCTGTCGTACCTATTTGAAGTGAAGGACCATGGCAAGCCGCTGCGGGTCGCGTATGTGGGCGGGACAGCGATTCCGTTCAACGGCACCGCCGCTTACTACGACGGCTACCTCGCCTCGTCGAAGAAGATGGCCAAGGCCGCTGCCGATTATGGCGCCACCGTGCTGCTCTCCAACCACTCCGAGTTCGACGATGGGTACTTCAAGGCCCATACGGCGGCAAACCGGCAGCCGGGGGACCCGAATCCGTTCGAGGTCGGGGCAGACGGCGTGGCGCGGTACTTTGCTGTGATCCAAGGCTGCACCTCGGCAGCGAAACTCCGGGTCGCGGAACATTAGAATCATGCCAAAAATCAAAGGCCTCCGATGGTGGATGATCAGCCTGATCATGCTGGGGTCCATCATCAACTACCTCACCCGCAGTACCTTGGCGGTCGCCGCCCCGACGATCCTGAAGCAGTTACATATCGGCGCGCAGGAGTATTCGTGGATTGTCGGCACGTTCCAGGGAGCCATCATGGCCCAGCCGATCTGCGGCTATATCCTGGACACCATCGGCCTGAAGTTCGGGTTTGCGATCTTCGCCGTCGCATGGTCCTTGATCAACATGGCGCACGCCTTTGCTGGAAGCTGGCAGGCATTCGCCGGACTGCGCGGATTGCTCGGATTCGCGGAAGGCTCCGCCAACCCGGCGGGCATGAAGGCCACGTCGGAGTGGTTCCCCGCCAAGGAGCGCGGCCTTGCGGGCGGTGTCTACAACATCGGGGCGTCGGTCGGATCCATGCTGGCCCCGCCGCTGGTGGCATGGGCGATTCTTGTGTACAACTGGCAGGCGGCGTTCGTGATGACCGGCGCGCTTGGCCTCGTCTGGGTGGTCCTGTGGCTGCTGTTCTACCAGTCGCCCGACAAGCACACCGCGCTCTCGGATGAAGAAAGGGCCCACATCGCCGCTGGCCAGGAGAAGCACCTGCAGGGGGACGGCACGCGTCCGTCGCCTTGGAAAATCCTCGTCCAGCGTAATTTCTGGGGCATTGCCCTGCCCCGCTTCCTCGCCGACCCCACCTGGGGTACGCTCAGCTTCTGGCTCCCGCTGTACCTGAGTACGGTGCGCCACATGGACTTGAAGCACATCGCGATGTTCGCGTGGCTGCCGTTCCTCGCCGCCGATTTCGGCTGCATCTTCGGCGGCCTGGTCGCCATGACGTTCCAGAAGCACCTCGGGTTCAGCGTGATCAATTCCCGGCGCGCGGCTTTCACTGTGGGCGCGGTGCTGATGCTCGGCGTCGGCTTCGTCGGCTTCGTGGACAGCCCCTACGCCGCCATCGCGCTGCTGAGCCTGGGCGGCTTCGCGCACCAGACGCTTTCGGTGACCGTGATCACAATGTCGTCAGACCTTTTCCGCCGCAACGAGGTCGCCACCGCCGCCGGAATGGCCGGCACTTGCGGCAACGCCGGACTGCTGATCTTCTCACTGCTGATTGGCGGCCTGGTGGCGAAGGTCGGGTATACTCCTTTCTTTATCTGCCTTGGCCTGCTGGACCTTGTCGGCGCGGCGGTTCTTTGGACCGTTGTGCGCGAACGCCCCGTTGGCAGTGAAGCATGAACATGCCCGCACGTATCCAAAACCCGATCCTCCGCGGCTTCAACCCCGACCCCTCCATCGTGCGGGTCGGCGACGACTATTACATCGCCACCTCCACCTTCGAGTGGTTCCCGGGCGTCCAAATCCACCATTCCCGCGACCTCGTCCACTGGCGGCTGTTGACCCGTCCGCTCACGCGTCCCAGCCAACTCAACATGCTGGGCGACCCCGATTCCTGCGGCGTCTGGGCCCCCTGCCTCACCCACGCCGACGGTCGCTTCTGGCTGATCTACACGGATGTGAAGCGCTACGGACGCACGACGTCGGGCGGTGCCACGGGCGCGTCGCTGCGGGACACCCACAATTACCTCGTCACCTGCCCGACCATTGACGGGGAATGGTCCGACCCGATCTACCTCAACGCCAGCGGCTTCGACCCCTCGCTGTTCCATGACGACGACGGACGGAAATACCTTGTCAATCTGCGCTGGGACCACCGTCCGGGTGGAAACCGGTTTTCCGGGATCGACCTCCAGGAGTATTCCGTGGCGGAACAACGGCTTGTCGGGCCGGTCCGCAACATTTTCCGCGGCACGTCGCTGGGGTTCACCGAGGGCTCCCACCTCTACAAGCGCAACGGTTACTACTACATGCTGACGGCCGAGGGCGGCACGGGCTGGGGACACGCCGTGACGTTCGCCCGGTCGAGGGAGATTACGGGGCCGTATGAGTTGCACCCGGACGGGCAGATTCTGACGGCGCGAAATCGGCCCGATGTGGTGCTGCAACGCGCGGGGCATGCCGATCTGGTCGAAACGCAGGACGGCGAGACCTACTTGGTGCACCTGTGTGGCCGACCCATTCCGAATCGCGGACGCTGCACGCTGGGCCGCGAGACGGCGATCCAGAAGATGGCGTGGGGGGATGACGATTGGCTGCGCACGGCGGACGGCGAAGGGATCCCGTATGTCGAGGTCGACGCTCCCGAGCTTCCCCCGCAGGTGTTCGGGCCGTCATCCGAGCGCGAGGATTTCGACAGTCCGCAGCTACCGATGGATTTCCAGTGGCTGCGGTCGCCGTGGCCGGAGGAGTTGTTCAGCCTGACCGACCGCCCCGGGTATTTGCGCCTCTACGGTCGGGAAACGCCGGGCAGTATGTTCAAGCAGGCGTTGGTCGCCCGACGGCAGCAGTCGCACTGTTATACCGCGGAGACGGTGGTGGAGTTCGAGCCCGAGCGGTTCCAGCAGATGGCGGGCCTGATCTGCTACTACAACTCCAGTAAGTTCCACTATCTGTACGTCTCGCACGACGACGATTTGGGCAAGCATGTCCGGATCATGTCGAGCCTGCCGGACCAAGTGCAGTCGGACTGGTTCAGCGTGCCGGTCGCGATTCCATCGGGAGTGCCGGTGCAGATGCGGGTGGAAGTGGATTTCGAGCGGCTGTATTTCGCGTATCGGGTTGGAGACGCCGATTGGGTGCGGATGCCCGGTCCGCAGGACGCCAGTATCCTTTCCGACGAGGCCGCTGCGCCGGGAACGCCGAACTTCACCGGGGCATTTGTGGGGGTGTGCTGCCAGGATGTGGCAGGTACGCGGCATCCGGCGGATTTCGACTGGTTTGTGTACCGGGAGCGTGGCTACGCGGCGGATCCATTCGTGCGGGAGTGAAACCAGGTGCGGGCCTTTTCCCCACCAACGACCGAATCCAACGGTTCACCGGTTCCTCGAACGCCGCGAACACCACGCACGACAGCCCCACCACGAACGGTACATACAAGTACGTGACCTGGAAGGTATTCCAACCCACGGCCCACCAGAGGATCGGGATGTGCAGGATATACATCGCGTAGCTGGCCTTGCCAAGGTAGACAATCGGCCTCGTCGAGAATACCCTCGCAACGAGACCGCCGCCCAGCCCCAAGCCAAGCAGCAGCAGCGCATTCATCGGGCGCAGCAGCGTGTTCATCGAGATCCAGCCCGGCAGGTAATCCGCGTATGCAAGGATCACCCCGGAGCCTAGAAATCCCGGCACGTAGAACCACGCTCCCGACGGCACCCGGACGGACCGCCCCGCGATCATGTCGAACGCACGCGAGACGGCGATTCCCATCAGGAAGTCCGAGAGGTGGATGAGCGGCTTGATCTGGTCCGAGATGCCGACGGCCCACATCGTCTGGGTCAGTACGCACGCGATGACCGCGCTGGCAAGCGTCCGCCCCCAGCCCATCGACTTCATCGGAATGATCAACAAGGGGAAGACGAGGTAGAAGAACATCTCGCAGGAGAGCGACCACGCGGGCGTGTTCCAACCGGCGGTGTACTGGCCGCTGAACCAGCCCTGCATGAGCGTCAGGTGCATGGCCACCAGCCACCCTTTCGGCTGGTCCGCCGCCTTCACGATGAAGGGCGAAACGATCAGCAAGCTGACCAGGTAGACCGGATAGACGCGGGCGAAGCGTCCCACGAGGTATTTCCAAAGGCTCCGCCGGTTCCATTCGGTGGCACCGTAGGTCCGCGCGAGCACAAAACCCGACAGGACGAAGAAGGTGGGGACGGCTTGGTAGCCCCGGCGAACGAGGTCCTGCATCGGGCCGGGCAGCAGCAGGACGATGGGCTCGTACACGTGCCCGGTACCGATCAGGTGGGTGAACATGACCCACAGCGCCAAGAAAAAGCGGAGGCCGGTGAGGGCCGGCAGGTGTCCGGAACGCGGCGGGCGCGCGGCAGTGCCCGTCAAGCGGCCCCGCACGGAGTGGATTTCGAGAAGAGGTGGATACGAATGCCCAATCCTTTATCATCCGACAAGCGGTAGGCCCGGCGTTGGCGTCGGTCCTTAGCGGCGTTTGTCAGTGTTTGCTTGCCTCGCCCCGATAGCCTCGGCGATAATCGCGGTGACGAAGCTGTTAATAATCAGTCCGCTTCCGTCCGGATTCCTGGAACACTGCAACGCAGTCGCGCAGTGCTTCCCTTCCGTTGGCGATCGCTTCCTCTATAGTCTCGCCGTCGGACATGCAACCGGGGATATCGGGGTACTCCACCAAGTAGCCGCCACCCTCTTCTTTGGATAGTGGGCGGACGGTGACCTGGTACGCGTCTGGGCTTAGAGTTGTTCTTGTTCTCATCCGGCTTCACCTCCACAAAAGTGCGTCACTGACCAGGCTCGCGGAAGTCGCATAGTTTTTCCAACCAGTCGCCGGGCCGAGCCCCGCACCGGAAGCGCTACTTCGCCTTGGGGGCGATGATGTCGCCCAGCACGTCGGGCTTTGTGTTGTCCCGCACCAGTTGCGGGTACTTCTCGCCCCCGTGGTAGTCAACGGACAGCGTCTTGTAGTACTCGCCGTCCTTCACCAGGATCGAGATCGGCCCCGCCTTTTCCACCGCATCGCCGATCGCGTTGTGCAGCACCTGCGGTGAGAATTCCCGTCCGTTCACAGCGATGATCTTCGTCCCCGGCGTGATCCCGCCCTTTGCAGCCGGGGTGTCGAGCCGGACATCAATGATCTCCCCGGACCCCTTCGCAACAAAACCAAGCGAATAGCGCACGTTGACCGACTTGCGAACCGCCTCCTGGGATTTCCAGTACGCCGAGGGCTGCGTGGTGTACCGCAAGCTGTACCCGCCACCTTCGATGCCCCCCATCGGGGCGCGCGCCGATGTCGATTGCAGCCGCTCGTTCAGAAAGGTGGCCCATTCATAAGGTTGAGTCGCGTTCAAGATGCGGACGACATCGTCGAATTCATACGTTTTCACCTCGGGTGCTCCGCTGGCACCGCCCGCCCAAAGCTTGCAGAAGTCGTCGAGGGACTTCTTGCCGCCGCTCAGCCGCCGGATGGTTACGTCCGCATCCAGCCAGATGAGAGTGCCTTCAGGGTAGTAGTCCACGCTCCTTCTCAGGTCGGAGTAGTCGTTGCGCGCGCCATACAGAACCTGCGCTGCAACGGCTGTGTCCGCCAGAGGCCGCCACGTTCGGCCGACCTTGCCGTCCAATTCGGCCGTCTCGAGCGCCAGCGACGCCAAAAAGTCCTCCTTGTTGGACAGGCCACTGCGTGGCGTCAGGATCTCGCCAAGGTATTCGGTCAGGCCTTCGTAGACCCACAGCAGCCCCCCCTTCATCGGCTCGTTGTAGCTGGGAGTGGCCAGACCCGCCGGCCGACGGAACTTGCCGTTCCATGAGTGAACGAATTCGTGAGGCAGCAGTCCCGCGGCCAGCCGCCGGTGGTCTTCGTCGGTGAGGGAATCCTCGTCCACCCGGTCGTCGCTCGATTCGTGGTGCTCCAAGCCGAAATGCGCCACATGGTCACTCAATGTGTAGAGGAAGTGGTAGTCACGGAAGTGGTGGGCCCCGAACAAGGTGTTGGCCTCGGCGACCAGATTGCGAAAGGCCTTTGTCTCTTCGTCCCTGATGCGGGTGGCGGATTCGCTGTCGGCGGCAATATGGAGATAGTGTTTGGTGCCGCCATTCGGCGAAAGGTCGATCGTCCGGAAATTCGCGCCCGTCTGCACCGGGGAATCAACCAGGGTCGTCAGCGACGATGGCTTGAATAGGATCTGGTTGCCGGATTCACTCTGGATCGGCAACGCGGTCCCGTAGCGCCAGCCCGTCGGGACCTTGAGGGATGCTTGGAACTCAAGCTTGTCGCTGGGCACATCCTTCGGATAGAGGAGGAACTGGTTCCAACTCAGTACGGCCAACTGGGAGGTGACCGACGATCCGGACGAAAACCCTCCCGACTCGGGCGGTGAAATGAACTCCGCGACCACGTCGAGCGAAGAAACACCCGCCGGAACGTTGACGTGGAATTCGTACATGTTCACGGGGTCGCGGTCCCAGCCGATGGGCTGCACCTTGCCCGAAACGATCGCCGTAATCTTGAGACCGGCGAAGTCCTCGATCGGTCCCGTCGGCCCGTGCTCGCCCGGAATCCATTTGGGGTAGAGCAACGATGTTGGGCCAGGCTTGACCGGAAACTGCATCTTGACGTGGATCAAGCGGCGGCTGGCATCGCTTGCATCGACATCCACCTTGATCGGTTGCTGGGCGGCGGCCACGCCAACCGCCAGCAGCAGTGTGAAAAATCCCTTTGTTCGAACCATTCGCGCCTTCCGTGATGCCCGTGCCAACTGCCTGCTTCCCAATACTGATGCGGCAGATCCCTGATCGGCTTCCTTTTTGCGACCTCGTTGTGCGCGTGCGCCAAATGCACGATGGGCAGTTCCCCGCTCACCCCCTAATCGCGGAACAGCAACGGCGCGTACTTCGACAAGTACACCTGCCAGTTCGGCCAGCTATGACCACCGCCCGACTCGTTCCACACGTGCTTGACCTTCTTGTCGGTCAGCAGTTGGTCCATACCCTTGACGCCGTTGAACCCCGGATCCTCCGTCCCGCAGCCGAGCCACAACACCTTCAGCTTCTTGTTCAGGACCGCCGCGTCGGCCTTTTCCCACTCCGCCCGGTTGCCTCCGCCGCTGAACGCCGCAATGTAGGCGAACTGGTCCAGATTGTGCAGCCCGATCGACAGCGACTGCGCCGCACCCATCGATAGCCCGCCGATTGCCCGGTGCTCGCGGTCCGCCAGCACCCGGTACTTCTTCTCGACTTCGGGCCGCACCGCGCCCAGCAGTTCCTTCTCGATCGCCATTGGGTCGGCCGGACCGGTTGGATCGGGCTTGATCTCGCGCGGAATGTGCCCGTACGGCATCACCACCACCATCGGCTTGATCTTGCCGTCGGCCAGCAGGTTGTCGAGGATGACGTTCGCCCGCCCGGTCCACGTCCACGAAGCCTCGATCTGCCCGTTGCCGTGCAGCAGGTAGAGCACCGGATACTTGGTCTGCGCACCCTCGTACCCCGGCGGCGTATAGACGTAGAACATCCGCTGCATGCCCAAATTCTTCGAATCGTAGGTGTCGATGTGGAGCGTGCCGTGCGGCACCTGCCGTTCCTCGAACACCGCCTTCGTGGCTCCGGGTACGATGAACATGCTGGTCGCGCCCCAGCGGCGCAGCTCGAGGTTGGGATTCGAGGGGTCGGGCATCCGCAGTCCGCCGTCTATTGCATATCCATAGGTGTAGGAGCCGGCTGGCAACGGGCCGACCGTCAGGCTCCAGACGCCCTTCTCGTCCTTCTGCAGGTGCTTGGGCTCCTTGAGGACTTCAAGGATTCCGGGAGACCCCATCAGCACCACGTCGGACGCTTTCGGCGCGAAAAGGCGGAACGTCACCGTCCGGTCGGCACGGATTTCCGGCGAAACCGGGATGTTCTTAGTGTCCTCATAGTAAGGGGCGGGTCCGCGCTGGCAAAGGGCGGGCAGGGCGACGCCGAGCAGGCAGATTGTGATAGTGATGGCTCGCATGGTTGACTCTGACATGGTTGAGACTGACTGTGAGCCTATCACAACATGGCACGACGGACAAGCTGGTCACGCCGCAATGTCCCCGGGCAAGTAACGCCGTCCTCGCCCGTCCTCAACACGGCGCGGGCCATGGCGTTTAGTTGATTCAGGGCAGTATCACCTTTGCCACAGCCGTATTCCCGCCCGAATCCGACACCCGCAGCGCCACCACATGCTCCCCGGCCCCCAAATCCACCACGCGCAGCGCAAACGACTCCTCCGGCGAGTCCAGAATCCCGTCCGTCGGCGCAATCGCCGTCCACGGACCCGCGTCGACCGACCATTCCGCCCGCCGCAACGGACTCGCCGCGTCCTTGGCCTCGAACGCGATCTCGGCGAATGCCTGCGACCCCGCCCCCGTCCGCTTCGACGACACCACCCGCACCACCGGCGGCGTATTGTCGATCAACACCGGCGAACTCACCAGTTCCGCCTCCTTCGCCGACACCCCCGCGTTCGACTCGCGGTCCGAGGCCACCACCCGGAACCAATACCGCCCGTCCGGCAGCACGTCGGCGTCGAGCGTCCAGTTCGTGTCGTGCAAATTGCGCCGCAGATTCTTCCACTCGCGCTCGCCCTCGCCGCGGTAGTCGAGCTGATAGACCAGCTTGTCGGAATCCGGGTCGTCCGCCGTCCACGCGACCAGGACTTGCTGCACCGCCGCCCGCGAGACGGTCTGCGTCGCAGTGCCGGTCGATGGCGACGGCCCCGCGTCCCCCGTATCCGTGACGCTGACGCTGAAAGTTGCCGCGCCGGATGCAGCCGCACCCGACCCCGACGTTTTCCCCGAAGGAGCGGCCACCTGCTGCGACAGCACCGTGATCGACCGCACCGCCGGAGGATTGTTCTGCGGCAAGTACGCGGCGCTGACGTTGTCGATGTAACCGGTCCCCGTCAAACTAGCCTTGAATTGCAAAAACCGGGCGTTGGGACTCGCAATCTGCGTCCCCGCCGCGTCCGACAACGCCGCAGACCAGTCGCTCCAGCTCGAATCGGGTCGCAAACTGTTCCCCGACCGCGTCATCAGCACCGCCCCGGATCCAGTCCAGCGGAACCGTCCCCACCGCGCCGCCGTTCCAGCGTCGAACACCTGCGATTCATACGTCCCGGAACCGACTGTCGCCCCCATCCGCCGCAACCGCCCCATATTCGCGGTCGCAACCACGGTGGACCCGCTCCACCGGATCAAACGCACCGCCTCGGCGTCCTTCAACTCGACCACCAGCGTCAGTCTATGATCCGCCGTCAGCCGGTAGACCCGCCCGTTTTTGTCCGTCCCGAACAGTAACCCGCCAGCGTCCGTAGGCAGAATATCGAAGACGTTCTCCTCCTTGCTCGACCACAGCGTGTCGACCGTGTTGTCCACGTTGATCCGGTAGATCGCCGATTTCTCCACATTCGCGAGTTCGGCCACTTGGGCGACCGCCTGCGCGGGTTGCACCGCCGCAGCACCGGTCTTCGGAGCTTCGGGAGCCGTCGGTTTCAAATCCCCACCCGCGTCGGCCGTCACGGTAATGCTGGTGACAGCCGCACCCGCGTCCTGCGCACCCGCGCCGCCCGATTGCTGCGCCCCCTGGATTTTATGCACCAACGCCCCGCCCAACCCCGCCGCGTAGACCTCGCCACGGTCGCCCAGCGCGATAGCCCGGATCTCCGGCAGCGTCGAATCGTACAGCGCGAAGGCCTTGTCCTTGCCCGTGATCCGGTACAGCACCCCGTTCGGCTCGGTGCCGGCCAGCAACCGGCCCTGCGGATCGAACAACAGACTAGTGACATTGACTTGTCCAGTCGAGTAATACTCTTCACCTTGGCCCGCGCCAACGATGCGAAACACCTTGCCATCCGCCCCGGTGCCCGCGTAAAGCGCCCCGTCCGGTCCTACCGCCAGCGCCCAGATGTAGGTGGCCTTGGGGTCGAAATAGACCGTCCCCTTGCCATTCTCCACGCGCACGATCTGCCCGTCCGGCGACGTCCCCGCGTACAGAACGCCCTTGGAATCCACCGCCAGCGCAAAAACCTCCGGTTTGTCCGCCGTCCACACCAAGGACGACTTCCCCGCCTTGTCCACCCGGTACACCCGCCCCCGATGCCCCGTCGCGACATACAAGGACCCGTCCGGTGCCTGCGCCGTCGCCCAAATCGCGGGCTGGCCCGAATCAAACAGCATATCCACCGTCGGAGCCGCCGTCAACCGCCCGTCGCGACCCAGCGACACCCCTTCGAACTTCCCCTTGACGAAGTCCGCGAAGCTCGACATCTCCCAAAACCCAGGCGTGGACGCGCATGCCGACGCCGCCACCAGCAGCAACCCTGCGAAAACCCTCACTCCACAACCTCGATCTGCACCGTCTTGGACCCCGAAACCATCATGTCACCCGCGTCCACCACCATCTCCGCCACCTTCGAGTTCTTATTCTGGGACAAACTCTGCGACCCGCCCAGCACCAGCGCCAACGACGGCGGCGGATCCGGCAACTCGTCGCCCCCGGCCTCGAACGCCGCTTCGGCACGCCACACCCGCAGGTACGCCCGGTCCCCCGACCGCAACCGGTTCACATTCGCGATCAACTGCTCCGGCGAATGCGGCGTCACCGTCGCCGTCTGCCGCAAATCGGCCAACGTCGTCTGCCCGCCGTCCGCCACGGTGAAATACATCGTCCCCGGAGCCGTCCCCACCGGCACCTTGTAGGTCAGCGAACGCCGCACTTCGACGCCGTCCTGCCCGTCCAGCATCGCCGTCAACTCCACGGTGTCGCCGGGATGCACCTCGCGCCGGGAAACATAGAGCTGGGAAATCGCCAAGTCCTTCTTCTTGTTGGAGGTCTCCAGCCGCACCGAAATCCGCTTCACCTTGAGCGCGTCGAAGCCCCCCTGCATCACGTACGAGAGCGGCAGCGCCGTCGTGGTGGCCGCGACCATGGCCGAACTGGTCTCGCCGGCGTAGAAATTGCGCATCTCGACCACATCGGGACGTCCTTCGAACTCCACCTGTCCGCGGATTTTCAGACTCGACGCGCCCGTGGACCGCTCCGTCGCCTCAATGGCCGAAAACAGCGCCATCTGCATCAAGTAAGGCGAGAGGAACCGGTCGTTGACCACCTGCATCTTGTACGACCCCACCGCCTGACCGTCCTGGACGACCGAAATCTCTAGCGGCAGCGTCGCCGCGCGCTTTCCAAGCACGCCCGACACGGCCGTGTTCCGGTCCTGCGAGATCACGCCCATCAGTTCCTTGGCTTCCGAAATCTTGAACGACGTGTTCACATTCGCCAGCAGCGTGATCACTTCGGAGCGCGTGAACGGCAGATCGGTCGGCCCAACCGACAGAAATCTGTGCCCGAACGCGAAGACTTTGTTGCCGTCGATGCAGGTGAGCGTGCCGTCGGCCCCCACGGACATGTCACCGGTCATGAGTTCGACCGAAATCATCGCCCCCGGCTGCAGCTTGGAAGGGTCGCCCATAATCAAATCCCCCGCCCCGCCGACCGACATCCCCTGCCGCGGCTCCAACCCCAACGCCCGCAGGCCCGGCGTGAACGCCTCCACCGCCTTCGACGAAAACCCGCTCAGCGACAGGGGCGTGGCCACTTCGACCATCCTGGAATCCCCTGCGACAACGGGCACGCGCGGCACCACGGACCCCGCCACAAGCCGCGTCGCCGGAGGTCCGGGCATCCCTTCGACCCGCAGCATCTCCTCGATCGGCCGTATCCCCGCAATCGGGTCCTTGGCATAAGGGAACGCCAGCGCCACCGCGCCCACCAACCGCCCCCCGATATACACCGGACTGCCGCTCATCCCCTGCATGACGCCGGTGTGCTCCAAAGGCCCGCCCGAGAGCCGCGCCAATATGATGGATTCCTTGGGGCCCGTGTTGGCCAGAATCCCCAGGATCTCGACTTGGAAGTCCTCGATCTTGTCGCCTTGGAAAACGGTCTTCCCGATGCCCAGTTGCCCGGCGCGCACCTCGGAAAGCGGCATGTACGAAACAGCCCCCGACGCCGCCGAGGCCAGCATGCACACCGCAAACAACCGAATCCAGTTCACCCTACCAGTCTACGTGGTTTGTGCTCAGGCCCGCTCTATCCGTCTCCGCCCGATTCGCAACCCCAGCCCACACCCCACCAACGCCATCCCCGACAGCAACCACGACCCCGGCTCCGGAGCCTCCCCGAACTGCGTCGCCACCCCCGTGTCGGCCGCCCCGAAGTTCCCGTACTGCGACGTGTTCGAGTTGCTCCCCACCAACGCGCTGCTGTAGCTCGCCGAAAGGTCCAGCGCCCCGTTCATCGACGGCGTCGTCACCCACTTGAAATCCAGCAACAGATTCCCCGCCGACGGATCAAACAAGAACTGCGTCGTCAGCCCGAACACCACATCGAACGTCGAATTGTGCAGCACCGACGTCGAAAATAACCCACTGAACACAACGGTCTTGTCCGACCCCTCGTTCCCCAACGACCACACGCCCGGCACCCCCGGCGTCAACGTCGTCGTACTCAACGTGATCACCGCGTTGCCCGACAGCGTCGTTGCGTCCCCGCCAACATGTGCCGAACTGGAAAACGCAACGGAATCAATCGTCGCCGTCGAACTGAAGAGCGACGACGAATACACCTGCTGGAACTCGTCCCCCGCCACGCGCGCCGGGCTGATCGGCACCGCGTCCACACCCACGCCCGGCGTCAGATACGTAACCAGATTGCTGGCCCAAGCCCCCGGCACAACCAACGCGGTCGAAAAGATAAACCCAACCAGTGTGCGCATCGCGGAAAGTTCCTCCATCCTAGTGAACGGGAACCCCGCGCCAAACACCTCACCGACGGGTCAATTATTTTCCGGTCAATACGTCGGACGCCTCGGCCTGCGCCACCAGCTTGTCGGCATCCGCCCGCAGCAGGAACCGCTCGGCGACCGACTTCTCCGCAGCCGCCTTCACCGCAGCCACATACCCGGCGTGATCCTTGTACCGCTCCTCCAACGACAGCCTCGGATCCCCCGACGCCGCCCGCTCCGCCTTCGTCGCCACAAAGGGGATGTATCCGCCGCTCAGCGTGCACTGCTTGCCCTTGTCAAAGCCCTTTGCCGTCGGATTCCACCCCAAATACGACCCCAGCGGGGCCTGTCGCAGCACCGACGGCACACCGCCCACATCCGACCCGTCCGCATCCACCTTCGGCACGAGTGTCGGGAACGTCCCGCGCACGGCAGGCGGCTGCTGGGTGATAATCCCCGACAGCTCCCCGTAATTCACGTCCGCCCCGAAATCGTGGTCCACCACCTTGTTCACCAACCCCCACGGGCCCGGCTGCCCCGGAATCGACGGGAACTTCAGCGCCTCTTTCGTGTCCGGCACCAGTTCGCCCCGATCCAGCCGCGGATAGCGACTCGCGGGCGGCTCCACACCCTTCGTCACCCAGTCGGTCAGCGCCACCAGCAGCGCGTTCATCGTCTCCGTCTCCGGATTCGGATTCATCGGGAGCAGGCAACCCGTGGGCGGAGTCCCCGCCTTGGCCGAAAACCCTCCCCGCCCCCCGCCATGCCCCGTCCCCGGGAAGAAATACCGCCGCACGTTCGCGGGCAGCGGGATATCCGCCTTCGCGTCCGTCCCCACCAGGTTCGGCGACTCCCGCAGATACCAGAACTCCAGCGCCCCGAACGTCTCCACGATCTTCGGGCACGTGTCCGTCTTCTTGCAGCGGTCGAGCATCCCCGCCGCGGGACGGTGGCGCGCCTTGTCCTCGTAGTCCGACCACCACAGGACCGCCTCGCTGCCCGGCTCGTACATCCCCGCCGCGCCGCCGGGCACCGAGAACCTCAGGTTCAACACCAATTGCCGCGCCGCAATGTGCGGGTTGGCACCTTCCCAGACAATCCGCCCCTCCTCGTCCTGGTTGAAGCCCATGTTGATGTAGCTGCGCAGGAAGTTGCCCGACTGCGAGCTACCCTTCGAAATCCCCCACTTGATGGCACCCGCGACTGGGTTCGCCGCGCCCGTGTCGTCGGCCTTGGCGTGGCGGAAAAAGGAATTGATGTCGCGCGTGGCTGCGTAGCCGATCCCCAGCACCAGCGGATCCTTGGCGGTGAAGACCAGTTCGTAGGCGTACATTGGGTCGAAGCCGGGCTTCAGGCAGATCTTGGTCGGACTCGGCGAGCCCGGAAACCCGACCTTCGTGCAATCGGCGAAGGCCCAATCCTTGGCTGCGATGGGAATCGCGGGGCCGTCTTGCGACGCCCGTTTGATCAGCGACGCCCGCGAGGTATCCATCGACGCCGGCCGTTGGTAGAAGAGCGCGGTGTAGGCGGCCTTGTCGAGGTCGAGCGTGGTGGAATCCGCCGCCATGTTGATGAAGCGCTCGATGACGGGGCCGGTGATGGACGAGCCGTCGGAATTCTTCGCGACCGGCACCGAGATGGTCTGTTTGCCGTCCGACACCGCGACATCGCCCTGCCATCCGCTGACTAGGCTGACGTGGCCTTCGGGCGACCCCGTCGGGGCCCCATTGCCCCGATTCGGCACCGAATAGAAAAGGACGCCGCTGGACTTGGACATGTCGATGGGCTTGGAAAGCGCGAAAGTGGCCGAGTATTCGACCATGCCTCGCGCGTTGCGGGGGGCGAACTGGATGTCGGTGATGAGGGCGTTGTGCGGATCGCGCGGGTCGAGTTCGCCGTAGAAGTGGCCGGAAAGGGTCTCGAACTGCCCGGCCTGGCCGAATTTCTGGCCGTTGAAGGCGGGCGATTCGCGGTGTTCGACGACGACTTTGACTACGCGAGCCTGAAGGTTGGGCAGGACGGACAGGGCAAGCAGGGCCGATGCGATGCTGGGCTTCATGTTGGGCCATTATACGCCCGAGGAAGGCTTAGCGGGTCATTGGATTCGTGGTATGCTCGTCCTAACCATTTACAAGGAAAGGTTGAATTACATGGCCGATGTTTTGGATCGCCAGATCAAGACGTGCAGATGTTGCGGATGCCAAGCTGAAATCAAGACTTGGAGTTGTGGCTGCGTAACCGTCCGCATCTTCAACGACCGACCTGCCTGCTCTGACTGCGACAATTTTTCGCATCTACGGGAAAGTTGCGGCAAGAGTGGATACCCTGGCGACGACTAGCCGACGTTGAGCTTAGTTGCTTCGCCATCGCCGGGGCCACTGCCCTTGGAACAGGGAGTCTCGCCCCCCTCGGTTCTCGATAGCAGTTGCTGATACCGTCCTACCGCCCCACCCCATTCTCATACCACTTGAGCATGGTCCCCGAAATACAAGCCACATCCACCTTCCCGTCCCCGTTCAAATCCACCGCCGTGCAAGCCGCCGCGGCCATCCCGCCCTCGTCCAGCGTCTGACGCGTCCACGCGGGCCTATCCCCAATCCCAGCTCGGTACAAATACAAACTCTTCGCCCCCTGCCGGTTCCCCGCGACGACCTCGTCCCGACCGTCCCCGTCGAAATCCGCCGTCACAATCGTGTGGCCGTCCACCAGCGAATCGTCGATCTTCTCCCGCTGCCAAACCTTGCCCTTCTGCGAATAAAGCACCACCTGGTTCCCGTGCCAAGCCTCGATCGCCGCGAGGAACCGCTTCGTCCCCAGATGCCCCACCGCCACGTCGCTCGACCCGCACTTCGGACACGCCACCGGATCCCCCTTCGAAATCTCCGTCCGCGTCCACCCTTTCGCCGAAAGCTGGAACAAATGCAGCCCCGAAAAACTCGCCGTCAGGATGCTGTCGCGCTTGTCCTTCGGGTTCCACTTCACGATGTAAACCCCGTGCATCACGCCGTTGTTCGCCACCGACACGGTCTCGCGCTTCCACTCCCCCGGCCTGTAGATCAGCAGCGGCGCGTTGTCCTGCACGTACGCGGGCGGCGACGCCTTAGGCCCCGTCAGCACCGCGTTCACCGCTACCTTCTTGCCCGACCCGTCCACATCCGCCCAGCGCAGACGGTGCGACGTCGGAACCTGGTCGATCTCCTTCAGCTTCCAAGGCTTGGTCGGGTCGCCGTCGTGCGTCAGCACCCCGACCTTCCCGATGCTCTTCGACGCGTCGTTGGCAAACTCCCAAGCGACGACGAGCTCCGGGATGCCGTCGCCGTCCAGATCCTCCGCCGCACAATTGATCAGCCTCGGCAGACCCGACGCCAGCACGTGCCGCACCCAGGGCTTGTCCGCCGAGCCCGGATTCTCATACCAGGCCAAATCGGGCATGCCGGACGCCAGCGCGATCAAATCCGGCTTGCCGTCATGGTTGAGGTCGATGGCCACCACCTGGTAGCCGCCCTTCAAGTTCGTGGCCAGGGTATGCGGCGTGAAGCGCAAGGGCGGGGTCTGCGCCGAGAGGAGCGCACAAGGAAGGAGGGCGAGAACGGCAAATCGCATCGCTCGCCAGTATACGCCCCCGTGCCCGCCGAACCGTCAATCCTTCGGCTTGTACGTCCCGTGCGCCTTCGCGATAGGAATCAGCGTCGGGTAGAACTGCACGAATGTGTCGTCGACCGCCCCGTGCGCCGCATGGCAGCTATAGCAATCCTGCGTCCGCGGCAACGGCTGCGCCTCCGTAGCGCCATTGGGAAATTGGTAGAACGTCCACTGTCCCTTTTCCTTAGTGTGGACCTCCAGCATGACCACATCCGTCTGGAAATACCCCGCCGTGTTGATCGACCCCTTCGTTTCCGACTTGCGCAGTTCCGTCACAAAGTACGTGCCTTCCTGCCAAGTCCCGGTTTCGACGAAGTGCTTGTAGGCGCTCGGCGTCACGAAGGCGTTGTCAAAGGCGGGGGGCGTTTTGGGCTTGTCCTTCACGTACGTCATGCCCAACCCGGAACTCAGGAAGACCCACTCCCGATAGGTGGTGGGCCGGAGCAGCGCCCCGTTGGCAGCGTGCTTGGGACCGTCCGGCACCTGGGCGACCGCGGCGACGAGCGCGAATAGAAAAGCGGCAAAACGCGTCTGTTTCATCAGAACAGTATAAAGTCAAACGCGACGAAACAAGCCCCGAAATTTACTTGTCCATCACCGCTGCGTACACGCCAACCTCGATCAGCCACCCGTCCGGATCCCGGAAGAAGATCTGCCCCGTACCCCGCTCCGGCACTTCCTGGCGGTGATAGGTCAACCCATGCGCCTTTACCACGGCCTCGGCGTCGTCCAGCGAATCGATCGCGAACGCGACGTGGTTCTCGCGCGTGTTGATGGCCGGGTCGGGAGCGTCGTAGGGCTCCTCGATCAGATGCAACTGCATGCCGAAGCCGTACAGCCAAGCGCCCCGGAAATTGAACGGCGGACGGCTGATGGCGCGGAAACCGAGGATGTCCTCGTAAAACTTCTGGGTGACATCCAGATTTTTGGTCTGGCGGGAGACGTGGTGGAGCTTCGACGGCGCGATGGGCATCGCTGCCATCATATCGCGGGGCTGAACTGCGGGACCCTTAAACTGGAACTTGCCCGTGTCGCCGAAATTCTTCTGCGAGGTCAGCCTGCCCGTACCGCTCGACCGCGCCTTCACCTATTCCCTGCCCTCCCACCTCGAACAGCGGGTGCGGACCGGGATGAGGGTGCTGGTGCCGTTCGGGTCGCGCCGTCTGACCGGTGTCGTCCTCCGAGTCCACCAGGAGCGGCCAGAGCCGGGTGTCTCTCTGAAGGAAATTGCGCGGGTGCTGGACCCCGAGCCCGTCCTCGACGATTCCCTGCTGGCCCTAGGCCGCTGGATTTCCGGCTACTACTGCACCGCGCTGGGCGAAGTCCTGCGCTCCATGCTGCCGCTCGCCTCCGACATCAAGGCGGGCAAAATGTACGCTCTCACCCCCGCCGGGCGCGACGCCGCCAAGCAGCTCTCCATCGACCCCTCCGCCGACAGCGAGCTGGACCAGATCCTGAAGCTGCTCGAAAACCGCGAACGCTCCGCCGCTTACCTGACCAAGAAGGTCCCGCTGGCGGCGAAAGTGCTGAAATCGCTCGAAAAGCGCGGCTGGATCATGGTCGAGGAGGTCGAGCGCGACCGCGACCCCCTCCGTTCTCCCTCCACCAAACTGCGCGTGAGCCTGCTGCCCGCGGGCGAGAACCCGCAGGGCAAACACCCCAAGGCCGAGCGCGAACTGCTGGCGTACTTGTCGCTCCACCCCGGAACCCACAACCTGGCCGACGTCGAAAACGCTATCAAGAACGGCGGCACGGCGGCGCGCGTCCTGGCGCGGACGGGCTTGGTGAAGCTGGAGGCGGAGGAGATCGCCATCCGCTCAGCCCCCATCCGCAAGCCCCACGACCTCAACCCGCCCCAGCGGGAAGCCTTCGACGCCATCAAAGCTGGCCTCGACGCCGGAAAATTCCACACCTTCCTCCTCTACGGCGTCACCGGCTCCGGCAAAACCGAGGTCTATCTCAACGCCATCGACCACGCCCTTGCCCTCGGACGCAGCGCCCTGCTGCTGGTCCCCGAAATCGCCCTCACGCCGCAGATGGCGGGACAGTTCCACGCCCGTTTCGGGGACAAGGTGGCGATCCTGCACAGCGCCTTCAGCGACACCGAGCGCGCCGGACAATGGCGGCGCATCCGCTCCTCCGGCGCGACCGTCGTGGTGGCGACCCGCTCCGGCGTCTTCGCGCCCGTGACCAATCCCGGCCTGATCATCGTCGACGAAGAGCACGACGGCAGCTACAAGCAGGAGGAAAACCCGCGCTACAACGGCCGCGACGTCGCCATCGTGCGCGCCCAAGCCGCCGGTGCCGTTGTGGTGCTGGGGTCGGCAACGCCCAGCATGGAGAGCCGCAACAACGCCCTCTCCGGCAAATACACCCTGCTCGAAATGCCGGACCGCATCGCCGAGCGCCCCATGCCCAAGGTCTACCTGGTGGACATGCGGCAGGAGTTCCTCGAAACCCGCAAGCACGCCACGTTTTCGCGGCAGTTGCTCGAAGCCCTGCGCGACAAGCTGGCGAGCAACGAGCAGGCCATGATCCTGCTCAACCGGCGCGGATTTTCCAGCCACGTCGTCTGCCGATCATGTGGCGGACGGGTCGAGTGCATCAACTGCGCACTCACCCTGACTTGGCACAAGCGCGACCGCCGCCTGCTCTGCCACTACTGCGCCTACGCCCAGAAGGTGCCGGATGTCTGCCCGAAATGCGACAGCGAGCACATCCAGTTCATGGGCACGGGGTCCGAACGGGTGGAAGACGAGTTGCACTCCGAATTCCCCGAAGCCCGGATCGCCCGCCTCGACCGCGACACCGTCGTCGGCAAGCGCCAGTTCGAGGACATCCTGCACAACTTCCGCGAGGGCAATTTCGACATTCTGGTGGGCACGCAGATGATCGCCAAGGGGCACGACATCCCGAACGTGACGTTGGTGGGCGTGGTGTCGGCGGACGTTGGGCTGGGGATGCCGGATTTCCGTGCCGCCGAGCGGACGTTCCAGTTGCTGACGCAGGTCGCCGGACGCGCCGGACGCGGGAATCTGCCGGGTACGGTCTACATGCAGACCATCAACCCGGACCACTACGCGATCGACCTCGCGTCGCGTCAGGACTACAACGGCTTCTTCCAGAAGGAGTTGCAGTTCCGGCGCTTCATGAAGTACCCGCCGTTCAGCGCCATGGCGAACATTTTGGTGCGCGCGCCGCTGCAGGAGGACGCGCTGCGGATGGCGACGGAACTGGGCGGGCACATGTCCCCGGCACTGGCGGCTCCGGTGGAGAACATGCGGATCCTGGGTCCGGCCGAGGCCCCGGTCCCGCGGTTGAAGGCGGAATTCCGGTATCAGTTGCTGGTGAAGTCGGGGAGCCGGAAGGCCTTGAACGCGCTGCTGCAGAAGGCGCGGGAGTTCGCTCGGGAGAAAAAGTGGGGGGCCACGGCGCTGGTGATCGACGTGGACCCGCTGACCTTGCTCTAGAAAAAAGTACTTTACATGACAGAGCTGTTGCGATAGCATGGCTCCATGGAACCGAAAGCCCGCCAGATCCACGAACTCAGCTGGTGGATGGCCACCTTCCTGTCGTGTCTGGCCTTTCTGACCGTCCTAACCGGCTACACCCAGCCGC
Organism: uncultured Acidobacteriia bacterium; assembly: GCA_903907865.1. Lineage (GTDB taxonomy): Bacteria > Acidobacteriota > Terriglobia > Bryobacterales > Bryobacteraceae > BOG-234. Next base: position 24,075 of record CAIVPR010000092.1, read on the forward strand.
CCCGGCAGGACGAGGGTGCAGGTGCGCACATCTTCCAACTGACGATTGTGGCCTTGGCTGGTGCCCTCGTCGTCTTCGCGGCGACTGCCGATTGGAGCCATCCGCTGCGCGTCGTCAAAAGACTGCTGATCCCGGCCATCGCCACGGTCTTGGCTTTCGCGGCCGTTTGGTACCTGGAGCACGTCCGGGACCCGAACTATGTCGGGCGTCTGGGTGTGCCTCACCCCAAAGCGATCGCGAAGCCTTCCTTCGCCGCCGTCACCGTCCGGTCAATATCCAGCTCCGAATGTGCCGTGGAAACAACGAGCGCCTCGAACTGCGATGGCGGCACGTAGACGCCGCGCTCCAGCATCGCGTGGAAGAACTTCCCGAACTGGCGGTGTCGCGACTCTTGGCCGAATCCCAATCCGTCATCGGCTGGTCGGTGAAGAACCGCCGCGCTAGTGATCGACGTGGACCCTCTGACCCTGCTGTAAATCGCGGTTGGACCCGCCGCCAGCTCAGCTCAGCAAGTCGCCGATCGAGGTTGCAGCCAACGCCCGCTTCGACTCCTCGCGAATCTGTGGCGTAGACATGGCCGCGTAGCGCTGCGAGAGGGATTCCGGCACAGGCCCCAGCCGCTCCACGATCATGTGAAGGAAAGCCAGCGCCTCCTGGTGCCCGCCTTGTTCGCGGCCCAACTCCAGCCCTTGCTCCCGCCCTTTCTCCAAGCCTTGCTCCAGCCCCTGCTCCAGCCCCTGCTGCACCAAAGGCCCGAAAACGTCGTGTTCCAGATAGTCTTCCAACGCAAACATCCTTCGTCCCTCCTCCTTCACGAACTCGCCCAGTTCCCGCAAACCCGCCAGCGTGAGCAACTGCTTATAGGCGGTCCGGCGTTCTCCCGCAGGCAACTCCGCGATCCGCTCCAAGATGCCCGTCACCGCCTCGCGACGGTCCCGCAGACGCATCAGCACTGACAATATATTATCGCTCAAACGCGGACTGGAGCGCAGGACCTCGCCGTCCAAGTCCTTCATGTTGAACAGCTTGTACTGATATGCGATCTGGTCGGGCTCCTCTACCACGGTCGGCATGGACATCGGTCTGGACCCTATGTACAAGACGTACTGCAGGGGAAAGCGCCCCTCCTCTGCGAACAGCCACGCTCCGTAGTTGAGCATCCGCGCCGCCATGGTCGGGTCGTTGGCGGTCTGGCACTCGATTTGGATTGAACGCGCCGACTCATCCCTGCCGATCGAGTCCGCCCGCAGGTTCCGCGTGGTGGGCATTTCCACGTTGCGCCACGACACCACTCTGTGCCCGGTGATGTAGCGCAGGGCCTCGCCGTCCGGTTCGTGCAGCAGTTGCTTGAGAATGGTGTCGAAGTCCTGCATTGCCGCCCTTACCCCAACGCGATCGCGAAACTCTCCTTCGCAGCCGCAACCGTCCGCTCGATATCCGCCTCCGAATGCGCCGTGGAAACAAACAGCGCCTCGAACTGCGACGGCGGCAAGTACACGCCGCGCTCCAGCATCGCGTGGAAGAACTTCCCGAACTTCGCGGTGTCGCACTTCTTGGCCGAATCCCAGTCGGTCACCGGCTGGTCCGTGAAGAACCACGTCATCATCGACCCGATCCGGTTCACCGTCACGCTCTCCGGCGCGCAGGCCGCCAGCCGACCGGTCGCGGCATTCAGCTGCTCGTAGATCTCCGGATGGCTTTGAATATGCCGCAGCATCGCGAGCCCCGCCCCCACCGCCAACGGATTGCCCGACAGCGTCCCCGCCTGGTAAATCGGCCCGCTGGGCGCGATATGGCTCATGATGTCGCGACGCCCGCCATAGACCGCGATCGGCAGTCCGCCCCCGACCACCTTGCCCAGCGTCGTCAGATCCGGCTTGATCCCGTAAAGCTGCTGCGCGCCACCCGGCGACACCCGGAATCCCGTCATCACTTCATCGAAAATCAGTAGCGCCCCATAGCGAGCCGTGATCTCGCGCAGCGCCTCCAGATACCCCGGATTGGGAGGGATGCAGCCCATGTTCCCGCACACCGGCTCCACGATCACCGCCGCGATCTTGTCCGGATGCGCCTTGAAGGCGTCCTCGACCGCCTGCGCGTCGTTGAACGGCAGCGCCATCGTGGTGTCGCTGAACCCCTTCGGCACGCCGGGGGAATCCGGCAACCCGAGCGTCGCCACGCCCGACCCGGCCTTCACCAGCAGCGAATCGACGTGCCCGTGGTAGCAGCCCTCGAACTTGATGGTGATATCGCGGCCGGTGAACCCGCGGGCCACGCGCAACGCCGACATGGTCGCCTCGGTACCGGAATTGACCAGCCGGACGAGTTCCATCGACGGAACCAGCGCGCGAACGGCCTCGGCGAGGTCCACTTCCTGCTCGGTGGGCGCGCCGAAACTGGTGCCCCGCAGCATCGCCTCCTCGAGTGCCGCCAGGATTTCCGGGTGACGGTGCCCCAGCAGCAGCGGTCCCCAGGAACCGATGTAGTCGATGTATTCATTGCCGTCGGCGTCGAACAGACGGGACCCCTGGCCCCTCGCGATGAACCGGGGATTGCCGCCGACCCCGCGCCATGCGCGTACCGGCGAGTTGACGCCGCCGGGGATGGAAAGGCGGGCGCGTTCGAAGAGTTGCTGCGATTGTTCGGTGTGCACTGCCTTCCAGCTTACCGAAACCCGCCTCGCCCACGGGGAACCGACCCGTGAGAAACTGTTCCCATGATCGAGACGGGACTGGAAGGGAAAGTTGTCGTAGTCACGGGCGGGGCGGCAGGGATCGGACGCGCCACCGTGCAGCGTTTTGCCGCCGAGGGCTGCCGGGTTTCCGTGTGGGACGTGCGCGCACCGGAAGCGGAGCCCGCAGTCGACTACCAGCATGTGGACGTGACCTCCACCGCCTCGGTCGAGGCCGCAACCAAGGCCGTGGTCGAAAAATGGGGCCGCATCGACGTGCTCGTGAACAACGCCGGCATCCTGCGCGACGCCCAGTTGGTCCGCTACCGCGACGGCGCGGTCAGCGGCCTTCTTTCCGACGAACAGTTCGACGCTGTCATCAATGTCAACCTGAGGGGCGTGTTCGTGTGCACGCGGGCCGTGGTGCCGTCGATGATCGCGGCGAAATCGGGCGTGATCCTGAACGCGTCGAGCGTGGTGGGGCTTTACGGCAACTTCGGCCAGACGAACTACGTGGCGTCGAAGGCGGCCGTGATCGGCATGACGCAGACCTGGGCGCGGGAGTTGGGAAAGTACGGAATCCGCGTGAATGCCGTGGCCCCGGGGTTCATCGCGACCGACATGGTGAAGGCGATGCCGGAAAAAGTACTGGACGGCATGCGCGGCCACACGCCGCTGGGCCGGATGGGCGAGCCGGAGGACGTGGCCAACGCGTATGTGTGGCTGGCGTCGTCGGGGGCGTCGTTCGTGCACGGGACGGTGCTGTCGGTGGATGGCGGGATTGTGGTGGGCACGTAAGGGGGGAACGGCCCGACTTAAGGCTGCCTAAAGTACGCAATAATAAAAGAGGGGCTGCTTGGCGCAGTCCTCGCGTTCAACACATGCGCTTCGAATGGGATGAGGAAAAGAACGGGCGCAACCTCGCAAAACACAAGCTCAGCTTTGAGACCGCCCAGTTGGTTTTTGAGGACGAGTATCAATTCAACGACCAGGACCGCGTGGTAGATGGAGAGTGCAGGTGGCAGACACTGGGCGAGGTGGACGGGATCGTTTTGCAAGTAGCGCACACTTGGCGCGACGACGAACATGGCGAAGTCATACGGCTGATTTCGGCGCGCAAGGCAATCAAGAGAGAAAGGAGAGCATATGAAGAAAACCGTCGGCGCGCAAGCCAGTGAGCTTCGAGCGCTAAAACGAATGAAAGACAGCGAGATTGACACATCTGATATCCCGGTCAAGACCGACTGGAGCAACGCAAAGACCGGTCTGTTTTTCAGGCCGAAGGTTGGCCCACGCACGCCTACGACCACATCATCTTCGACAGAGCTATCTCGTCCGGGCGCGTCAACTTCGACCGGGTCATCTGCGGTCAGGCCGCTTCTGGTCATACGCCTCGACGAATCCGAGGAATTTGCAGCCTGAGCCCACACCACCGCCCCTGAATAGCCCAACCGGTGACTGATCGCTGCGCCCCCATTGCTAGACTGCGAAGATGGCCCGCGCCCTAGCCGCCCTCCTACTCCCCGTCGCGCTCATAGCCCAGACCAACAGTGCCCAAACCAACCGATACAACTTCGACGAATCCAAAGTCGGGCCCTACACGCTCCCCGATCCGCTGACCCTCGCCAACGGCCAGCCTGTCAAAGACGCCAAGACCTGGACCGATGTCCGACGCCCCGAGCTGATCAAAATCTTCGAAGACCAAGTCTACGGGAAAACACCGGCCACCGACCCCGAAATCCGCTATTCCGACGTCGTGACGGATTCCGGTGCACTGAAAGGCAAGGCCATCCGCAAGCAGGTCACCGTCTACTTCAGCCCGCGCAACGACGGTCCTCAGATGCACCTGCTCCTCTACCTGCCCAAAGACGCCAAGGGCCTCGTCCCCGTCTTCCTCGGCCTGAATTTCAACGGCAACCACACCGTGCACGCAGACCCGGGCATCATCGCGCACGAAGTCTGGGTCCGCGACCCCGCCTCCACCACCAAGCCCGCCAAGATGCTGCACCTGCCGCCGGACGAGCGCACGCGCGGTTCCGACGCCAACGCGTGGCAGGTGGAAAAGATCCTCGCCAAGGGCTACGGGATCGCCACGATCTACTACGGCGACATCGAGCCGGATTTCGTCGGCGGCGTCGGGCTGGGCGTGCGTCCCGGACTTCTGGAACCCACCGGCCGTCCGGTCGAGGATTGGAGCGCCCTCGGAGCATGGGCTTGGGGCCTGAGCCGCGCGGTGGACTACCTCAAGACCGAAAAAGCCGTCGATTCCCGGCACATCGCGCTCATCGGCCACTCGCGCCTTGGCAAGGCTGCGTTGTGGGCGGCAGCTCAGGACACCCGGTTCGCACTGGTGATCTCGAACGAATCGGGTAAAGGCGGCGCGTCGCTGCTCAAGCGCGCCTACGGGGAGACCACGGACCACCTCAACGACGCCTTCCCCCACTGGTTCAACGCGCACTACAAGCAGTACACCGGGCACCCGGAGAAACTGCCGATCGACGGCAACGAACTGCTGGCCCTTATCGCCCCCCGCCCGCTCTACGTCGCCAGCGCCGAGGAGGACCGCGGTTCCGACCCCAAGGGCGAATTCCTCGCAGCCTTCGACGCCGGCCGGGTCTACAAGTTGCTGGGGAAGAAGGGCCTGCCGTCGAAAACCATGCCAGCCGTCGACCAGCCCGTGATGACCGACATCGGGTACCACGTCCGGACGGGCAAACACGACGTCACCGCCTTCGACTGGGACCAGTATTTGGCGTTCGCGGACGCACAGCGGGGAAAACGCAACTAGGCGGTGACAAGTTTTTTCACCCAATCTTCCCCACAGAATCAATAACTTACAAAAACCATGGTTCGGAATGGGCCCCCTCCCGGCGTAGGATCGTTGCCGGGAGGAGAACCTATGCCCAACGAAATCGAAACACTCGTCAACCGCGAAATCGCCCGTTGCGTGGCCCGCATCGCGGAATGCGAAGGCCGTGAGGCTGAATTTGGGACCACGCCGGACGCGAAGCTCCGCGCCGCAAACGACCGGGACCGCGACCGCGCCTTCATCTCGTTCGCCCGCGCCCTGAAAATGCGCCGCGAGTTGCAGAAAGACCAACCCGAGCCTGTCGCCGCTCCGATTGTCCACGAAGCCGCTCCGGCCGCAGCCCCGAAGGCAATTGCCATCGCCCGAAACACCCTCTGTCCCTGCCGCTCAGGCCAGAAATACAAGCGTTGCTGCGGCCGCCTGGCCCCACCGCTCCACACGGCTGCCAACCCGCCATCAAGGACCGGGCGCAGTGTGGAATCGAGGACCACATGAACGATCTCCAGAAAGCCACAATCCAAGCCATCGTCAATATCTTCGAGACGGGCAAGGTTAGTGGCAACTACTCCGCAGTGACCGTGATCCCCGGCGACAGCGGCCACCTCTCCTACGGGCGCAGCCAAGTTTCCCTCGGCAGCGGCAACTTGTACTTGCTGCTGCAGAAGTATTGCGCACGTGACAATGCCGAGTTCGGAGCCCGGCTCAGCCCGTACCTGCCACGCTTCGAGGCCAAGGACGTGACACTAGACACCGACCAGGATGTTCGCAGCCTGCTGAAGTCGGCCGGGGCGGACCCGGTGATGCGGGCCGTCCAGGATAGCTATTTCGACGAGAACTACTTCACTCCGGCGATCAAATCGGCGCAATCGCTGGGACTCACCAATATCCTGAGCCAAGGCCTCGCGTACGACGGCTGCATCCAAGGCGGCTGGTACCGGCTCATCAAGACCATGCCCAAAGTTTCCGATGTGGGCGAAGAGGCTTGGGCGGCCCAGTATGTCACGGCAAGGCGCGATTGGCTGCTCTCGTGTGCCCCGCCACTGCCCATAACCGTCTACCGGATGGACTCGTTCCAACAACTCATGGACAGCAACAACTGGGATTTGGCGCTGCCCATCACCGTGCACGGCGTCACGATCACGGAGGAACTCCTGTCCGGCGCCCCCCGCGAACTCACGCTGACGAGCCCGTTCATGCGGGGCGACGATGTGGCGACCGTTCAATCAAAGTTGGGAATCGGGCCCGCCGACGGCGTCTATGGCGCCAATACCGCCCGCATCGTTGCGCAGTTCCAACTCGACAACGGCATCACCGGCGAGACCGGCGTCGGACCGTTGACGCGCGCAAAACTCGGCTTGTAGGTGATACGGGGCCTATTTGGCCCCGTACGACTTCGTGAACCCGTTACGAGTGTTGGTGACGGTGAACGAGCCATCAGCCTGCGCCGAAACCTTGATCCAGAACGCCGGCCCCGTGTGGCCGCCACGTCCAGGACCCCGGCCCATGCCAGCGGCCGCCGTGGCGGTCGTCGCGGCCGGAGGCGCGCCGGGCGCACCCGGACCCCGTCCGCCCGTGCCGAACTGCATCGGGGTCGGGGGATTCTGGATCACGTTCGCGATGGTTTCCTTGTCGTCCAGGTTGGCGATGAACACCCCGGCCGGATTGTTTTCCAGCCCGCCGGTCCACGACCAATGCAACTGCCAGATGTCCTCCAAGCCCGGCGACGTGTGCAGCGCCGAGTAGGTCGAGGCCGCCCCGCCCTTCCGCGTCCCGTTGTGCATGATCGCGACCCTGGGCCGCAAACCGTGCACCAGAGCGGGCGAGCCCGATTGGTCGATGCCGTGGTGCGACGTCAGGTACACGTCCACCGTGCCGATCGGATTATTGGGGCACATGAGATCCTTCTCCGAGTTCCACGTGAAGTCGGCCAAGTTGATGGTACGGAACTTGCCATTGGCGATCACGAGGCCGACGGACTGCGGGTTGTCGGGATCCACCCGGGCCTCGTCGCGCGGTTGGAAGTCGGCACAGGCTGCGTTGGGCTTCCCCGCCCCGGGCGCGCCCGCCATCGGCTTCTTGATGACCTGGTTAGCCGAGGTAACAACAGTAATATCGAGTCCTGCCACCGGAATCTTGTCGCCCGGCTTGGCGATAGTGCGCGGAGCCTTCTCGTAAAGGTCGGCGTACATCTTCTGGAAGCCGGCAACCTGCTCGCGCGGCTCCACGGATGCGCCGTGGTCCACGTAGTGCTTGATCGGAATCCGTTTGGCCAGCGCTTCGAGGCCGCCCACATGGTCGCCGTGGTAGTGGCTGAGGACCATGTAGTCGATCTGCTTGACGCCCGCGGCTTCAAGCACCGCCACGATGCGGTCCACGTCCCGGTCGCCCGGGCTACCGGTGTCGATGAGCATCGACTGTCCCGACGGGGAGACATAGAGCGTCGAGTGGCCGCCCTCCATGTCCATGAAATAGATGTCGAGCGGCTTCTTGGCCTGCCCGAAACACAACGTCGCCAGCGCGACCGCGAGGAGTCCTGTTTTCAACACTTAGTAACCTTTCTTCTTGTCCACAACATTGACCATCGGGAGACCGTCGGCAAAGCGCCGGATGTTGTCCTTGATGGTGCCCAGCATGCGCGCGTTATCCAAATCCGACCGGCCCGCGATGTGCGGCGTGATCATCACGTTCTTGAAGCTCCACAGGGGGTGGCCTTTGGGCAGTGGTTCGGGGTCGGTCACATCGACGCCCGCGCCGTCCAGCTTCTGCGAATCCAGCGCCTTCACCAGTCCGTTCATGTCGTAGACTCCGCCGCGGCTGACCGCCACAAAGTACGAATGCTGCTTCATCAGCTCGAACTCCTTGGCACCGAACATCTTGTGGCTCTTGTCGGTGTCGGGGGCCGAGATGAAAACCGCGTCGGCCAGCGGCACGACCTCGTCCAGTTGGTCCGGCTTCACAACACGGTCGACGTACGAGACGATGGGCTTCTCCTCCGGGTCGACGCCGATGACGTGCATGCCGAACGCCCAGCAGCGCAGCGCGATGTTGGTGCCGATGCCGCCCATGCCGATGATGAGGGCCGTCTTGCCCCGCAACTCGATGCCTTTGAAGGGGGTCTTGAGCCAGTCCTCGTTCTGCTTGGCCGCGCCGTATTCATTCAGGCGGCGGGAGGTGTAGAGGAGCAGCGCCATGGCGTGGTCTGCGATCTCAATGCCCTGCACGACCTTGTTGTTCGTCATGATGACGTCGCTGTTCTTGAACGGCCCGGAACCGGGGACTTGCAGGATGTTCTCGAGGCCCGCCGACATCACACCGACCCACTTCAACTGCTTGGACGCCGCGTACATTTCGGGAGTGATCACGCCGATGAAGCCATCGGCGTCCGCGATTTCGGTCAACACGTTGGCCGAAGTGGCCCCGACGACCTTCACTTTGGGCGAAACCGACTGGAAATCCTGCACCTGGCCTGCAGCGGGATTGAGGACGACGATCTTCTTGACCTGGGCCGAAATGGGTTGGACAACGAGGAGGGCGAGGCCCGCGAGCACGATGGGGAAGAATTTGCGCATCGGCTGAATTCTATCGCACCACAGCACACCACCGGAACATCGCCAGGACGGACCACCTCTTGGTGTGCGTCCGGTGCCGTCCGCTGGTGGCACGGGATGGATCGTTCATCCGCGAAACCCGGCCACCCGCCGGAAAACCCGCGGCCCAATGGCTTGCCGCATGGTAAGAAACCGTTAAGAACCATGCCAGCCACGCTGAAGACACTCATCGTCGACGACGAGCCGATTGCCCGACGAATCCTTCGGGAAGAACTCGAGGCTCTGGAGGATGTGAGGGTGATCGGCGAAGCGGACAACGGGGCAACCGCTCTCGATCTGATCGGCGAACACAACCCGGACTTGGTCCTGCTCGATCTCCAAATGCCCCTCGTGGGCGGGCTCGAAGTCGTTCGCAGACTCAAGTGCGGTGCGCGGTTACCAGCCATCGTGATGGTGACGGCATGGGACCAATACGCGATCCAAGCGTTCGAGGTGGGAGCAATCGACTACCTATTGAAGCCGGTGGCCCCCGAACGCCTCGCGGAAGCCGTCGAAAGGGTGCGACAGCGGTCCGCCTCGATGAGCGCAGAACAGATCGTCCGCATTCAGGAACTCCACAAGCCGTCCAACGAACCCGCCCCCAGGAGGATTATCGGCCGCCTCGGGACCGAGTACGTCCTTCTGAACGCCGACGAGGTTTATGCCTTCCAAGCCGATGGCGACCTTGTATGGATCATGACGGCAAAGGGCAAGCTACTCGCGAGCCAGACACTCGCCGTGCTGGAAGAACGGTTGCGCGACAGCAGCTTTCAACGCATCCACCGCAATGCGTTGGTGAACATCAACCATGTCCGGAAAATGAGCGCCCTGAGCAGCCAGAGGTGGCTGGTCACATTGAACAACAGGATCGAACTAACAGTGAGCAAGAGGCAGGCCCGCACCATCCAGCACCTGCTCGATTGGTGAGCCGGTCCGCCCACGTCCGTTCCTAGTTCATCTGCGGAGGGAATCTGGCCGACCGCAGGAATTCGCGTGGAAGGTTTACGCAAACGACGGCAGAATATGACCATGAAGAAACTTCTCCTTTCCTGCGGCGTCATCGCGGTGCTCTTGGCCGGGACGGCGCGGGCTCAGTCGCTTGGGAATGCCGGAACCATCCAGGGAGTGGTGGTCGACGCGACCGGCGGAGTGGTCGCCAACGCCAAGGTTGAACTGGCCAACGCCGTTTCGGGTTACCGGCAGGCCGCCACCTCCGGCCCCGACGGGTCCTACCGGCTGACGAACATTCCCGCGAATCCGTACCATCTCAGCATCTCGGCCGCCGGGTTCGCCCCGTTTTCGGACGACGTGAGCATCCGGAATTCGATCACTGTCCAGTTGAAATCCGTTGTGACCGTTGCGGGCGGCAAGACCGTGGTGCATGTGGAAGCGACCGGTGCCGACGTCCTCGAGACGGATCCATCCGCCCATGTGGACGTGGACCGCAGCCTGTTCTCCAAAATCCCAGCCATCGACCCCGGCGGCGGCTTGGCCCAGGCAATCGTCTACAGCACCGGCGGGGTCGCCGCCGACGGCAACGGCTTCTTCCACCCTCTGGGCGACCACGCCCAGGTCAGCTTCGTGATTGACGGGCAACCGGTCAGCGACCAGCAGAGCAAGGTGTTCTCAACCCAGCTCCCGACGTCCGCCATCCAGGCGATGGAAATGACCACCGGCACCCCCAACGCCGAATTCGGCGACAAGACGAGCCTGGTGGTCGCAGTGACCACCCGCTCAGGGCTCGGGGCAACGCGGAGCTTCGGCAGCGTGGACGCCACCTACGGCTCGTTCGGAACCTCCGGCGGAGGTCTCAGCTACGGTTTCGGCAACGCCAAGTTCGGAAACTTCTTCGCCGCCGACGGTGTCCGCAGCGGCCGGTTCCTGGACACCCCGGAGTTCCGTCCCATCCACGACAAGGGGAACAACCAGACCCTCTTCGACCGGCTCGACTATCAGCCCACGGGATCGGACGTCTTCCACCTGAACCTGTTCGCTGCCCGCAACTGGATCCAGATCCCGAACAGCTACGACCAGGCCGGGCAGGACCAGCGGCAGCGGGTCCTCACTTGGAGCGTGGCCCCGGGCTACCAGCACACCCTGAACGCCCGCACCCTATTGACGATCAACCCCTACATCCGCAAGGACCAGTTCAACTACTACGCCAGCCGCGATCCGTTCGCCGATACGCCAGCCACGCAGAGCCAGAACCGTCAGTTGCTCAACTGGGGGGTGCGTGCCGACCTCGCTGCCTCGCGCGGCCACCACGACCTGAAGCTGGGTATCGACACCAAACAGACGCGGCTGCGGGAGAACTTCGGCTTCGGCATCACCGATCCAACGTTCAACGACCCGTGCGTGAATCCCGATCGAAGCTCCGTCGGCGACCCCACCCTCACTAAACCGTCGCAATGCGTCGCGGCAGGCTACGAGCCCAACACTGCCGACAACCCGGACTCTTCGAACCCGTTCTCACCGGGCTTGACCCCGTTCGACCTGACGCGCAGCGGGTCACTATTCCGGTTCCATGCCGCCAGGAACATCAGCCAGTTCGCGGTGTACGCCTCCGACACGTATACAAGGGGCGGCTTCGTCGTCACACTCGGACTGCGGTTGGACGAGTATTCCGGCTTGGTCTCGAAGTTCGAGCCCCAGCCGCGCGCCGGCGTGGCGTACAACCTCAAGAAGACGGGCACCGTGTTCCGGGTTGCCTACGCGCGCACCATGGAAACACCCTTCAACGAGAACCTGCTGCTTTCAAGCGCGACCGGTATCGGCGGCTTGGCCTCCAACGTCTTCGGCGCAACCGCGGTCCCGATCAGCCCGGGCTTCCGCAACCAGTTCAATACGGGGTTCCAGCAGGCACTGGGAAGATACCTCCTTTTGGACGCCGATTACTTCTGGAAGTTCACTCACAACGCCTACGACTTCAGCACCCTACTCAACACCACCATCACCTTTCCCATCGCATGGCACAACTCAAAGCTCGACGGCGTGACCGGAAGGATGAGCACGACCAACCTCCGGGGCTTCCAAGCCTACTGGACCTTCGGCCACACCCGGGCCCGCTACTATCCGCCCGAGAACGGCGGCCTCATCCCCCAGGGCGCGCCGCTGGCGGGAGGGGTGTTCCGCATCGACCACGACCAGGCTTTCCAATCGACACTCAACCTCCGCTACCAGCGTCCGAAGAATGCCGAGTGGATTGCGCTCACGTATCGCTACGACAGCGGCCTAGTCGTCAGCGGCGTCCCCGACGCCGACTTCGCGATCAACGGACTAACCCCGAACCAGCAGGTCACGATCGGACTGGCATGCGGCGGAACCTTCGCCACGGTCGCAAATCCAATCACGGACTGCGGCAAGACCGTGACGTCAAAATTGTTGACCCTGCCGCAAACCGGCAAGGAGAACGACGACCACAATCCGGATCGTGTCAAACCCCGCAACATTTTCAATCTGGGAATCGGCACCGACAATCTGCTCCACCGCGAGGGCACGCGCCGGATCACGGCGGCGCTCGACATCGCCAACCTGACCAACAAGGTGGCGCTCTACAACTTCCTGTCGACGTTCAGCGGCACGCACTTCCTGCAACCCCGGACGCTGGTCGCCAAGATCGGATATACTTTCTAGTCTCGCGAGAGCGGGCCGCAGCGCTTGCGGCAGTGAAGGTCCAGAAGCAAGCCCCGGCGCAGTCCGGGGCTCGTTTCGTTGGATGGAAAGGACCGGTGATTGACAACATGCTACGAGTCTTCCTGCCGCTGGGCGTGACACTCCTATTGGCTCTGTTTTGCATCCCTGCCAAGGGGGCTGACGGTCCACGGCCCAGCCAGCACACGGTTGCGGGAACTGTGGTCCGCGTGGAGCCTCAGGACTCGACGCTCGTCATCCGGGAAACCGGCTTCCTGGGGCGGTTCAGAATCCAAGTGAAATCGTATCGAGTGAAAAAGCCCAGCCAACTCGCCCATCTTTCGCCCGGCGACAAGGTGTCCGGGGTCTACTTCACGAAGGACGGCCTATTGCACGGACTGAGAAGTCCGGGGAGCCAACCGCCACGGCGCGCGCCGTGAGGAGCAATGGCATCGACGGCAACGCGGGATTCGCACTACCGCCCCGTTGCCCCGTCGAGGAGGGCGAGGCCCGCGAGCACGATGGGGAAGAATTTGCGCATCGGCTGAATTCTATCGCACCGAAGTGGACAGAAGCTTCTGCGCGCGCGCCGCCACTCCGAGGTAACCCTTGGCCGTGCTCTCTGTCACCAACTCCTTCAATTGCCTGCCTGCGGACCCGCCGTTGTCCCTCGCAACCGCCTCGGCCATCGCCAGCCGCACCTCCAGCATCAGGGAGACGGTGTCTGTCTTGACGGCTTGGGACTGGGCACGCTGGAACAGAATCGCAGCCTCGCGCTTGTGGCCCATGGCCGATTCGATCCGCCCGGCCGCGATGGTCAAGGGTGTGGAAGTGAGTAGATCCTCGTCCTTCGCTCCCGCCTTGACGCCGGTTGTCCGGGCCGTCTGTATGGCTTTTGCCGCCGCGGTGGTATCACCGAGGGCCAGCTTGGCCAGGGCGAGAATCCGGTACGCTTCGGGGATCTGCTTGGACCCTTGTGACGCTTCGGCAAGCGACTGCGCAGCGACCGCCGCCTCCCGGAACCGCCCCTGCAACAGGTCGATGTCAGCCAAAGCCAGGCTGCAACGCAGCAGTGGGTCCTTGCGCCCCAACGTTCGCTGCATCTTGCACTCTTCGGCGCGGAGTCCACGGGCATTCTCCAAGTCCCCCATGTTCTTGGAGAGATTGGCGAGAATGGCGAGCGTGGAGGCAACGGCTGTTTCCGCATGGGTGGCGCGTTGGATGCCCAGAGCCTCTTCCAAGTCGCGCCGGGCGGCGGGGAGGTCGCCCTTCCGCTGCTCCAGCCGCCCTATGCTGTCCAGAGCGGCGGCAAGATCGATCTTGTTGTCCGATTTCCGCGATAGTTCCATCAACTCGGTGTAGTTGCGGAGAGCGGCCTCGCTGTCGCCAGTGCGCGTGAACACGTCCCCGAGCCTTCGCAGCGCGATGGCGACCAGCTTCGGGTCCCCAATCTCCCGGGCAATCGCTAGGCAAGCGTCGAAGTTCTCGCGGGCACCGGCAAGATCCCCTTGCCTCCGCAACACCAGACCCAGGATGTTGAGGGCGCGGCCTTCCTGCCCTCGGCTCCCGGACTTGCGCGCCAGTTGAAGAGCCCGGTTCACGGCTTCCAACGCCGCTGGCAGCTCGTCGCTGTCCAAGAGGATCACACTCTCGTTGTTCAAGGCGTTGGCAACGCAGCCGGAATCACCCACTTCGGTGCACAGTCTTACGGCTTCCTGCCACGCAACCCGCGACTTGACGGAATCCCCGGTCTTCTCCGATGCCAAGGCCTGGCTGGCATGCGCACGGCCCTCCAAGAGCCGCGAGCCCAAGGCTCTCGCTTGCAGCACCACACTGGCGAATCCCGACGAAGCTTTCCCGTACTCTCCCCGTGCCATCGCCAACTCGGCTTCCGCGAGCCCCACCCGCGCGGCTACCTCCGCCGACGCGCTGGCGCGCAGTTTCAGCAGCGTCTTGCCGGCCAGATCACCGGTGCCCGCCCGGATTTGGACCCGCGCCAGCGAGAAACCGAATTCGGGATTGTCGGGGTGGAACGTCCACAAACTGGCGTATATTTCGGACGCCCGTGGCCATTGGCCGATGGTCTCGCGGTAGCGCGCCTCCACCGCCAGACGTTCGCTGGTGGGCAGGTGGCCCGACAGCTCCATTGCCTTGCGGGTTTCCTCGCTCGCGCGACGTTCGTAACCCGTTTGCAGCAGCGCCGTGGCCAGTTCCAGATGGCCCAGCGCGAAGCCGGCGTCCTGGGCAACCACGGATTCGAGCAACGGCTTGGCACCGGCCGGGTCGAACGAGCCCAATTTCTCCAAGGCTTGGAAGTAGATTTTCCGGACCGTGGGGTCGGAGGGCTGCACGGCACCCAGCGCGACCCCGTCCTTGGCTTCCTCGTCCGGTGAGATGCGACCGCCGCCGAAGCGGGCCCGAATGCCTGCCCCCGCCTTGGCCGCCAGGTCCGGGAGCTGTTTCTCGGTGCCCGAAAATACCAGTGCGGCCGCGCTGGTCGGCTTTTCCGTGTCTTGAATCCGCACGTCCAACCGGACCTGCCCGTCGATGGACAGGTAGGAACCGCTCACCACGTAGTCGCAATCGACCGCGCGGCGGATGCGCGCCAAGGTTTCGTCGAAAAAGCCGCTTTGGTCCGGAAGGCCCAAGTCGGCCCGGAGGCGGGCCGTGACGTCGCCCGGCAAGGTGCGCAACTTGGAATCGGTTTCGAGCTCGGTGGTAAGCATCTCCGAGATGGCACGGCTCAACCAGGCGTTCTCCGGCTTTCCGGAAAGGTCGTGGAAGCTGATGACGGCGACAGCGCTTCGGGGCGGGCGCGGCAGAATGCGGGCGCGCACGGTCCAGATGCCAGCCGATGCAAGGAGGAGCGCCGCGACGGCGAACGACCAGCGGGGCCACCGCAGGGCGTGCGACCGGACAGGCGGCGGGAGGGAAACCGCCACCGGGGGTGCCGTGGGCTGGATGGGACTGGATGGAGGCGCGACGACCGGTTCCTGAACCGGCTGGTGGTACTCGGGCACAACCTCCACCGTGAACTGGTATCCGCGCTTGGATATGGTCCGGATCGCCTCGACGCCGGGGAGGCCCTCGTCGAGAATCTTCCTCAGGATGGAAATGTTTTTGGTGAGGCTGCTTTCCTCGACAAACGAGTCCGCCCAGACCTTGTCCAGAATTTCTTGTTTCGAAACCACTTCGCCCGCGTTCTCCACCAAGAGAAGCAGGACGTCGAAGGTCTTTGGAGCCAGGGAAACGAGTTCATCGCCCCGGTAAAGCACGCCCGAGCCGGGCCGCAGCCGGAATGGGCCGAAGAGATACCGAGCGGCCTTGGCCGGTTCTGCCGAGCTGGTTGGCATCGCGGGGCGGATTTCCGATCATAGCACGAACCGCGCCCCTGTTTGATTCCGTAACTCTTTTGCAATCTAATGGATAGAGATTTCCCGCCGTACTTTCGACGGACCGAACCTTACTACGGATCCGCAATTCTGCCGGTGATTTCGAAGAACGAGGTAGTGCTCCCGCCGCCAATATCAAGGACGCGTTGGCGATAAACCTAGAAATTGTAGTTGGCCGTACCACGGCGTCGCTCCCTCGCGGTCGCGGCTCCGCCGAATCAGCCTGTTACCGAGCCACGACACCAAGGGAGTGTTTGTTCGATCCATGCGCAGTTGTTTAAGGCCTTGTTCTCCGCTGACGCGAAGGCAACTGCCGTTTCTGGGATAAACAGCCCGGAATCGGGCTGGCATGTTTTCATCTGGGGATCGGCATGAGCCTCGGCGGGACGTGCGCTGTTGATGGAGAGCATGAAGGCGGGCGGAACGGGTGGGGGCGGTGGCCCGCCCCCACCCGGAAAAACTACATCTTGACGTCGGTGACGGCGATCACGGTGCCCGTGACCTTGCCGGAAACGGTGACCTTCATGCCGGCGTGCGGCGCGAGCTTGTCCTGCTTGTCGACCGTGTAGATCTTGCCGTCGGCGGTGACGAGAACGGCTTCAGCGCCGCCCTTGACGCACTTCTGCGAGCATTCGGCGTTGTTGACCATGGCGGGCTTCGTCGAGCAGTTCTTGTCGACGACAGTGCCGGTGATGTCTTCGGCGAAGGCGGTGGCCGTCATGCCGAGAGCGAGAACGAAGAGGGCGGTGAGCTTCATAGTTGTTTGGATCTCCCGTTGGATAGTATAACCGAAATCGGAGCGGGAGATGACTTTGTTTTTTCGCCTACGGGACAGCGACCGTCCGGGAACTGCCGTTGGAATCAGTGTAGGCATAGCGGAGGGTGTCGCGGCCTTTCACCAAGCGCTTGGGGAAAACCACCAAGACCTTGTGGTAAGGCAACCGTGCTGAAAGCGTCACCACGCCCTGCACGCCGGGGCGGTTTGTGAAAATCGCTTCGCCCAGTTCCTGCGTCGGTGCCTTGCCCACCGGGCCTGAAACAGGTGTCGCCGGACCCCGATGTGGGTAGCCTCTCCAATCTCCGGTCAGTTCCTGGGCGTTGGTGCCCACCGAAGAGGCAGGATTCGACACAACTCCGACACGAGTTAAACGGTGAGCCAAACAGTGTCTGGCTAAACGGCGCGGTACCAGACACCCCCAAGCGGGGTGGCGTTGAGATGGCCAACGCCTTGGACGTTCACGAGACTCCAATGTATAGGATCGAATCCACAAGATCCTGAACTCGCTCCCAGTCGCCGCGGTCCAAGAGCTGCTTCGGCGTATCGCCGCCGAGCAGGGCATGCGGCGTCCCCATCCACGCGACACCGTTGGGGAGGTTCGTGACAACCTCTTGTCGAAGCACAGCGGCGGCATCTGCTTGTAGCATGGAATTCGTCCTCTCTGCCTAGATTTTATCATTGAAGCGGCATGCCCCGGGCGCACCGCCCGAAGTAATATGATGGGGCTTATGCCCATCTACGAATACCTGTGCGAGTCGTGCGGCAACAAGTTCGAGAAGCTGGTCCGCCGCGCCTCGACCGCCACCACGGAAATCATGGAAGCCAGCTGCCCCGGATGCGGCCAGAAGCACCTCCGCCAGGAATATTCCACCTTCGCCGCCCGTGCCGGTGCGGGCGACCACCGTCCGAGCCCCGCCGAATCCCGCATGGGCGAGTCCCGCGGCTGCCCCGGCGGCATGTGCTCGTCGCCCGGCGCCTGCGGCATGAACTAAGTGCCTGCGGCATGAACTAACCGTTTCCAAATCCCAACAAGAAAATCCATGTCGAACTCCATCACCACGTCGTTCTCCAACGCCGAGATCCTGACTCCCGAAGCCCAGGCGTTCCTGGTCGCGCTCCACCACAAGTTCAACGCCCGCCGCCTCGAACTCCTGGCGGCCCGCAAGGTCCGCCAAACGGCCATCGACAACGGCCAGCTTCCCGACTTCCTTCCCGAAACACGCGAGATCCGCGAGTCCGAGTGGACCGTCGCGCCCATCCCCGCCGACCTGCGCGACCGCCGCACCGAAATCACCGGCCCCACGGACCGCAAGATGGTCATCAACGCCCTCAATTCGGGCGCCAAGATGTTCATGGCCGATTTCGAAGACGCCAACTCGCCCACCGGCACCAACCTGATCGACGGCCAGAAGAACATGAAGGACGCCATCCGGCGCGAGATTTCCTTCTCCGGCCCCGAAGGCAAGCAGTACAAGCTCAACGAGACGACCGCCGTCCTGCTGGTCCGTCCGCGCGGCTGGCACTTGGTCGAGAAGCACTTCCAAGTTGACGGGGAAGCAATCTCGGGCGGCCTGTTCGATTTCGGTTTGTATTTCTTCCACAACGCCAAGGAACTGCTGGCCCGCAGCTCCGGCCCGTACTTCTACCTGCCAAAGCTGGAGTCGCACCTCGAGGCGCGGCTCTGGAACGACGTTTTCGTATTCGCGCAAGACTACGTCGGCGTCCCGCAGGGTTCCATCCGGGCAACGGTGCTGATCGAGACGATCCTCGCCGCCTTCGAGATGCACGAGATCCTGTGGGAACTGCGCAACCACTCGGCTGGCCTGAACTGCGGCCGGTGGGACTACATCTTCAGCTTCATCAAGAAGTTGCGCAACCGCCCGGACTTCACGCTGCCCAACCGCGCGCAGGTCACCATGACCGTGCACTTCCTCGCGTCGTATGTGGATCTGCTCATCCAAACCTGCCACAAACGCGGCATCCACGCCATGGGCGGCATGGCGGCACAGATTCCGATCAAGAACGACCCGGCGGCCAACGACGCGGCGCTCGAAAAGGTTCGCCTCGACAAGCTGCGCGAAGTGAAGGCCGGCCACGACGGCACTTGGGTCGCGCACCCGGGCCTGGTCGCGGTGGCCAAGCAGGTTTTCGACGAGTACATGCCGCAGCCCAACCAGATCGACCGCAAGCGCGAGGAGGTCCACGTGACCGCCGCCGACCTGCTGGCGATCCCGACCGGAACCATCACCGAAGACGGGCTGCGTTTGAACGTCGACGTCGGCATCCAGTACTTGGAAGCATGGCTGCGCGGCAACGGCGCGGTGCCGATCTACAACCTGATGGAAGACGCCGCCACGGCCGAGATTTCGCGCGCCCAGGTTTGGCAATGGGCCAAGCACGGCGCGAAGCTGGACGACGGCCGCACTGTGACGCCGGAGCTGGTGAAGTCGGTCATCGCGGACGAACTGGCCAAGTTGGAGGGCCGGGTCGGGGCCGAGCGCTACGCCAAGAGCAAGTTCCCGCTGGCGGCCGACCTGTTTGGCAAGATGATGCTGTCGGGCGAGTTCAACGACTTCCTCACGCTGCCTGCTTACGAGTTCCTCGACTGAAAACCCGCTTGCTTTAGCTTGTAGAGGATGCTATACTCCAGATCGCCCGCTGAAAACTGGCCGATCTGGAGTAGCTGTGAAATACCTCATCCAACCGAATTTTACTGAATGCACTGTGTCGGTCCATGCGCTGCTGACTTCCGGGGCAGAGTTGGTGACGACGCTCCGTATGTCCGCTCCGGACGCGGACCCAGATGAGCAGGCCCATCCGAACTGCACAGCCCTGTATCGCGACGTCTCGCAGGGTACATGGCACCTCTTTGTGTCGTTCGACGTCAAACCCGAAACCGGCAAGGGGTTCGTTGGTGTCAAGGTCTTTGACTTCAGCGATTTTAGTCCTCTGGCCGATTCCGAACAGTCACCCGTGCCGACATCCGTGCTGCCCTTGGTTATCGATGGAAATCAGCTGGGCACCATCGGACTCGCGGTCCAGCCCGGTACCGGCGACCTGTTTATCGCGACCTATCATGAAAATGACAATTCAGCGGGGCTTCGGATCTATCGGAGATCCGACTACGCGGCACAGCCGCCGAACGCCCGGTCCGATTGGTTCGCCGACGGCAGCCAGACATCCGTAACCCAAATCTCGGCCGCTTTGGCCTTCGACCGCCACGGATTTCTTTGGTCGACAACCTATGACGCCGGCGAGCAGTTCTTGGTGTGCTACCGGGATCCCGTACCGGGGCAACAGGGCAACTTTGTGAAAGTGTCCAATCACGACCTCGGGATGATCTCGGCAATCACTACCTTGCCCGGCAGCACCGGGGGGCCACCGTTAAACGTGCACCCTTTTTCTGCGCCCGAGGGATTGGCATTCGATCCGGACGGCAATCTTTGGGTGGCCAACAACAACGAATCCTCCACCAACCCGGACGGCGATGGCACGGTAATCAAGATCACCAGATTGTGGCTGGACAAATTCGCGCGCAATGAGACTGAGGTGCCGGGCTCGGAAATGACGGCGTACTATCTCCGCTACGGGAAATTCGGCGGCCTTGCTTTCGACGGATACACGATGTTCCTGCATGACCAAAGTTCGGAGTCCGGGTCCAGCCATCGTGTGACTTGGCGTTTTGACACCAGCGCGGCTGTCTTGGATGACGTGGCTTTTAGGCCCTCAGGCGTCCCAGTGACCTATCCCGGAAATGGTGGAATCTCGATTTTCAACCCCAACCAGCTTCCCCTCCTGATCACCGACGAGCTTTCCGACTCGGGAGTCGAGCCGGACACGAAATTCATCGTGTCCCAGAGTCC
This sequence comes from uncultured Acidobacteriia bacterium, assembly GCA_903907865.1. Classification (GTDB taxonomy): domain Bacteria; phylum Acidobacteriota; class Terriglobia; order Bryobacterales; family Bryobacteraceae; genus BOG-234. The sequence goes on from CAIVPR010000092.1 coordinate 44,805, forward strand.
GGATATTGGCGTTTCAAACTCGAGAATGGTCTTCGGGGAGATCAGGAACACGCCGTTCACCACCAAGGATTTCGGGCCGCACGGTGTTGGTGCCACATTCCTCGATCCCACCTTGAGGCATGGATCCGTCAAGCCCGGCAGAGTGTGGGTCAACGTGAAGGTGCGGCACCAGTTTCAACCTCCAAGAAAACGTTCACGGATCCGCAGAGTTGCAGCGACAACTACCGGCACCGAGGTGCTCAGGGTGTACTGGGCGAAGAATTCCGACGGGTTGGATTGGCCGCAGCCCTGGGACGGCACCAGGTCCCAGAACGGACCTCCCACCGGTGGGGAGATTGGGATGGAGTTGCTCGGGCAAATTGATGCCGGGCATTTCAGCATCTTCGAATTCGCCTGGGACGCTCCTGATCCGGCATCATTTGCCGACCACGACCCGCAATTCACCATTCTTGCGAGAGTCGAGACGGAGGCGCTTTACCCGTACGGAATGACCCACCCTGAACAGGTCCATGGGACGGGTGGGAGTGCCATCTCGGCGAATGTCCGCAACAATCGCACCGTCGCTTGGTTGTCATTCACGATCGCTTGACGTCCCGGAAAGCCGCCCCATCAGCCCCCGGAATCGACTCCATAAAAAGAAGCGATTGCCAGGCGGGCCCTTCATCATGGATACTGGTTTTTTACCTGCCGGAACGGATTGTCCGCAGTTTGGGCGGTCCAATCCCTCAGACACACCCCAAAACGGAGACGAGTCCTACAAAAATGTCATTCCTCAACCTGTCCCTCGCCGAACTGGAGGATCTGAACCTCAACGCAAAAGAGCAGCGCAAGAAACGGGTTCCGATCGAAACCCTGCAGGAAGAGCGCCTGAAGTACCTCGCCGACAACCCCAGCATCAAGGCCGTTGTCGTCATGTTCAGCGACCTTGAAGGCCGCCTGCACATGCTGGACTACGACAAGAAGTTCCTGCTCGGCAGCTACGACAACCTCACCTTCGACGGGTCGTCGATCCGCGGATTCACCGCCCAGAAGGAAAGCGATCTCCGCCTCCGCCTGGACTGGAACGCGTTCTACTGGGCCCCGGCCGACTTCATCGGCGCCGGCAAGGTGGTTGTGTTCGGCGAAGTCATCGACAAACAGGGCGGACCGTACATCGGCGACATGCGCGGCGTGCTGAAAAAGTATGCCGACGACAAGCGCGCTTCGGACAACTTCACCCTGAACGCTGCCAACGAGATCGAAGGCTTCCTGTTCGCGGGCTTGGACGCCGAGCGCCGCTACGCGGAAACCGGCAAGTTCGAGTACGTCAACACGGGCGGTTACTACCACTCGCTGCCAGGCGACCCGCTCCGCGTGTTCATCGACCGTGCCGCCGAAGTGCAGCGCGCGATGGGCTTCGAGAACGAAAAGGACCACCCGGAAGTCGCGCCGTCGCAGTTCGAGATCAACTACACGTACTCCGACGTCGTCACCGCCGCCGACCAGATCCAGCTCTACAAGTTCCTCTGCCGCCAGGTTGCCCGCAACATGGGCCTGACCGCCAGCTTCCTGCCGAAGCCGGTTGTCGGCGTCAACGGCAGCGGCATGCACACCAACGTGTCGGTCTCCCAAGGCAAGAAGAACCTGTTCTGGGATCCGCAGGGTGAAGAGAAGATCAGCCCGTTCGCGTGGAACTTCGTGGACAAGATCCTGACCCACGGCAACGACATCTGCTTGGTGCTGAACCCGAGCGTCAACGCCTACCGCCGCCTCGACCCGCACTTCGAAGCCCCGAACCAGATCATCGCCTCGGCGGTTGACCGTGGCTCGATGGTCCGTGTGCCGATCGGGAACGAGCGCAGCTCGCGCATCGAAGTCCGCGCGGTTGCCCCGGACGCCAACCCCTACATGGTGCTCTACAGCGTGTTCAAGACGGGCCTCGACGGCAACGTCAGCACCCTGAAGAACCTCCGCACCGCCAAGCGCTTCCTGCCGGACAACATCTACGACGCCATGGACAACTTCGCCGCGGCTCCGTGGACGACCGAGCTGTTCAGCAAGGAAGTCAAGGCCCGTTACGTGGACCTGAAGAAGGGCTCCGCCGACCGTTGCGCCCGCCTTCTGGGCACCATCGTCAAGACCCCGGAAATCCAGTTCCACCACGAGGTCTACAACCAATACCTCTGGAACCAGTTCTAGGCTCCAGCCAAGAAGGAAGAGAAGCCCCGGCGGAAACGCCGGGGCTTTTCTATTTCGGACGAACCTGTTTCTCCAGCGCCGCCGCGCACTTGGACAGGGAGGCGCTCAAATTCAGGTTGCCGCTTTCAGCCGAATACAGGACAGCCGGCTGGCCTTGGTTCCACTCGAACAGGCAAACGGTTGGATCGGTGGCCAGATAAGCTTCGTGCGCCTCCCGCAGCACCTGCTCGGGCTTGCGGTTGGGGAAGGCGGTCAGCACTCGGTTGAGTCGGCCGAGGGCGGCCTCGAAGCCTTGGCGGGCCTCGGGTGAAAGCGGGCTGGCGACCATCTTCTGCGCCTCGCGAGCCGCGCTCGGACCGGATGGCATGGAAACGTTGGACAGTGCCGCGCCCGGCAAAGACAGCCCTGTAACAGGCGCGGCGGCAGCGGATGACGGCACTGCAACCTTCCCGATCGCGCCGCCCGGATTTTTGGGTGCTTGCACGGCAACAGCCCGGTCATTCGCCGGAACTTCCCGCTTCGGCATGCTGACCCATGTGGTCAGTGCGGCCAGAATTGCCGCGGCGGTCGCCGAAGCGGCGGCCAATCGGACATTCGGCCTCGCGCCGTTTGCTGCTGCCGCCTCCGCCGTGGCGACGCGAGCCATCGCGCCCTGGACATCCTTCTGCAAGTTGGCGATCTTGGCGGACGACTGCGCCGATTCCATCCGCCTCGCCCGTGTTTCCAAGTTTCGCTGTTGCTCGACCTCGTGCAGCTGGCTGCGCATCCGGGCGTTGTCGGCCTTCCGCTCGGCCTGGGCCCGCTCCAGCAGCTTCTGCGTCTTGACCCACTCCTTGCGGACCTTCTCGATCTCCGGATCCGGCTCCATCTGGGCTCGGAGTTCCGACCGGGCATCGAGCCGGACGATCTTCCCAGCATCGAGATCCCGCTCTGGCTGTTCGGGCATGGGGAGGTTTGGCCCGTACCGCAACTTCGACTTAAGACTCGAAGCCTCTTCTTTGGAGGCATCCAGTTCCAAGGTCAGTTCGGTCACCGAGATGGCTGCGTTCAACAAAGCTTGATCGCGCTCGTCAAGCATCTGGCGCAACGCGGCGACTTCATCGCCAGCACCGGGATAGTCGACATCGGCGGCGGCAATGCCCTCCCAAGCCAGACCTTCGTGGGCCAGCCCCCCGTGGGTAAAGTCTTCCCGAGTAACGGTCAACGCCGTCTCGGGCAATACCTCCGGATTCAGAACCGCAGTGGACAAGGTTTCCTCACGTTCCATACATCGGCGGAACGGGGGAAAAACTTTAGCCCTGTCGCGACAACCATTCCGCGGTCGTGTCCCAATCCCGGACACCCGTGGTCGCGCCCACCTTGCGCACGGCGAACGCCCCCACCGCATTGGCAAACCGCGCCGATTCCTCCAACGAAAGACCGCGCTGCAGTCCGGCCACGAAACCACCCGAAAAACAGTCCCCCGCCCCGGTCGTGTCCACGGCGTCGACCGCGTGGCCCGGAATGTACGTCCCGTTTGCCCAGCACCCGCGCGGACCGAGCTTGATCACAATATTCGTGGCACCGAGGTCCCGCAACGCCCGTGCCGCGTCGGCGGGTTCCGAAAAGCCGGTCAGCAGCCGGGCCTCGTCCTCGTTCATAAGGGTGTAGTCGGACCACGGCAGACTCGGAGCCAGCACTTTCATCCACTCGCCCTCGGTATCCCACTGGGTGTCGAGGGAGGTCCGCAACCCCGCCTGCTTGGCCCTTTTCAGGAACTCTGGCGCGACCTTGCGCAGATGCCGCATCCGGTACACCGCCGCCAAGTGGAAATGGGTCGCTCCGGCTGGCAATTCAAAGGGCCGAAACTCCTCCGACGCCGCCCCCAATTGGTACAGCAGCGCACGCTGGGCATTGCGGCGCACCAGGGAAATAGCGATGGAAGTGGGAGCATCCACCAACTGCGCTCCCGACACGTCGACTCCGACGCGCTTCAACCGCGCTAGAACGTCCTCGCCGGTCGCGTCCTGGCCAACAAGTGTCACCAGCGAGACGGGAATTCCCAACGTCGCCAGCGTGTACGACGTCGTCCCGGCATTGCCGCCAAGGGTCTGCACCACCTCGTCGATCAAGGTGGTCGCCTCCCAGCGGACCTCCTCGACCGGCCGGGCCGAAATATCGAAGACCACGTTGCCGCAGACCACCACGCGGTCGAGGCTCACAGCGAGGCTCCTGCGCATTTCCGAGTCTCCATTTTTCTACCCTACCGCGTTTTCGGCATTTCCAGCACCATGCCCAACCCGTCCAGCAGGGTCCAAGTCGCCCGCTGGTAGTTCACGAAGGCCTGCTGGTAGGCCACGTGGGCGTTCAGCACCGAACTCTCGGAGGCGGAAAGCCGAGACTGCGAATCGAGCACTTCGAAGGCCGTGATGGTCCCCAATTCGTACTTCTGTTGCTCGGCCTCGACGTTCTTGCGCGCCAAATCGCGGGCGATGGTGGACGCTTCAATGGTGGCGTTGGCGAGGTCCAGCGCGTTGATCGCCACGCGGACATCCTGGATGATCTGCTGCTCCACCTGCCGCTCGGTGTACTGGTCGCGGGTCTTGGCGATCAGGGCATCGGCCAGTTGGACCCTCGCGGAAGTGCTACGCAGAGGCAAATTCAACTGCAAGCCGGCCCCGTAGGTGGGCGAGTTGAAGCCGAAGATCTGGCTGAGGGTGTCGCCCAAGCCGCCGGAAACCGTGCCGCCCGCCGTAATCCCCAGATTGCCGTTGGGACGCACCTGATGTCCGGCCAAGCCCAGCCCGGAACCTTGCAGGCTCAGGTCGAGGCGCGGCGTCATCAAGTTACGCGCGATACGGGCGTTCAGGTCGTCCACAGTGACGCGCCGGTGTGCGGCATCCAGCTCCGGCCGGACACGCATGGCGGCCCCCAGTGCCTCCTCGAACTTCAAGATCTTGGTGCGGTCCGGAAGCTGGGCCGGGTTGTCCGCAAGCTGGATCGCCACGGCCCGTAGTTCCGGCGACAGATCAGCGCCGATCAGGCGTTTCAGGCCATCCAACGCGGCCTGATAGGCGAACTGGGCCGCAACGAGGTCCCGCTTGCGCTCCGCCACCTGCGTTTCGGACTGGTAAATGTCGAGGCTCGCTAGCGCGCCCAAGTCGAGCGCCAGCTTGTCGTGGTCATACGACTTCTGGGCGAGGGCCAGAGTGTTTTCCAGCACCTTCACGTTGTCGCGGGCGCGGATGGCATCCCAATACTGCCCCGCTGCCTGGGCAACCACATCCGCGATGCGGGCCTCGCTCTGGCGCGACGTGATGGTCAGCTGCGTCCGGGCAATCTGGATCGGAGCCTTGAACTGGATCCCGTTGCGGTTCTGCAACAGCGGCTGCGTGAAGCTGAAGTTCATCGCGCCGGAGATGCTGGGATTGAATAAGTTGAACGCGCTGTTGGTGGAACTGCGGGAGGTGGTGAATCCGACGCTGCCCGTCTGCCCGGTTGGCAGGAGCTGCGAGAAATTGACATTCGAATTCTGCGTCAAGCTGCTGAGGGTGGATGCGCCCGCGATCTGGGTGAATTGCGGCTGCACGGCGCGCACCGAGTTGAACCCCATCGAAAGCGACGGGTCGAAGACCGCGTTCGCCGACTTGATCTGCTCGGCGGCAGTATAGACGTCCAGCCGCGTGATGTTGATTTCGGTGGAATTCCGCAACACCAGTTCGAGGAATTCCTTCAGCGTCAGCCCCAGCTTGCCGTCGACGACGCGCTCGGCAAGCCCCTTCACCTCCCGAATCTGGATGGTTTCCGGATAAAACCGACGTTCGATCCAGCGTGCGACGGGGGTTGGAACCGCCGCGCGCAGGGCGTCCGCCGGGTCGGAGGCGTGGACCGCACTGGCCACCCCCACGAGAATCGCAACTGCAGCAAGGTTCCTATTCATAACGAAGAGCTTCAATTGGATTGATCCGGGACGCCTTCCTCGCCGGGTAGATGCCGAATGCCAAACCGACCGCCACCGAGACCCCGAACGCGATCCCGATCGAGGACGGCGTCACGATGGTCTTCCATTCCGCTGCCACCGCGATCAGCCACGAAAGGAAGTAGCCGAAAGCGATGCCCACAATGCCGCCTCCGATGGAGATCAGGACCGATTCGAACAGGAACTGGCGCACGATATCGCCCCGGCGGGCACCGATGGAGCGACGGATGCCGATCTCGCGCGTGCGCTCCAGCACCGTGGCCAGCACGATGTTCATGATGCCGATGCCGCCGACCAGCAGGGAAATCGCGGCGATCGCCACCATCACGTAGGTGAAGATTGATTGCGACCGCTGCTGCTCGGCCAAGAGTTCGGCCGGGATGGTCACGACGAAGTCCGCGATCTTGTGGTGGGTCGAACTCAGGATCGCGGTCACGACCTTGGCTGCGGCCATGCTGTCGGCCCCCACCTTCAACCGGATGTCGACGCCGTCCAATTCGTCCTTCAGATTGCCGCTACGGTCGAAGAAGCGGTACTGGAAGGTGTTCAGCGGGATGTAGATGATGAAGTTGGGGTCCTGCGACTGCGCCGTTCCCGAACCCGAGCTCACCTGGTCCTTGAGCACGCCCACGACCTTCAGCCAAGTGTCGTTGACCTTGATGAACTTGCCGACAGCCTCGCCGTACCCCAGGATCGCAACCTTGGCGCGCTCGCCCAGCACGCAGACGGCGGCGCTGGCCTCGTCGTGGGTGGGGCTGAACTGCGTGCCCTCGGCAAACTTCCAGTTGTGGATGGCCGAGTAGGCGGGCCGGACGCCGTACAGTTCCGGCAGGTCCGGCGCGGGCTTGGGGAAGACTTGGGCTGGATGCAGGGAACGGCGGGCGGAGATCAGTTCCAGATCCTCCACGTTGGCCTGCAGGACCCGGACGTCGCGCTCGTTCAGGCCGGGGGAGGCGCGGCGGCGCTGCTGCATTTCCTGGTCGCTGGTGGCGGGACGGGCCTCGATCAGCAGGTTGCGGACGCCGAGGGTCTCGATGAACCGCAGCGACTCCTCCTTCGCGCCGGCCCCGATGGCGAGCATGCCGATCACCGCGCCCACGCCGAAGATGATGCCGAGCGCGGTCAAGACCGTACGCGTCTTCTGCGCCCAAAGGTTGGTCGCGGCGAGGCCGAAATCGGAGGCGTAGCGGATCAGGATCATTGGGTTATTTCGGCAGAGCCTGCATCGCGCCGCCTTGGGCGGCCTTCTTCTTCGCCAACTCGGTGGGATTCGAGAGGGCCACCAACTGGCCTTCGGCGAGGCCCGTGACCACGATCCGCATCTCGTTGCGTCGCACCAGCGTCACCGGCTTCACCACGAAACCGCCGCCCCGCTCCTGGACGTAGACGAACGACTTGCCGTCGCTCTCGAACAGAGCTTGGGCGGGGAGCGACAGCACACCCTTCATCTGGTCGGTGGTGATGATGATGTTCGAACTCATGCCAGGCCGGAGCTCCACGGAGGGATCCTCAATGGCGACCTTGCATTCGAAGACACGGTTCCAAGCCGGTCCGCTGGTGCCGCCCATTTCCTTCACGCGTCCGGTGTACGGATGGCCGGGCACCGCCACGATGCGGATGCCGGTCCGCTGTCCGACCGAGATGTGGCCCCGGTCCAATTCGCTGATCTTGGCCGCGATTTCCCAATTCCGCAAGTCCGGGATCTCCGCCACGGCCATGCCGGGCCGGACCGTGTCGCCCACCTGATAGGCGGGCATCTGCATGCCGAAATAGACGTTGTTCTGGTTGGTGTTGGGGCGGATGGAGACGTAGCCGTCGCGGTGGGCGCGGAGCGTCATGGCCTCGATGTTCTCCCGCGCGGTGCGGGCCTGCGACTCGGCGCGCCGACGGGCGGCTTCCTGAACCTTGATCGCCGCATCGTCCGTAGCCTTGCGGTTCGTGATGTTGTGGGTGAGCTGGGTTAGCCGGTCTTTGGCCGCATCGAGCGCCAGCACGTTTTGACGCGCCGTGATCGCGGGAAGCAGGGGATTCTTGCGGACCTCAAGCTCGGCCAGCTTCACATCGTCGGCGGCCTTTGTCAGCGCGTAGCGGTCCTCTTCCTCCTGGGCGTCGTCGGCGGCGCGGGTGTAGCGGAGGCGCTCCTCGGTCTCGGAGAGATCGTCCTGGGCTTCGCGGAGGCGGTACTCCTGCTCGGTGGTGTCAAAATCTGCCACGATGTCGCCGGCCTTGACCTCGGCACCGCTGTCCCTGAGGGACGTCAAGTGCATGTCGAGGCCGCCCGTCATAGGAGCGATGAGGGTTTCGGGATTGCCGCCCCGCAGTTCGCCACGCGCCGAGACTTCCAGCGTGACATCGCCCCGGACCACCTTGGCGGTCGGGATTACCTCGGTCTTGGTGCCGGTGATATCCTTCCAAGCGCGCATGGCGTAGAGCGCTGCGGCGGTCGAGATGGCGGCGAACACGAGCAGACCGGCGCCCCAGCGGATCCACTTGCTCCTCATTTGGGGTCCTTGGCCTGGAGGCCCCCGTTGGGGTCCTTTGGCGGCTCAGCCAGCGCCACGATGGTCCCGCCGGCGATTCCCGTCACCGCCACTTCGTCCAAGTTCCGGGCCGACACCTGCACGAACGTCGGCAGATACTTCGCGCCATCCTTGACGTAGACCGCTGGCTTGCCGGTGATCGTGAAAAGTGCCTTGGTGGGAATGCTGACCGCGTCCGCAATGCGCTTCTCGATGAAATCGACTGCGGCGTTCATGCCCGGCCGCATTCGGGGGTCGGGGTTTTCCAGCGCCGCGTAAGCACGGAAACTGCGGGTCGGGGGCCACTCGTTGAAACTCTGCTCGGTGAGCGGGGTGATGCTGGCGATGTGCGCGCGCACTACTTTTTCCGGGAAAGCGTCCACATGGACGAGGGCCCGTGTACCCGGAGCGATCCGGCCCCGGTCCGCCTCCTCCACCTTGCTGTCCATTTCCAGAGTGCTCATCTCCGGAATCTCGGCGAGGATCTGTCCGGCTGCCACGTGGTCGCCCACCTTGAACGGCTGGGCGTTGAGCGACCCCTGCGAGTAGTTCGGCATGAAATTGATCACGCCGTTGAGCGGACTCTTGAGTTCCATCAGAGCCAGGTGCGACTGCGCCAATTCAATCAGCCGTTGCGCGTTGTCGCGTGCCCGCTCCAGAGCGGAAATCCGGGATTCGTAGGCCGTCCGGTGCGTGACCATGGCGGCCTCCTGCACGCGGAGGCGCTGTTCGGCGAGGCCGAGGTCGATCCGGCTCTCCTCGCCCTGGATCTTGCTCACGATGGCCTGCTTGGAGGCCTCCAACTTGGCCCGCTCCACGTTGTAGCGGGCGGTGGAAAGATCGAGCTTGTCCTGGTCCTCGGTAATCCGGGACAGCGCGATGACTTGCTCCAAGGTGGACTGCGCCTGGTCCAAAATTGATTTGCGGTCCTTCAGTTCCTGCTCGGTACGGCTAGGGTCGAAGCGGATGAGGGCCTGGCCCTTCTTGATTTCGCTGCCGGCCGGGGCCAGCCAGACGATCTGAAGGTCGGAGATGTCCAAGGGTGCCGACAGTTGCCGCGAATGGTGGGCTTGGAGTTGGCCGCGGCAACGGATCAAGACGAGGAACTCGCCACGGTGGGCTGCGGCGACCGGGAGGTCGGAAACCTGTTTGGTTTTGCGGAATTCGCGGATCGCCATGCCGGAACCGACCAACACGAGCAAAAGGACAAAGCTCCTTACGACGCCGCGGATGCTCACCGAGCTGCCTCGATGTCCACGGCGGCCGAGAGGTCCGGCAGCAGTCGGGGGTCGCTCTGATCCAGCCGGAAGCGGGCGATAAAGCTTTTCACCGAAATTCCGAGCGGCGAAGTTGCGACCGGGCTGGCGGAGCTGAAATGCGCGGTGAACTGGAGGTCGGGGAAGGCATCGAGGTGCACAATGGCCTTGGCACCCGGTCCCAGGACGGCTCCATCAGGCTCGCCGACCGCCACTTCCACCTCCATCGCGCTGGGGTCGAAGAGCTTCATCAGCGGGCTGCCGGGCCAGAGCTGGTCGCCCTCCTGCGCGTGGCCGAGGGTGTTGTTGCGATAGACATTCTGCAGCGCCGCCATGCCGCGGATGGGGGCTTGAACTGACAACTTCTCCGAGTTGCGCATCTGCCGCTCGACGGCCACCTTTTGGCGGTCCCGTTGCAATTCAAGGACCTTCATTTCGGACTTGTCTGCCTGTTCGCGGAACTTGGTGGATTTCTCCAGGCTGGCGACGTGGGCACGGGCGTCCGCGACGCGCACCCGGTTCTTCTCCTGCTCGATGATGCTGAGGACCGGGCCCTTGCGGAGTTCGATTTCGGCCTTGTTGAGGTCGGCGTTGGCCTGGGCGAGGTCGGAAAGGCGGCGCTCGGCGTTGGAGAGGTGCTCGGCCTTCTTCTGTTGGATGAGGTGGTCGGCGTCGTCGAAGCGGCTCTGGGCGTCGCGCAGGAGTTTCAGTTCGTTGGCGCGGTCGAAGGTGGCAAGCGAGGCGCCTTTGTCGACGAGGCTGCCGTTTTCGGCCATGGTGACGAGGGTGAGGCTGCCACCGAGGCCTTCGATGCGCGGGACCAGGATGGTGGCGGAGGTGACGGCGCGGATGAGGCCGGTGGCGCGAACCGTGCGGGGCGGCTGGCCATCCGCGGCGAGGGTCGGGAGTGCGGCAAGCAGGAGGAGCGCGGCGGACGGCATGTAAGGATTCGTCAACCGTATGACGCCCGGAAAGGTGCCGATGTGGGATGCCGACTGCAAGAAACCGAGTTTATCATGCCCAGTACACGCCCAGTAATCGATACCGGAAGCGGTAAGGTTGGGCTAGGCGGCTTTTTGGGCGGCGAGGCGTTCCTGGACTTTGCGGTTCAGGTTGTCGCACATGGACTCGGTGATCATGTCGGCGTAGGCCGATATCGGCAAGCCCCGGACAACCTGCTTGCGGATCGCCGGGTCTTCAATGGACCGGACGGCCTCCAGCAACTGGCGCGACGGTAGCGCCGAGACTCGCTCGATAAACTGCTGTAGAGATTCGCCGGGCTGCATATTCTTTGTCCAACGCTTCCGCCAACTTCGGAAGCAACTCTCTTGTAGAATAGCGGATTCCAGTGGCTTTCTCAATGGGCATGGGCATCGGGGTGCGGCCAAACCCGGTGTTATCGATGGCCGTGAAGGCCACGACAGGATCGTGCGCATACTTTCGGACCAGGTAACCAAAGTTTTCGGCGGCGTCTCGGTACATCCGGGCGTGAGCGTCAATGTCGACTACTCGGCCTTCGCTCATGGCGCGGGGAAGAACGCCCCGAATCAAAGCGTCCAAGGGCTCACGATGGACGAAGATTACGTGGACTTGGTAGCCAGCGGCCTTAGCCAGCTCGATCTTTTGCACGCTCGAACGCTTGCTGCCGAAGTTGCTGTCGAAGACGAATTGGCTTTGGCATAGATCCCCGTTGGCATGAATCGCCGTGGTCTTGCCAGCACCGGTACCGCCGGCTGTCATGCTAACGATTAGACGCCTGTCGAGATCCGGATTCCGCAGCGCCTGCTCAAAGAGGTAGTCCGAAAGCATCCCAGCCGGCTTTTGCGTGGCGGCACTGAACCGGGTGCGGTTCTCCTTGGAGGCTGCATACTCGGGCGAAACGATCTCGCGGGCGTTGTCTGTACTAATCTCGGAACCGAACTGCGCACGATAGCGGATGGCCAGCAATTCCGCGTGGTCCCGGACCGCTTCCATTGCACGTTGCTCGACTTGGATGGATTCCGGGTCCATTCTTTGTATTTTAGCCCGCAGGCTTGGCCGCGGCAGTTCAACCTGGAAGCGGCAGTTCGCCGTGGTAAGGACTGTCTTCGGTTCCCCGAAAACACGCTCCCTTGCGGTCGCGGCTCTGCCGAATCAGCAGGGAGTGTTTATTCGAACCATGGACACCGGTTCAATGCCGATTCTGGAACTGCAGGCCCTGCTAAAATGACGGCATAGTCCGCAATCGAGCCATGACGGAATTGGAGATCAAACCTTCGCGGTCGGCCAAGCTCCGGGCGATGTTCGTCGTTGTGGCCGGGGTCGTGATCGCGGGCATGCTGGTGTACAAGCTGGCTGGGGGCGGCGCGGGATTCTTCGACCAAAAGGCCAACCTTTCCACCTACATGCCGGATGCAACCGGGCTGGGTCCGAAATCGCAGGTGAGGATCGGCGGCCTCGTGGTCGGCAAGGTCTCCAGTGTCGAGATCACGCGGTACTTGGACCCGGAGCATGCGGTGCGGGTCAACATGCGGATCAGCGAACGCTACCTATCTGCCATTCCCGTCGATTCGCAGACCAGCATCGGCGCGGACACCTTGGTCGGATTCAAATTCGTCGCCATCAAACAGGGCACAAGCACCATGTTGGCGGCAGACCGTTCCACCCTGGCCAGCGAGCCGCTACAGGACGCCGACCAACGGGCGAACCTCGCGCGCACCTTGCAGGAAGAGTTGCGTGACACCGACGCGATGCTCGCAACCGTGACGTCGCCGAATACGACGGTCGGGCACTATATTTTCGGAGACGCCGAGTACCGCAACCTGATGAACGGAACCAAGGCCTTCAGCGCCGCCGCGAGGGAGTTTTCTGATCCCAAAGGCTGGGCCGGGTCCGTGATTTTCCAGAGCGACGCCTACGACAAGGCGCGGGACGCAATGCTGAAGACGGAACAGTCCATGGAGTCCGTGACGAAGGGCGAGGGTGCCGCAGGCAAGTTGTTCGCCGACGAGCAGGCATATCAGGACGTCCTGACCCAATTGAAGTCGCTGAGGAAGTCCTTGGAAGATCTGAATGCGGGCAAGGGTTCAGGTGGTGCCCTTTTGACGACGGACGCGGGCTACAAGAAGGTGGAGGAACTGCTGAAAGCCACCGACAAACTGCTGGCCCCGCTGGACGCGAAAGAGGGCACGGTGGCGGAATTGCTGCACGATCCCAAGCTGTACCAGTCGCTGAACAAGGCGCTTCATACTCTCGACACGATGCTGGCGGACTTCCACCAGAACCCCGACAAATACACCAAGCGGAAGGTCAAGTTCTAGCCCGCCTGCGCGCGAGGCCCCATCCTTTGCATGGAACAACAGATACCCGAGACGACTGGTCCGGTTCCGAGCACACAAATTCCCCTCCAGCCCGCAGCCAACGTGCGCATGCGATGGCCCGAGGTCGCCATCGCGCTGTTACTGGCTGCCATTGCCTTTGCTATTTATTGGCCTGTACGCGACTTCAGCTTCATCAATTTCGACGATGCCTTCTATGTGGGGCAGAACGTCCACGTCAAAGCGGGCTTGTCGTGGGATAGCCTAAAGTGGGCCTTCACCGACGCCAAGCCGTATTGGTTTCCCATCACGAGGCTTTCGTGGTTGGTCGACAGCAGTCTATTCGGAATGAGTCCGCGCGGCTTCCACGTCGGGAACGCCGCATTCCATTGTGTGGCGGCCGCACTGTTGTTCGTATTCCTATTCATGGCCACAGGTACCCGGTGGCGATCCGCATTTGTCGCAGGTGTCTTTGCGCTGCATCCAGTGCACATCGAATCCGTCGCGTGGGTATCAGAGCGCAGCGATGACGTGTGCGCCGTCCTGTTCTTTCTGACTTTGATCGGGTGGACTGCATACGTGCGGACACCCACCCGCAGTAGGTACCTGGGTTGCCTCGGCCTTTTTGTGTTCGCGCTGCTGGCCAAAGGGCTGGTGATACCGCTGCCCTTGGTTTTGTTGGCTCTGGACCAATGGCCGTTCCGGCGTGGGTTTTCCGCGCAATTGGTTTACGAGAAGGTGCCGTTCGCCGTGCTAGCGGTCGTTTCGACCGGTGTAACCTACGTCGCGCAACTCAATTCCGGCGCGGTCGGAGTCCTTGCAAGCGCCACGCCGCTGCACCGATTGGAGAACTCGGTGGTCAGCTTGGCTATGTTCGTAGGGCAATACGTCTGGCCGACGCGGCTCAGCCTTCTTTATCGCTATCCAGAACATATCGCAGCAGCCGAACTTGCGGTTGCCGCCATGCTGCTTGCAGGAATAACACTGGCAGTCATGTCGGCATATCGCGCACGCCCCTGCCTCGCGGTGGGATGGATTTGGTTTGTTGCGTTCTTCATCCCGACAATAGGACTGGTGCAGGTGGGAGAACGGGCGAGGACCGACCACACGGCATACCTCCCTTACGAAGGGCTCTCCATTATGGTGGTTTGGGGGCTGGCAAGTCTAGTCCGACTCCGGCCATGGGCAAAGATTCCTTCAATCGTACTGTGCCTGGGAGCCTGTGCGGCGTTTGGCTACGAAAATATGGCTCAGTTGCCCTTGTGGCGCCGAAGCGAGCCCCTTTTGCGAAGGGCCATTGAGCTGGATGACAGCAACTATGTGGCATGGCGTCTTTTGGCCGAAACGCTTCTGGACCTCCCTGGAGGAACTGACGAAGCTATTGCCGCCGCGCGTAAATGCGCACGCCTCTCTCCCGACAAGGCGAGGGGCCACCGCTCGCTGGGCACGTTCCTGCTTGGCCAAAACCACGTGGAAGAGGGAATCGCGGAACTCAGAACCGCGCTGCGGCTGAACCCAGACCTGACCGGTATTCACGGGGAGCTTGGCACGGCGCTGCTGCGAACCGACGACCCGGCAGGCGAGGCGCTGGTGGAATTGAAACTGCAATTGAAGCACGGTCCGCCAACCGCTCTCATCCATCACAACATCGCCTTCGCACTGGGCAAGTTGGGCCGGATCGACGAAGCGATGAGCGAGTTCGAAGCAGCCCTCCGGCTGGACCCCGCCGACATACCAGCCCACCGGCAACTTGGTACCAGACTCCTCCTGAAGCCCGGGCAAGCCACGGAGGCCGTCGAGCATCTGGCGGCGGCTGTGAAGGCGGACCCAAACGACAAGGAATCCCAACTGGACCTGGGTGTCGCGCTGAGCTTGGCGCCCGGATTGGGCGACCCCGTCGAGCACATGGAGGCCGCCATCCGTATCGACCCGAACTACACGACCGCGCGTGTGGATCTTGCCAAGATCCTTGCGGGTCGTGGGGATCTTCCCGGTGCCATCGCACAAGTCCGGGAGGCACTGCGAATCAAGCCGGATCCAACAGTTGAAAAACTTCTAGCCCAGTTGGAGCAGCGCGCCGCGAAAAGTACGAAATAGAGTGGACCGTCACGCGGTCCAAGATCACGATGCGGTTCGGACACTGCGACCGCTGAAGGTGATCCGGTACTGCCGCTGGGCGGCCAGATAGATGTAGAAGGCGCAGCCCGCAAGCACTGCCGCCACCGCATTCACCACCAAAACGCCCACCGCCGTCACGAGGAATGCCGACGCATCCATCAGGCGCATCTTCGGCAGACGCTTCCAAGCGCTGACGTCGAGCAGGTTCAAACCCATCCAAGCCGTCACGCCTCCCAGCGCGGCGAGGGGGATGTGGGCCAATGCCCCCGATCCCAAACTGACCAGCAGGAAGAGGAACAGCGCGTGCAGCAGGTTCGACAGCCGTGTGGTTCCGCCACATCGAACGTTGGCGACGCTCCGGGCTGGGATTCCGACCGACATCGGGGCTCCAAAAATGCCAGCCAGCAGATTCGCGATACCGTAGGCACCGAGTTCCGAATCGGCGTCCGCGGCTTTCTGCTGCTTGTGGCGTCCGCGGAAGTGCTCGACTGCACGCGACGTCAGCAGGATGTTGATGGATGCAACGAAGGCCAGCGTCAATCCCGTTGGAACGACGGTAAGGACGTCGTGCGGCGTCCAAGTGAATCCTGCAAACGGAGGCAGCGTCAGTTGCAGCGAGCCGACCTCTGGTTCGTGGAAGCGGAACACCTGCGCAAGCAGCGTAGCCACCGCAACACCGACCAATGGCGCGGGCAATTTCGGTGTCCAGCGCATCATCAACGCGGCGGTCAGAATCACCGTGCCGCCCAGTAAAAGCGGCGCGAACCGCATGCCTGGAGCTTCAGCCAAGACGCGGATAAGTTGGATTACGAAGTTGTCGCCGCCCACCGCAGGTACGCCCAGCAGGACGTTGATCTGCGAGATGAACATGATGGCACCGATGCCCGCCGAGAATCCGGCGACCACCGTCTGCGGCACCAGGGCGACATAGCGACCCAGACGCATGACGCAGAACACCATCATGAAAACAGCCGCGACGATCGAGACCTTTGCCGCTCCGCCAATGCCTTGGGACCGGACGGCGCTGGCGATGAACGGCACTGTCGCACTGGCGGTCCCGCCGATAAGAACGGGATTACGGCCCAGCAGCGCGGTAACCGGCGCGGTGAGGATGGACGTCACCACACCCAGGATTGGCGGCAGCTTCATCAGTGCCGCCATCGATAGGCCGTAGGGTAAGGCGATGAGGGCGGCAATTAAGCCGCCCGCACAATCGCCCAAGAAGCGTTCCCACGTGTATTTCACCCGCCGCAACTTCTGTGGCGTGGGGATCATGTATAGGCCTCCTGGTCGGCGGCTCTACGCCATCACCTTCAGGAAAGCGGACTGGAACTTCTTCATTTCGTCCGCCGTGCCCACGGTGACGCGGACGTAAGTCGGCCAAGCCGGCCAAACGCGACCGATGTAGACCTTTTCCTTGCGCATCGCGCTGACGATGGTGTTGCCCGGCTGCTTCACGTCGACCATGAAGCAGTTGGACTCGGACGGGACGAACTTGAACTTGTGCTTCTCGAGGAAGTCCAAAGTGTCGTTGCGGACCTGGCCGATCAGCTTGCGGCGCTCAGGGATTAGGTTCTTCTGGAGGAGGCTGGCGCTGGCGGCGGCCATGCCGGTGATCGGAAGCATGCCGGCACCCCAGCCACCGAGCTTCTCGAGGAGGTCGGGACGGGCGATGGCGGCACCGGCGCGGAGACCGGCCATACCGTAGATCTTGGAGAAGGTCCGGAGGGAGATGACGTCCTTGTCCTGCGCCACGAGGTCGGTGTTGAACGGCGCGGTGGAAATGTGGGTGTAGGCTTCGTCAACCATGACGACCGAGCCCTTGGGCTTGTTCGCCACCAACCATTCGATCTCGGACTTCGGGGTGAGGGTGCCGGACGGGTTGTTGGGGTTGCAGATGTAGAACAGGCCGGCGTTCGGGCCGCCCTGCTTCAACATTTCCTTCACGTCGTGCTTGTAGTCTGCAGTGAGCGGGACCTTGATGACCTTGGAGCCGATGAAGGCGGCCGCGCGGCCACCAGCCTCGTAGCCGGGATCGGCCATCACGAGGGGCTTCTCGGGCGAGGTGAAGGCAAGGACTGCTTGGTGCAGGGGAGCGCTCGACCCGGGATAGATCCGGACGTAGCTCGTCTTGACGCCTTCCTGTTCGGCCATGATCTTGGCGACCTTGTCGGTCTCGCCGTAGAGGTACCGGCCGCCTTGGGAGACGATCTTCATCGCCGCTTCCATGGCTTCCGGACAAGGTCCGAGCGGGTTCTCGTTCGAGTTGATCATGACGGCGTCGGCCGGAACGTTGTCAACCTTCGAGAGCTGGGCCAGTGCCGGCTCGTTGTAGAAGGGCATTGAGGCTCCGGCGGTCACGACGGCGGCGATCTTGCCGAGGCTCCGGCGGGAGAATCCGCGGCTGAGGAATTCCTTACGGTCGGCGGCGGTTAGGGGGGCGTTAAATGTCACGAGTTGAGTCTCCTTATGTTTCGCTTCAGATGCGGGGAAGAGCCGGCGGCGTAGCCGCTTGGCTGGAAAACTGCTAGAGCTGGATTTCTCGGGACGGGGGAGAGGGAAGGGCGCTTCGGGGCGTCGTATTCGCTTGCCACCGTAACATTCCGGTGACGCCACTAACTTAGCGCAGATAGCTGGTTCGTGTCAAGGGATTATTCCCACCACTAGACCAGCCCGCATGGATATAGAAACTTTGGATCGGGGTCCATAAATTCTTTCTTCTACGAAAGGCTTCATGGACCCCGACCCGTCGGGGGACTACTTAGAACGAGAACCGCAGCGCCAATTGCAACTGGCGCGCAAAGTTCGCCTGCGAAGTGATCTTGCCGAAGCTGCCGCTTCCGAAAGATACATTGGGCCCATAGAACAATGGGGTATTGGTCGTGTTCAGAGCTTCCAGCCGGAATTGGCCCTTGACGGTTTCCGTGATGCTGAAATTCTTGAAGAGCGACGAATCGAAGTTCACCTGGCCCGGCCCACGCATCGTGATGGTGCGGGACAAGTTACCGAAGGTGCCTCGGGCCGAGGTCGAGAATGCCGCGGCATTGATGTAGTTGCTCAGGCGGGCCTCGAGGCTGCCCGACGTCTCCGGGCTAACCCCGGTGGCGCTGGGGCGCTGTGCGGCGTACCCGAAGATGGAGTTGTTGTTGGTGGACTGGGAGATCTGCAACGGGAAGCCGGTGTGCATCACGCCGACCGTGTTGAAGGACCAGCCACCCACGATATAGTTCAGAGCCTTGCTGGAGTTGCCGAGCAGCATCTTGCCCTTGCCGACCGGGAGCTCGTAGGTAACCGACGAGGCCCAGTTCCAAGGGGTGTTGATGTTCGACAGGCTGTACTCGGCGTTGGTGTTGTACGGATTCTGGGGACCCGCCGCACCGCTGTTGAGCGTGTTGCCCGCGCCGCCGGAGCTGGCATCAAGGTTGCGCGAGAAGGTGATCGTGTTCAGGAAGGTCAAGCCGTTGCTGAAACGCTTCTGGGCCTTGATGAAGCCCGAGTCGTACTGCGCGTGGTTGTAGCTGGAGTACGACGCCGTGATGGAGCCGTATGTCGGATACGGCAGCAACAGTTGGTACTGGCCAACCGTCGCGGTGCCGATGATGCCGGTGCCGCCCTTGCCGAAGAACGGGTTGGTGACCGAGTTGGTCAGGCCCGGGGTGCTGAGCAGCGAGGGATCGAGCGCGTTCAGGTTCAGCGACGGCGCGTTCAGGCCCAGATTGGCCGAGCGGGAGCCGACGTAGCCGGCCTGCAGGGCAATTCCGAACGGCAACTCGCGCTGCACGTCGAACGAGAACTGGTGCACGCGGGGCGACTGCGCGGTGGGGTTGACCAGCGAGAAACTCTGGCCGATCGCGGTCAGCTTGCCGAGCGAGCTGCCGAGCGGAGCGGTCAGGCCGGACGGGAACGGATTGCTGAGGGTGCCCGCCGGGGTCTTGTAGCCGTCCGTGGTGGCGATGTAGCTGGTGTTCGACGTGTAGCCGGGAGGCGAAATCGGCGAACCGATTGCGAACTGCGGAGCGTAGAACAGGCCGTAGCCGCCGCGGAGGGTGGTTTTCGAGCTCAGCTGGTACGCCACGCCGATGCGGGGGCCGAACTTGCTGCCGGAGAAGTTGCCGACGTGGGTCGAAGCGCCGTCGGTCCCCGCGAACTGGACGTAGCCCTTCGGGGAGATACCGGTGACGTTGGCGGCCAGCGGGTTCGCGGCGGTGGTGGCGAAGTTGGTCACCAAGCCGTTGTTGGATTCCGACAGGCCGAGTTCGCGCTCCCAGCGGAGGCCGAGATTCAGCGTCAGCTTGGAGGTGAGGCGGTAGTCGTCCTGCACGTACATGGCGTAGTAGTTGGCGTAGTCGCTCAGCTTCTTGGGCAGGTAGCCGTTGCCGGAGTAGGGGTAGCCGGTCAGCATGTCGGCGATTTCGTTGCCGGTGAAGGTTCCGTTGAAGGTGAACTGCAACTGGCCGTTGCTGCCGTCCAAGTCGTCGCCGACGGCGGCGATCCGGCGGTAGTCGAAACCGGCCTTCAAGCTGTGCTTGCCCACATATTTCGCCACCGAGGTGGAGAAGTTCTTCGACGCGTGCACGTAGAAGAAGTTGTTGTTGGTACCGAGGCTGTAGGCGGTGCTGAAGCTGACGATCGGGAAGGTCGGATTCTGGTACTGGCTGGCCAAGGACGCCGGCAAGCCCAGCGAAGTCAGGTCAAAGCCCTGGCTGACCTTGTAGCCGTAGTTCGGAAAGCGGTTGATGCCATAGCGCACCGTCAGGATGGTGGTCGGCGAGACCGTGAAGATGTTGTTGATGGCGGTGGCATCGACGCGGCGCTGAAGACGCCACTGGTCGGGTGAGGAGATCGACTTGAACCATGTGTTGCCGGGTTCGAGCGAATAGTAGCGCGCGTAGGAGGCGCTGGCATGCCACCAGCTGAAGAACGTCTCGTCTCCCTTGAAGACCTTCTGTGCGGCGTGGGACTTCAACTGGGCCGAGCCGGTGAGGTCCTGGTCGCCGTAGTAGGCGGGGGTGGTGGCGGGAGAGACCAGGGTCTTGGCGATGTTCACGCCGACCGGGTTCAAAACGCTGGTCGGGATCTTGTTGCCGGGGTAGGGGTTGTGGGTGAAGGGGTCTGAAATCACCATGGGCGCGCCGCCCTTGAGGACCGTCTTGGAGAAGTCGCCCGCTACTTCCAGCGCCGTTGGCACATAGAAGGTGGAGGAACCGGACTGCGTGTCGTCGTATTGTTCGATCGCGAACGAGAAGAAGGTCTTGTTGCGGCCGTCGTACACCTTGGGAATGAAGATGGGCCCGGAGAGGCTGCCGCCCCATGTGCGGTTGGGCTGGTTGGTGATCGGGATGCCGGCGGCGTTGCTGAAGAAGCTGTTGGCGTCCCAGCTGGTCTGGCGCATGTGGCCGTAAGCGCTGCCGTGGAGCAGGTTGCCGCCCGACCGGATCAGCGTGTTGAACATGCCGCCGCCGGTGCGCGCCATTTCGGAGTCGTAGGTGTTGGCCTGGACCTTCACTTCCTGAACGGCTTCAAGCGACGGGATGATGATCGCGCGGTTGGTGGCGTCCGTGATCGGCACGCCGTCAAGAAGGTAGTTGTTGCCGCGGACCGGGCCGCCCGCGATGGAGATCGACGAGGAGCCGCTCTGGTCCTGCATGCGATTGTAAGCGGGGTTGCCGACCTGAATCACGTTCTGCGCCAGCTTCGACATCATGAAGGGGTTGCGACCGAGGTTCGGCAGCTCCACAAGCTTCTGGTTGTCGAGGACTTGGCCTTCGGAGGCGGTCGCAGTTTCGATCAGCGGAACTTCCTCGGTAACGAGGACGCTTTCGGACACGGAGCCGACGTCGAGCTTGAGGTCAATGGAGAGGGAGTCCGAGGTGCCGAGGACGATGTTCTTGCGCTCCACCTTCTTGAAGCCCGGTTTCTCAGCCGTGATCGTGTAGGCGGACGGGACCAATTGCGAGAAGTCGTAGCCGCCGCTGTCGTTGGAGAGAGCCGAACGGGAGGTTCCTGTCTTGTCGTCGGCCAGGGTAACTTTGGCTCCCGCGATGGAAGAGCCCTGCTGGTCGGTGATCGAACCGCGAATGGCACCCTGGTAGGACTGGGCGAAAAGTCCGGGTGCTGCTGCTAGAAGCAATGCTGTCAGTAGTGCTGCCGACGACCCGTGTTCCGGGCGCGGCGAACGTGCTCGTTTCATTCCTGTCTCCTCTTCGATTGAGTTTCCCTTGGTGCAGGTGGTGCTGGCTGGACGCGCGGGGTCGAAGGGCCGACTTGGGCTGGCGAATTGCTGCCTGGGACTGGGAGGATGGGCCCTGACGGAGGGCTGAACGAGAACTTGTGGTTTTGCGCGGGCGCAAAACTCGCTTATCGATTCAGGGGACGGGCCGATTGCGTTGCGGCGCTCTGTGTGACTACCCCGGATAGGAAAGCTTGTTGCAATTGTAGCAAATCGGGACGCTGGATGGAAGGAAAAGTTTCAGCTAGCAGCGCGCGCCCAGAGCCCGCTTGGCGTCCTCGAATTCGTTGGCGAGCCGATCAACAAGCTCGGCTGCGGGGGGGACATCGTGGATGGCCCCAATTCCCTGCCCGCAACCCCAGATGTCTTTCCACACCTTGTGGGCTGCACCGCTGGCGAAGTTCATTTTGGAGGGGTCGCTCTCCGGCAGGTGCTCCGGGTCCATCCCCGCCGCTACGATGGACGGCTTCAGGTAGTTCCCGTGGACGCCGGTGAAGACGTTGGTGTAGAGGATGTCGTCGGCGGCGCAATCGACGATCATCCGCTTGTACGCCTCCGCCGCGTTGGCCTCCCTCGTGGCAATGAAGGCCGAGCCGATGTAGGCGTAGTCGGCCCCCATCGCCAACGCCGCCAGAATCGAACGACCGTTGGCGATCGACCCGGAAAGCGCGAGAGTCCCTTGGAACCAAGTCCGGATCTCCTGCACCAGGGCGAACGGCGACAGGGTCCCGGCGTGGCCACCAGCACCGGCGGCGACGGCGATCAACCCGTCGGCCCCCTTTTCGATGGCCTTGTGGGCGAAGCGGTCGTTGATCACATCGTGCAGCGTCATGCCGCCATAGCTGTGGACGGCGGTGTTCAGATCCTCTCGGGCTCCGAGCGAGGTGATGACGATGGGGACGCGCCATTTTACGCAGAGGGCGAGGTCGTGCTCCAGCCGGTCGTTGCTGCGGTGGACGATCTGGTTGACGGCGAAGGGCGCGGCGGGGCGGTCGGGGTGGCTGCGGTCCCAGGCAGCCAGTTCCTCGGTTATCCGGTGCAGCCATTCGTCGAGCAGTTCCGCCGGGCGCGCGTTGAGTGCCGGAAACGAGCCGACGATGCCCGAGGTGCACTGGGCGATCACGAGATCCGGATTCGAGATCACGAACAGGGGCGCGCCGATGACGGGGAGGCGCAAATTGGGTATGCCGTGGGACATTCTCTACCCACATTCTCACACCCGGTCGGCTGGCCACCGGTATCCTATAAGTACATGAGAAAGCACAGGATTGCCGCCATTCCAGGCGACGGAATCGGCAAGGAAGTCGTGGCGGCGGGCGTCGAAGCCTTGTCCGCACTGGCCGCGCTGGACGGCGGTTTCACACTGGAATTCGAGCATTTCGACTGGGGCTCGGACTACTACAAGCGCACGGGCACGATGATGCCCGCCGACGGGCTCGAGCAGTTGAAGCCGTTCGACGCCATCTACTTCGGCTCGGTCGGCGCGCCCGACCTCCCGGACCATATCACGCTTTGGGGTCTGCGCCTGGCGATCTGCCAGCCCTTCGACCAGTACGCGAACGTGCGTCCGACGCGCATCCTGAACGGGATCGAGAGCCCGCTGCGCAATGCCGGGGTTGGCGACCTTGATTGGGTGATCGTCCGCGAGAACACCGAGGGCGAATACGCGGGACAGGGCGGCCGGTCGCACAGGGGGCATCCCGAGGAGGTCGCGACCGAGGTGGCGATCTTTACCCGTGCGGGCGTCCGGCGCATCATGCGCTTCGCGTTCCGGACGGCGCAGTCGCGTCCGCGCAAGTTCCTGACCGTGGTGACGAAGTCGAACGCCCAGCGCAACGGCTTGGTGATGTGGGACGAGATCGCCGCCGAGGTCGCGTTGGAGTTCCCGGATGTGACCTGGGACAAGATGCTGGTGGACGCGATGACGGTGCGGATGACGATGAAACCGCGGTCGCTGGACACGATTGTGGCGACCAACCTGCATGCCGACATCCTGTCGGACCTGGCGGCGGCGCTGGCGGGGTCGATGGGGATCGCCCCAACGGCCAACCTGAATCCGGAGCGGCAGTTTCCGTCGATGTTCGAGCCGATCCACGGGTCGGCGTTCGACATCACGGGGATGGGGATCGCGAATCCGATCGGGACGTTCTGGTCGGGCCAGATGATGCTGGAGCACCTGGGCGAGCAGGCTGCGGCGGACCGGCTGATGCGGGCGATCGAGAAGGTTGCGGCGGACAAGGGGTTGCATACACCGGACTTGGGCGGGTCGGCGCGGACGGCGGACGTGACGGCGGGGCTGATCGCGGCGCTGTAGGAGCGCGGTCGCAAGAAAAAACAGAGCCAGTGCTTGACAGGGGGCGGCCAAAAGATGCATTCTAAATGCATAATATGGCAACCCCCACAAGCCCCTCTTTGAACAACTCGGCGGCCAAGCGGCCGTGGAAGCCGCGGTCGACGCCTTCTACCGGAAGGTCCTTTCGGACGATACGGTAGCGCACTTCTTCGACGATGTCGACATGGACCGCCAGCGCGCCAAGCAGAAGGCGTTCCTGACGATGGCCTTCGGCGGTCCCCACAACTATTCCGGCAAGGACATGCGGACGGCGCATGCACGCCTAGTGGTAAACGGGCTGAACGACGCGCACTTCGACGCGATTGTCGGCCACCTGGGCGCAACCCTGGCCGAACTGGGCGTGGCGCCCGACCTCATCCAGCAGGTGGCGGCGATTGCCGAGTCCACCCGCGCCGACGTGTTGGGGCGCTAGATGCCGACCGTCACATTCGGGAACCGCAGTTGCGAACTGGCGCAGGGGGAAACCGTTCTCGACGGGCTGCTTCGGCACGACATCCCGGCAGTCCACGCCTGCAAGACCGGCAGCTGCGGTTCCTGTATGTTGCGGGCGGTTTCCGGCCAGGTGCCGGAAGTCTCGCAAATCGGTTTGAAGGACGCTTGGCGTGCGCGCGGCTATTTCCTCCCTTGCGTTTGCCGCCCGACAGAAGACATCGAGATTGGGGAGACGGCGGGCGACATCCGAGTGGCGGCCCGGATCGCGTCGCTCGTGCCGCTCAGCGGGAATGTTCTCCAGGTTCGGCTGGTACTGGACGGGCCATTCGAATTCCGGGCGGGACAGTACCTGACCCTGATCGCAGGCGATACGCTGGCGCGGAGCTACTCGATTGCCAGCATCCCGTCGGACGGTCCGCTGGAACTCCATGTCCGCCGGATGCCGAACGGGCAAATGAGCACTTGGCTGTTCGACGATGCCCATGAGGGCGACGCCGTGAGGATCCAAGGGCCGTCGGGCGAATGTTTCTACGTCCCGGGGCGTCCGGACCAACCCCTGCTGCTGGTCGGGACCGGCACGGGTTTGGCCCCGCTCTACGGCATCGTCCGGGATGCCTTGGCGTGCGGCCACCGGGGGCCGATCCATTTATTCCACGGGGCGCTTCGACCGGAGGGGCTCTACTTGGTGGATGAACTCAACGCGCTCGCCGCAGCCCATTCCAACTTTACGTACACGCCCACTACGGACCCGATCGAACGTGCTGTCGCGGGCAGCATCCCGAAGCTCGATGGGTACCGGGCTTTCGTCTGCGGAGATCCGGCGGTTGTCCAGCTATTGAAACGAAAGATATTCCTGGCCGGGGCGGCAATGCGCGAAATCCATGCAGACGCCTTCTTGCCGTCTGCTGCGTAACGCGATACTGGGATCAAAAGACCCGTGCAACTCAGCCTTCATGCAGACTACGCCCTGCGCACCCTGATTTACCTTGGCGCGCACCCATCCGAAACCGTGTCGACCAAGCGGATCAGCGAGGCCTACGGGATCTCCCGCAACCATCTGGTGCGGGTGGTCCAGACGTTGGCCGAAGCGGGCTACGTCCATGCTTCGGCGGGGAGGACCGGGGGAATCCGGCTGGCCAAGGCACCGGAACAGATTCGGCTCGGACAAGTGGTACGGGACGCCGAACCGAATCTGGTGCTGGTGGAGTGTTTCGACCCCGCGACGAACACATGCCCGATTGCCGGGGCATGCGTCCTAAAGGGGTATTTGATGGAAGGGTTGAAGGTCTTCCTGGCCCAGCTTGACAGGTGGACGCTGGCGGACGTTCTGGCTGGACAGCGCCAGCCCGAGTTGGTGCGGATTTTTTCGGCTACTGCGCTGCCGGCGGCGTGAACTTCAGCGGCATGCTGACGGTCATTTTCGCCTTGATCGCGGGTATCGAGATCGGTTCGACCTCGAAATCGACGGTCAACCCGTCGATGCTTTGGCCGAGTCCGACTATTTGGCCGATGCCGTCGGCGAGACCTTTCATGGCGTCGTCGACGACGCTTTTCACGGAATCAGTTAGTTTGAGCCGGACGTCTTCGACGAAGCCTTCGAGGCCGGGGAGCTGCGCGATAACCGCGTCGGTTGACGCCTTGAGACCTACCAGGTCCATGGGGCCACCTCGCGGGGGGGAAAGTTGGGAATTGTGTTTGGCATGGAGCCTCCTTCGATTCAGATTATGGACCGGGGCGGAGGCGGTTTGGGCGGTTGAAAGCTGCAAGTCATTGAAAAGACTGAGACGATTTTCTGAGATTCGCTGTGACCGGCTTTAGGAGTCCGACCGAAAATGACTGACCCGCCTTGGTGCCAGGCATTGACACGGTTCTGATCGGACCGGCGGACGTTTCGATCTCGATGGGCGTTCCGGGCGAATTCCAGTACCCGATTATCGTGGAGGCGATGGAGGCCATCCGGGATACGTGCTTGGCGAAGGGGATTGCGCCGGGCGCGCAGACGCGGTCGGTGCCGCAGGCGTAGGGGGCGGAGCCAGGCCAGGGCCAGGGCGAAGGATTGGACCAGGACTTGGACGCACGGGTGGTGTGCTCGCTGGTTGAAGGGGCGGAATTCAACGGTTTCGGGGCGCATGGGGCTACTTTCTGCGCCTTTCGAGGCGGGCTTGGCGCTTATGCCAGCGGGCGGAACGGTTGTTGGGAGCGTGGGAAACGGTCGGGGCGGGGTGGGGCTCGGGTTCGTTTGGCTGGTCTTGGGGTTGCGCTTTGTGCGACGGGACGGCGTCGGTTGGGAGGTTGGGGACGCTTGCTTGCGCGCGCGGCTCGGATGGGGTGTCGGGTTGGGTGGGGGGATCGGGGGCGGGGGTCGGGTTCGTTTGGTTGTTCTCGTGGATATCCCGACCGGTGCCCTTGCGGTAGTCGCGGAGGGCTTTGGCTGCGCGTTCGTAGGCGCGGGCGTGGCGGGCCTCGTAGCGAAGGACGAGTTCGAAGGCCGGGCTGTTGGAGAGCAGGGCGGCGAAGGCTTGGTAGGTGGCAGTGCCGGTGTCAGGGGAAGTGCCGGCGAAGTCGCGGTTGGATTTGATTTGGAGGGTAACGGCGGCGGTTTCCATGCCGACGGCGCGCATGCGGCGCCAGGCGGAGAGGGCCATGGTGTCGAGGAGGTTGTTTTCGTATTCGTCGAAGTCGGACCCG
>CAIVPR010000093.1 GCA_903907865.1 uncultured Acidobacteriia bacterium
GAAGGCATCAACAGCCTCATTCAAGCCGCCAAGGCCAAAGCGCGCGGCTACCGCTCCGACAAGAACCTCATCACCATGATCTACCTCATCGCCGGCAAGCTCGACCTGAAGGTCCTACCCACATAAAACAGCGAAGAACCCTTCTTCATGGTGTTCGGTTCTCTCTTGTTCGGAGTTTCAGGGGTTCCCGCTGCTGGCTTGGTCATGAAGAGGCGGTGGATCGCTTGCCGCCACCACCGCCTCTAACCAACTTGTTAGAAGGTAAACCGCAAGCCAAGCTGAACCAGCCGGGGGTTGTTGATCTGGCTGGTGATTGTTCCGAACAGGTTGTTCGTCAGCGTGGTGTTGGGGTTGCCGAAGTAGGGCGTGTTTGTGGCATTCAGAGCCTCGGCCCGGAACTGCGCCTTGATGTTCTCCAGAATCGTGAAGCTCTTGAACGCCGAGACGTCCCAGTTGTACAGGCCAGGCCCGCGGACATTCAGGAAGCGGCTGATGTTGCCGAACGTGAAAACCGGGGCTTGGCTGAAGGCGGCAGGATTGAGCCAGCCACTAATACGCGAGTCGACAGACCCGCTAGTCGCCGGCGCCAGGCCGGTCGCGTTGGGAAGCTGGTAGCTCGCCCCGAACACGCTGTTGGCATTCGGCTGCGTAACCGCCAAGGGGAACCCGCTCTGCACGATTCCCACCGCGTTTGCCGACCATCCGCCGACCACCAGATCCAGCAAGCGGCCGCTGTTCAAGAACCGCCGGCCTTTCCCAAACGGCAGTTCATAGGTCACCGCCGTGGTAAAGCGGTTCGGCACGTCCTGCGTCGCCAGGCTCCACTCGGCCCGCTTGTTGAAGGAGTTCTGCGCGCCGGTGATGGAGGT
This sequence comes from uncultured Acidobacteriia bacterium, assembly GCA_903907865.1. Classification (GTDB taxonomy): domain Bacteria; phylum Acidobacteriota; class Terriglobia; order Bryobacterales; family Bryobacteraceae; genus BOG-234. The sequence goes on from CAIVPR010000093.1 coordinate 870, forward strand.
GATCTGCGCGGCACCCGCCGTGCTGACGCCCAGCACGTCCGTGTTGCCACGGGACCACGTATACGATGCGAGTAGGGTGAGCCCGTTGGCGAGCCGTCGCTGTACCCGGAAGTATGCCGCGTAGTAGCGACCGGATCCCGTGTCCGAGTTCGACAACGTCACCGACGTGTACTGCGGGAACGGCAGCAGCAACTGTGCCCGGCTCACGTTCGCGGTACCGACCGTGCCCGTCCCCCCGTTGTTATAAAAGGGATTTGGCACACTCTGCGTCAAGGCGGAACCCAGCGACAAGTTGGATGGATTCAACTGGTCGATATTCAGGCCGCTCTCGTTGAGGTGCAACGAGTGCGAACCGAGCGCCCCCACGGTCACCACGAACGCCGAAGGCAACTGCCGTTGCACTTCAAGCGAGTATTCCTGCACGTAGCCCGCCGATTGCGAACTCGGCGAGAACACGGTGATCGCCTGGCCGACACCGGAAAGCCCGGCCAGCGAGTTGCCTGTGGGCTGCACCAAGCCATTCGGATAGGGGTTGGCCAGCGTCGCCGCCGGATGGAAGTTGCCGTCGGTGGATGTCACGATGGAGGTGCTCTGTGAATACCCGATGGCGTTCTGGAAACTGAAGAACGAAGGCGCCCAGTAGATTCCGTAGCCGCCCCGAACCACCGTCTTGCCGTCGAGGGAGTACGCAAGCCCGATGCGCGGCGAAGGCTTGAGCCCCAAGGGATTGCCCGTGTGCGTGGGGTTGCCGTTGACACCTGCGTACTTCACGACGCCATTGACATTGATCCCTTGGACTTTCTGCTGCAGCGGGTTGACCGCTGTCGCGTCGAAGCCGCTGATCAACTGGTTCTTCCCTTCCTGAATGCCGGATTCATGCTCGAACCGGAATCCGACGTTCACTGTCAGTTTGGTGGAGATGCGATAGTCGTCCTGAACGAAGCCTCCCCAATAGCTCAGATAGTCATTGAACTTGGTGACGATGTTCATGGTGCCGCTCGTCGGGTAGCCGAGCAGAAGCGTTGCAAGGCTGGCACCCGTGCCGGCTGTTGCCGTCTGCGGCGTTGCGCGCGTAAAGACGTCGGTGAAGCCGAGGCTGGTGGGGCCCACGGCCGGTGTTCCGGCGTCGTGGAGGGTGCGGAAATCAAAGCCCGCCTTCAGGCTGTGCTTGCCCTCGAACTTCGAGAGCGTCGCGTTGAAGGCCCGCGAGTAGTAGACATCCCTGGTCGTCGTGCCACCACCGTAGCTGGTGAGGTCGCCCATCGTGATTGCCGGAAACGCGGGATTGGGCGTCACGCTGGCGAGAGACTGCGGCAGTCCCAGCGACGCGAGGTCGAACCCTGCGCTCGCCGTAGGGAAAGAGGTGGTAAAGAACCGGTTGAATCCCCACCGCACCGCGAGTACCGTGGTCGGATTCAATGTCGCTGTGGCATTCGCCTGCGTCGCGTCGATCCGGCGGAACAACAGGCTCTGTCCGGGCGAGGCAATGTTGCCGAAGGTTGACGGCGAGCCCGTTTCGCCCGTCTTCTGGTGGACGTACGAGGCTGAGACGCGTAGCCAGTCCGCAAACTGCTCGTCGCCCTTCAAGGTGTATTGGTCACCGCGGTTGGGATAGCCTCCGGTGAAGTTGAAGTTCGCCGCACCGTAATAGGGAGTGGAGGTATTCGGCAGCGGATAGTACGAGACAAGCTTGGAGCCGACCGCGCTCACCTGGCTGGGCGGAATTACGTTGCCCGCAAACGCGGTGCGCGCCCCGGTGGACGTGGTGCTTTGCGGATCGTAGACAAGCTGCTTCGTGCCCTTGGTGCTCAAGCTCTGGGAGAAATCGCCGATCCGTTCCAGCGCCGTCGGCACCGACAGTGCGGAGTTCGACCCGTCCTGTTGGCGATAAGCCTCGGTGGCAAGGAAGAAGAAAGTCTTGTTGCGGCCGTTGTAGAGTTTGGGAAGTACCACGGGTCCGCCGAGCGAGCCCGCCCAATCCTTGAAGGGCTGGTCCGCGACGGGCAGACCGGCGCGATTGGAGAAGAAGTTGTTCGCCAGCCATTCCGTCTTCCGGATGTGGCCCACCGCGCTGCCGTGGAGGTTGTTGGTTCCGGAGCGAAGCACGGAATTGAACGTGCCTCCCCCCGTGCGGCCCGTTTCGGCGTCGTAGGTGCTGGCCTGCAGTTTCACTTCCTGCACGGCTTCGGGCGAAGGCACGAACACCGCGCGGTTGTTCGAATCGGTGATCGAGATTCCATCCACCAGCACGTTGTTCGTCCGCACCGGACCACCCGCGATCGAGACCTGCGAGTTCGCGTTCTGATCCTGCATCCGACCCATCTTCGGGTTGGGGACGAAGACCACGGCCTGTGCCAGTTTTGCCTGGAAGAAGGGATTCCGGCCCAAAATCGGCAGGTCGGTGATCTGCTGCTTGTCGATCACCTGGCCCGTCGAGGCGGAGGCGGTCTCAAGCGGCGGCGCGTCGTCCACCACATTCACGGTCTCGCTCACCTGGCCCAGTTCCAGCGTTAGGTCGAGCGCGATGGAGGCCTGCGTTGCCACCGCCACCCCCGTGCGCGTCAGCGTCCGGAAACCGGCGGCTTCGGCGGTGAGGGAGTAGGTGGCCGGGGTGAGGGCGGTGAAGGCATATTCACCCTGCCCGTTGGTGACCGTCGAACGGGTCGCGTGCGTGGCCTCGTCGACGATTGTGATCTTGACGGCCGATGTCGCGGACCCGCTTTGGTCCAGAATGCGGCCGCGTAAACTGCCTTGGAACGTCTGTGCGTAGGCAAGGGCCGCGAGTGCGGTTAGTGAAATAACAAACTTCATGAGTCTCCTCGATGTCACTGAATATTTGGTTCGGTTCGTCGTAGCGGGACTAAGGCTGCTCATGGAGCCTTCCAGTTAGGGACCTCCTGAATCACGCTGGCAGCGGACTCGGGAAGGCTAGTCGGAAAAATTGAAAACACAGCGCGAAAGCGGCGCTGCTATTGCATGCTCGGTACCCGGCTCCGTTCCGCCGGGTGGCTGTCGATCAGGTCGGCGGCGACTTCCCGCAGCTTCTTCCTCGACCGCCGACTTGTTTGTCGGAGATGCATGTGCGCCTCGTCCTCCGACATGCCGTGCTGAATCTGGAGGATTGCTTTGGCCCTGTTCGTGAGGCGGCGTTCCTCCACCGCCTCCTCCAGCTCTCGTGAGAGCTGCTCCAGGATTCGTCGCGTGGGTGCCGGGCGCAGTACCCCGTCCACGTGGCGCGCGATGGCATCCAGGGCGTTTGGATCTCCGCCGGTCTTCAGGAAACCCCGCACGCGGTCGGCGATTTTCGAGTCCATCAGCCTGGCCTCCAGATCGGCTATCTGGCTGGCCAGCAATGAGTTCTGCCAAGCGTTCCCGGCTGCGGTCCAAACGGCTTCAATGGCGGGAACGAACCCGTCCAGTCGCGTCCTCGCGAGCCGCGATTCACTGCCGTCACGAAAGGTGAACGCGACAATGCCGTCGGTGCCCAGCGAATACGCGGCGATCACCGGGTCCGTGTTCTGCCCACCGATTGCCTCTTCCGGTATGGTTGCGCCGTCCGCTTCCTGGCGGACCAAAACGGAGGTCTCCGCATGCCTCCTGAAAAACGCGTATCCTTCTGCACCGGTTTCGCGCGTGGCAACCTGCGCGAGGGCTGACAGGCTCTGCTGGAATGGCTTTGGTCTCGTCTTGCGCTCTTGCATGCTCTATTTCTCTTGCGCTGCCGTCTGCCCAACCAGTTGAAGAAACTCTCTCCAGCGCCGCGAGCCGGCCTCGCCGCCAGCCTCGAAGAGCCAGAAGTGTTCGTGGCTCCTCTTCCCGGATTCCATTTGGAAGAGTCCTTGGGATTTGTGCTCGGCAATCACCCAATTGACGACAATGCTGTACTCGATGGCGGGATGGCAGGCCAGCGGGGTGCTGCGGTCAAAGCTCCACGTTGGCTCGGGGCTGGTCGTGCGCGTCAGCGGATAACCTTCCAGTTCCGAGAAGTTTTCGGGTTGCCCGGTTCCGGTCCTTGCCGTCTGAACGCCCACTGCTGCCGGGCGCTCCGCTGTTTCCAGACCCGCCAACGCTTCCAGCGCGAGCGCCGCCACTGTCTTGTGGTGGCCGTGGGTGTCGGGCGTGGGCATCAGGAACAACACGAGGTCGTATTTTTCAAGACCCAACAGCATCTGTAGTTGGCGCCGTATCGTCGCGATGTCCCAATCGCCGAGTCCGGCTGAGGGGTCGAGTGTCGGGCCCGTATCTTTTTGATCGAGGAAGTAATGGTGCCGGATGCCCAGGATGCGGCCAGCCCGGATCAATTCGTCGCGCCGGATCCCCGCGAGGGCTTCTTGACCGTCCCTGTCCGGATTCAGCGGCAACCGATAGTAGGCCTCGGCCAGGGCGGAGTACTGGTGTCCGCCTTCGCCATTGGTCACCACGATCTGATCCACCACGCCGCCCAGTTCGTGCGTGATCCGATACACAAGGGCCGCGCATTCCGATTCGTCGTCCGGATGCGCCACCACCAGGAGCGCCCTGACAGGCGCGTCCGCCTCTTGCCGCACGTCGATTTGGACCTGCGGTTCGTGCCGTCTTTTGGCATTGGCCGCGAACGGACGCGGAGTGTGGTCGTGGGAGAGAACGAGGTCGCGGTGTCGATGGCGCGTTGCTGACCGAAAACTGTTGGCTGCCATGTTCCTCATGCCGCCTTTGTCTGTGAAACGGAGATCGGGACCACCTGTGGGCCCAGTGTCCGTCTGGTTCTGCCAAGGATCTCCCCCAGCTGTTGCGCAATGTGTTCAGTCAGGCCGGAAAGAGCTTTGCCCGGGGCACCGAAAGAACCAAAACAGGCCACCAGGCGACCGACCTTCCTGTTTCCCACAAGAAGAGGTGCCGTGTAGAGTCCGCGGAATGGGAAAACGCGGGATTCCATGAAGCGTGCCATCACCTCGCCCACCAAGGGCGACGATCCGCCGTTCACTGGTTCGACGACCAGGATGGAGTCGCCAATCTCCCCCGTCAGCGCGGTCTGGAACAGTTCGATTGCCTCCTCCAGGCTTCTCGACTGGTGCGAGAGCCGGGCAATCAGCGGGATCAGTTCTGCTTCACTTTCCATCGTCAATCTCCTTTTCTTGTTCTTGAACAGGTCCGGGACGTCGGCCCAGGCGGCGCGATCATCCGGCACAGGGGGGCATGGGGAGGTCGAGCAACTCGTTACCGAGCTGCGGCTGCGAGGGAGCGGCTATTGCCACGGGCTGCTAGCAACAACAATGACGGGTCAAGGAGGGGAGGGCGAGCGATTTCGCGCTAGACGGATTGTAGATTAGTACGATAGACATATGGAAATCCTGGGAGTAGCAATTCACGACCGCAATCCGGGCAGTCTGTCCAGCGAGGCAAACCCAAGGTGCCGTGGTGCTGGATAAAAGTCTACTAACAAGATCTAGTATAGGGTGATTGAATCCCGGTGTCAAGCCCAAATCTTCCCAACCGTGATGGCAGGGTTGCGCAGTTTCACCGGCCTGGTTTTGTTTGCTCTCAACCTAGCTCGGGGGTCTGCGGCATCAGCCCGTTGCCGAGCCATGACCGCAAGGGAGTGTTTGTTCGAGCTATGCGGCAGTTGTTCACCCAGCGGGTGAACGAACGATCTTCTCCGGTGAAGCGCAGACAACCGCCATTTCTATTGGCCTGCAACGTCGCCCGCGCGGCGGATTTTGTCGCACCACCCGACCCTTCCGGAGTGCGACAATTTGCCGCGCAACCGACGCCCCGCACATCTTGGCTGCGAGGTGGCGTTCAGCGCACGAGCCGCGGCTGGACGTCCGCTGTTGAGAAGAGCCGCTTCATGTGCCGCAAGGCGCAGGTTGCTTGCATCCCCCGTTGGATGCAGCCGACACCGACAGGAAAAGTAAGTGGCATTGCCCATCTCGGCCTCCCCGCACAAAAAAGCTTGCGATCTCCAATCTGATCTGCGGTCCTCAACGTAGCACACTATGAAGAATCGTGATACGATCCAGCTTGACCGGTAGCACGTTTTTGATTTTCGTAGCACTATGGAGGGTCCATGCTTCGCCTACTGATAGCACTGCTGTTTGCCTGCTTCGCTTCGCCAGCCCAAGCCCCAGCCCAGGCCCAGCCCCCACAACATCCAGCGGCCGCGGGCAACCAGACCGCAAAGCCACCCCAGTTGCACGGAACGATTATTGACGCGTCTGGTGCCGCCATTGCCGGGGCCACCGTGCAGGTACTCAGCACGAACGGAACCCTACTATTCACGGCACATTCGAGCACGACTGGAGCCTTCGTTGTCTCCGGACTCCCGGCTGGCGACTACCGACTGTCGGTATCCAATCCTGGATTTGAGACCCAAGAGATTCCCGTAACCATCGGGCCACGCGACTCGACGGCCCCGCTAGTCGTCTCCCTGGTTGTCAGCTCGGTGAACAGCACGGTGACCATTCAGAGCCGCGAGGACGATCTTGTTGGCTTGGCCGAGTCGGCTACCCAGGGAACGGTGGGCGCAAGGGAACTCGAGGCCCGTCCCATTCTTCGTTCGGGAGAGGTGCTGGAAACAGTGCCGGGCGTCATCATCACCCAACACGCGGGTGGCGGCAAGGCCAACCAGTATTTTCTTCGTGGTTTCAATCTCGACCACGGCACGGATTTCGCCATTTTCATCGACGACATGCCGCTCAACCTGCCGTCGCACGCGCACGGCGAGGGATACGCCGACATGAACACCGTCATCCCGGAGCTGGTCCAGCGTGTGAACTACGAGAAAGGTCCATACTACGCCGATGTCGGCAACTTTAGCTCGGCGGGTTCGGCCCACCTGGAATTCTTCAAGACCCTTCCCGAGAACTTCCTGCAGGTGGAAGGCGGCATGAACGGCTATGGGCGGACCGTCTTCGGCGTGTCGCGGAACGTCGGCTCGGGCAGCTTGCTGTTCGGCGGAGAGGCCTACTACGACAACGGCCCGTGGAAACATCCCGACGCCTATGCCAAGTTCAACGGACTGGTCACCTACAGCCACGGCGACGACGCCCGCGGCTTCAGCATCACGGCCCGCGGCTACCACGGAAAGTGGAACTCGAGCGACCAGATCCCCTCCACCGCACCTCCGCTCGTCGGCTTCTTCGGCTCGCTGAACACGACCGACGGCGGCAATTCGCAACGCTACAGTCTGCAAGCCGAATGGCACCGCGAGCGCGCCAAATCGAAAACGAAGGTCACCGTGTACGGTTTCTACTACGACCTCGACCTGTTTTCCGATTTCACCTACCACCTCGACGATCCGGTCAAGGGCGATCAGTTCGAGCAGACGGACAAGCGCTGGGTGTTTGGGCTGGACGCGCACCACACGATCGCCAGCGAATGGTTCGGACGCAGGGTGGAAAACACGTTCGGCCTTCAGGTCCGCAACGATTCGGTCCACAACGGCCTCTATCGGACGGAAAACCGCGTCCGTAAGGACAAGACCGATGTGAACGCATGCGATGACGCGCCGGTTGACGCATGCGATGCCAACCCGGGCCTGACGGCGGTCCTGCCTGCGGCGACCGATGTGAATCGATTTGCCGATACGATGGTCGGCTTCTATGCGGAGAATAGGATCCAGTGGACGAACAAGCTCCGCACGGTACTGGCCGTGCGCGGCGACGAGGCGGTCTATAGGGTCACCAGCCTGACTCCTCGTTATGTCGCCGCGGAATTGCCCGGCGCTCCGGTGGTCAACTTTGCCACCGCCAATTCCGGTACGGCCACCAAGTTCCTACCCAGCCCGAAAGCGAGTGTCTGGCGTCAACTACTTTTCCCGGCTGGCGACAACTATTTCTCCCGACCGACGACAACTACACTCTTTACGAATCGGCCCAACCGGGCTACACTCGGGATGGCCGGAGCAGAGGATAGGGCTCTGCAGGGATGCAACCTGAGCGCTGGCTCCGGGGCCAGACCAGGGC
>CAIVPR010000094.1 GCA_903907865.1 uncultured Acidobacteriia bacterium
CTGGTCAAGGGATGCGACCCGAGCGTCCAGCCAAGGCCGGAGTGGATGGCGGTCTCATGCCGCCTTCCCCCATTGATGTTCAACAGCCGCCACCATTAAGGATAGGCCAAAAACTGTCCATACGATGGGGTCCACCTCAAACTCCCGCATCTCGGGCGGGTTGAAGAGGTCGCGTACGGTGGCTACGTCGCTATTAGTCACCTGAATCCGTGCATGATCGCACTCGGCGACCGGCTGCTGTTTGCACACGATAACAAAGTCATCCTAGCTACAGTGAAGGAGCTTCGGATCAATAACGAAGTGAGACAGGAACTGCTGCTGACGGCACCCACGGAAGTCGGCATCCAGTTCGATAAGAGAATTAAGAAGGGAGCTGCGATCTGCGCGCTACGCGACCAACAAACTGCGCCGTACCAAGTCCTCCAAACAGTTCAACAGCGCAAAGAGGACATCATCGGTGCGATTACGGATCGATTCCGCAAGCTCACGTTTGTGACGGATGATGGCACGAGCGCTATTCTTGAGGGCATCGACAGCACGGATTTCGACTTACCCACTATCACAACGATGAGTGACGGATACGCCCACCTCCTGCTTACGGCCCGACTAACGTTCACTGCGATCGTCGCTAGGAAGGCTCCAGCACTTGCCGATAGCGACGCTGAACCGGACGAACCGGCCGCGGTCGAAACAGTGCAGAGTACGGTTAGCATTCCAGTTATCTGCCACATGAGGTTCGAATCGCTTACAGCGCTCGCCGATGCGGCGCACACTTCCATCGACATTGCGCAACTGAATAGCGGCGAGAATGTCATCGTAGTCACGTAAAGCGCGCACTTCGGAGACCGGCTCTCCTCGACAGCGCATCTGTCGAGCGGGGTGTTGCTGGTCATTGTGAGCTGTGTGCCGGCGGCTTGTACGGAGGACTCCAGTTCGGCTTCCATGGCCATCACGCGCTGCATGTCCTGGGGATTTCGACGCCCTTGATCTCAAACAATTGTGCTTATGCGAGCGCTGCGGCGGGCGGCTTTTGTGGATTTGGGCAACACTTCTGCTGGTGCCCGTGTCGTGCGGTTATCGCGACCTAAAAGGTCGCGGCAGCCAAGAATGGCTGCCCTACAATGGAGCCGCAGTGGCCGGAGCCGATGGCAGACGACTGGTGGGACGGGCCGAGCCGGGCGGCTCCCACTGGCAAGTGCCTCAGGCTGTGCGGTCCAAGAGGCGGACGAAGCCTTCCTGGGCAAAGTGGCGGTCGTTCGTAAGCACCCGTTGAATCCGCCTTTGCCGCATGACATTCATGGAGATGCAGTCGGCGAAGCTGTATTGTTTGTCCGGGCGCCTCTCGTACAGGGCCAGTCCGGCCAGGAAGGATTCGTGCGATTGGGCGACGACCTCGATATCGGGATCGGCAAGTATTTCCCGAACGGCCATGCAGGCAAAGTGTCTGGTTCGTTCGCCGTAGGAAGAAACGGCAGTCAGGAATTCCCCCAATACTTCTTCCGTTGTGACCAGCGTCACCCCCGTCAGATCAACTGCCGCGGCGATTTGCGACCAGGAGTCGCCGGGTACAAACAGGGCAATCCAGTAGAGAGTATCCGCAAAAACCAAGTTCACCGCTTCGGCGTTCCGTACACGTAGTGGTCAACCTGACCCGCCAGATCCTTGGGGACAGTGCGCAACTCTTCTTCGGGGATCATGCGTCCGAGGCGTTGAAGGATAGTGGCAATCTCCGGCATCCGGGATTGCAGTGCCGGTCTTTCGGCTGACTCCATCGGTGTCGCATTCACAGGTAGCGGCAAGCTCGGCATGACAGTTCCAGCATATCAAAACCTCGGTCCGGTTCATTCTATTGAGGAGCACGCGCAAGTCACGCCGTTGTGCTGGTGAAAGGCCGCCGCACCCGGGTCTCCATCAATAGCGCACGTCCCGCTGCGCCGACGGGATGCTGATGGTCCTCGTTTGTCACGCCAGGCGGCTCGTGTGCTGAACGCCAGTGGAATGGGTTCTTCGCTGTTTTATGTGGGTAGGACCTTCAGGTCGAGCTTGCCGGCGATGAGGTAGATCATGGTGATGAGGTTCTTGTCGGAGCGGTAGCCGCGCGCTTTGGCCTTGGCGGCTTGAATGAGGCTGTTGATGCCTTC
>CAIVPR010000095.1 GCA_903907865.1 uncultured Acidobacteriia bacterium
CTTGGCCGGAGCGGCGGGTGTCGCCGGAGTGCTCGGGGCCGGGGTCTGTGCGAAGCTCATGGCGGCGATGGCGATGGTGAGGATGATGGTTTTCATGGTCGTTTCTCCTTGATGTCGTTCGATGATTCGGATTCTGTACTACTTGGCAACCGGGGTGACCGCAGCGGTGGGCTTGGCAGCGTTCGCTTTGGTGGCGTCGGCCTTCTTGACCTTCTTGGCCGACTTCTTCGCGACCTTGGCCGGAGCGGCGGGTGCCGCCGGGGTGGCCGGAGCCGGAACCGGGGTCTGGGCGAAGCTCATGGCGGCGATGGCGATGGTGAGGATGATGGTCTTCATGGTCGTTTCTCCTTGATGTCGTTCGATGATTCGGATTCTGTACTACTTGGCAACCGGGGTGACCGCGGCGGTGGGCTTGGCAGCGTTCACCTTGGTGGCGTCGGTCTTCTTGACCTTCTTGGCCGACTTCTTGGCAACCTTGGCCGGAGCGGCGGGTGCCGCCGGAGTGCTCGGAGCCGGGGTCTGGGCGAAGCTCATGGCGGCGACTGCGATGGTGAGGATGATGGTTTTCATGGTCGTTTCTCCTTGATTTCTGTCTGTGGAACTTGTTTGTTGCTGGCTCTTGGTGGCGGAACTACTTGGCGATCTTGTGGCCTGCGTGCTTCTTCCCGTGGCGCAGGGCTACGGGCTTCACGACGGCGGTCTTGGCGACCTTCTTCACGTGCTTCACCGCTGCATGGCCGGGGGCTGCGTTGGCTGCGGCCGCGTGGGCGGGAGCGGAATGGGGGGCTGCTGGGGCCGTCGTGGTCGTGGCGGGGGCGGTTTGCGCGAACGTCAGGGCTGCGGCGGCGAGAGTGAGGATGATGGTTTTCATGGCGTTTGTTCTTCCTTTTTCCGAGGCTGCTTCTCTTCTCGCCTCTGCACATAAAGACGCCGCGCATAATTAACCGAATCTGAACGCGTTGTTAAATGACGTTCATTCTTGTTTTGTGCGAGAATACTGGTAACGGTCCATGGCGGACCGACTCCAGAGACTCCGGGCCGAGCGATTTTCTTCCGAAGGGAGTTCTTCCAATGGCGAACATTTTCATGGTTGGCCTCGACGAGGCCGCCGCAGACCGGATCGGCACCGCGCTGGCCCCAGGCCACCACCACATTGACCGCTGCCCCGCGCCGGTCCAACCACAGGACCTCGACAAAGCCGACATTGTCTTCGCGGGCTCGGATCGAACCCAATACCTGCCGCTGCTCCGCGGCTTCCGCGACACGCACCCCGACACCCCGTTCGTCGTCGTGGCACGCGTGCCCGAAACCTCCGAATGGATCGAAGCGCTGGAAGCGGGTGCTACCGACTACTGTTCCGACACCGACGGCAACCGGCAACTCGGCTGGCTGGTCGAGTCGCTCATGCCGCTCGCCAAGGCCGTTTCCGCCGTATAATCGCGGATAGGAATTATGAAGCTCCTCCGCGGCTTGGCCGCCCTATCCCTATTGGTGTGCGCGCCGGTGTACGCGGCGGTCCCGACGCCCGAATCCCATTTCGGCCACAAGATCGGCGCGGACCGCATCCTCCTCGACTGGGCCAAAGTCGTCTCCTACTTTGAGCTGCTGCCCAAGTCCAGCGACCGCATCCGCGTCGAAGAGTATGGCCGCACCGCCGAGGGCCGCCCCATGATCGCGGCCACCATCGCCGACCCCGCCACCCTCCGCAACCTCGACCGATACAAGGAAATCCAGCGCCGCCTCGCCGACCCGCGCCTTACTACGCCCGCCCAGGCCGAGGCCATGTTCCGCGAAGGCAAGAACGTCATCCTGATGACGTGTTCCATCCACGCCACCGAGGTTGCCTCCACGCACTCCGCCGTCGAGTTCGCCTACCGTTTGCTGACCGAGTCCAACCCGCGCTTCGATGCCATCCTCAAGAACACGATCCTGATCTTGGTCCCCAGCATCAATCCGGACGGCGTCGACATCGTCACCCAGTGGTACCGCAAAACCCTGAACACCAAGTGGGAGGGCACCAGTCCGCCGGAGCTTTACCAGAAGTACACCGGGCACGACAACAACCGCGACTGGTACATCTTCTCCCAGCCCGAAACCCGCGCCACCATTTCGAAGCTCCACAACGGCTGGCATCCGGAGATCGTCTACGACGTCCACCAGCAGGGTGCGAACGCCTCGCGCATCTTCATCCCGCCATGGCTGGACCCGATCGAGCCCAACATCGACCCGATCCTGTCCCAGGAAATGAACATGATGGGGACCTCTATGGCGTCCGACCTGACGGCGGCGGGCAAGACCGGCGTCGCGATTCATGCGGCGTATGATTTCTGGACCCCTTCGCGCCACTACCAGGCGTTCCACGGGGGGCTGCGGATCCTGACTGAATCGGCCAGCGTGAAATTGGCTACCCCGGTGACAATCTCGCCCGAAGAAATCGATAGCACCGCGTTAGGTTACGATCCCAAGGCCCGCAGTTGGAACTACTTGGAGCCGTGGAAGGGCGGAACGTGGCGGTTGCGGGACATCATTAACTACCAGGAAACGGCGTTCGAGTCCCTGCTCTACAACGCCGCGATCCACCGCGAGGACATGTTGCGCAACTTCTACAAGGTGGCGCAGCACCAGGTGGCGCGTTCGAGTCCCTGGGGCGCGGTGATTTCGAAGAACCAGACCGACCCCGGTGCCACCCGTAAGATGCTTGAGACGCTGGCCTTTGGGATGGTGGAGATTTCTCAGGCTCCGAACGGCGACTACGTGATTCCGTTCCAGCAGCCGTATTCGGGCTGGGCCAAGTCGTTGTTGGAAAAGCAGGACTATCCGATGGACCTGCTGTATCCCGGTGGTCCGCCAAAGCGCCCGTACGACGTGACGGCGCATACGCTGCCGATGTTGTTCGGGGTGGAGTCGAAGATTGTCGACCAGCCGGTCTCTGGCCTGAAATCTGTGGCGATCAACGGCCCCGCTCCCGCCGCGGTGTACAAGGCCTCCGACTCCGACGGCTGGAAGGCGGCCAACGCCGCATGGAAGACTGGGAAGCCGGTCTGGCGCAACGAGGCGGGAGATTTCGCGGTGGGCTCCGCGCCGACTGGTGCCGGCTGGACGTCGTTTAAGCGACCGCGTGTCGGCCTATACCAGAGTTTTCGTGCCAACATGGACGAGGGTTGGACGCGCTGGATGCTGGAGGAGTTCGGGTTCGCGTACACAACCCTTCGCAACGCTGACATCCGGGGCGGGGCACTGCGGGCCAAGTTCGACACCATCGTGTTCGCCGATGAGGTGCCAGCGACGATCTCCGACGGGGCCCGCGAAGCCGCCGTGCCGCCTGAGTACGCGGGTGGCCTTGGGGCCGAAGGGGCGGAGGCCCTGAAGAAGTTTGCCGCCGACGGCGGGACCATCGTGTTCCTAAACCAGGCATCCGGTTATGCGATCCAGAACCTGGGCGTGAAGGCTAAGAACGTGCTGCAGGGCGTAGCCGCGAAGGATTTCTATTGCCCGGGCTCGTTGCTGAACGCCAAGCTGGACCGGTCGAGTCCGCTGGCAAAGGGATTGCCGGAGAATCTGCCGATCTGGATGGAGACGAGTCCGGCTTGGGAGACCGACGAGGCCGCAGTGATCAAGTATCCCGACACGAAGGTGCTGGCGTCGGGGTGGCTGCTGGGGGAAGGGAAGATCGCGGGGAAGACGGCGCTGATCGACGCCAAGTTGGGGAACGGCCACATCATCCTGTTCGGGATGCGGCCGCAGTACCGCGCGCAGAGCTATTTGACGTTGAAACTGTTCTTCAATGCACTGGTGCGGGGGCAGTAGGGGGCGGGTCGGGTTCACTGACTCCCAGGGTCCGCCTGACTGCCCAAGTCCCATTTAAGAACAATCTGGCCGTTTCAGGATGGTATTTCGGCGGCGCATCCAACGCCCCAACGAATGCCTCCCACTCTGCAGGTCCCAGGACGATGCGAGTTTCGTCCGGTGTGATCTCCTCAGCCCTGGCCAGCCCGCTCTCAAGCACAAAGTCGCTCACCGAGCGTTTAGCGATCTTCGCCGCTGCCTGGAGCGTCCGCTTCTCCGACGGTGTCAGCCAAAGATCTAGGTTTTCAGTGCACGTCTCGATTTGTGGCGTGGTTGCACCTGATCGTAAGAACAACAGCAAGGACCGACCTACTCCGCCCGGCAAGCCGCATAAATCCGCTCCACCAGCTCCAACGCGTCGCACCCCTCTTCACCCGCCACCAGCGGCTTCCGCTTGTTCCTGATCGCGTCCGCGAAGTCCAGGAACTGGCGCTCGAACGGCTCGAGCGAAATCGCCATCGGGTCCGACGCCCCCGACGCCACGGTCGTATCGACCGGCGCGGGCTCGCCCTCGTCGTCGCGCACGTCCCAATGCGTCAGCTTGTCACCCGTCAGGATTGCGGTCCCCTTGGTGCCATGGATCTCCACTCGCTCCGAGTAACCCGGCCACATCGCCGTGGACGCCTGGATGATCCCCGTCGCGCCGTTCTCGTAGCGCATCAGCGCGTTGACCACGTCCTCGGACTCGATCTTGTGCAGCGCGCCCAGTTGCCACATTGCTGACAGCGACTTCACCGGTCCGGCCAACCAGCGCAGGACGTCGATCTGGTGGATCGCCTGGTTGATCAGCGCCCCGCCCCCTTCCACCGCCCAGCTGCCCTTGATCGGGCGGCTATAGTACTCTGCCGACCGGAACCACTTCACATACGCGTCGGCTTGGATCAGTTTGCCCAGCCGACCCGCATCGATGGCGCGCTTCAGAAACATTGTCGAATCGTCGAAGCGGTGCTGGCTCACCACGCCCAGCAAGATTCCTGCGGCGCGGGCCGTCTCGACCATCTCCCGCGCGGTGGTCAGATTGGTCGAAATCGGTTTCTGCACCTGTACGTGCTTGCCAGTCTCGGCGCAGATCCGGATCGGCTGCATGCGGAAGTCGGGGAAGGTGCAGACGTCGACGTAGTCTACCGACGGGTAGCGGCAAACTTCCTCGTACGTCGGCAGGAAGACGCCCCCGTACTTGGCAGCGAAGGCCTCGCCGTTGGCCGGATTGATGTCCGTGCAGGCCACAATCTCGAAGCCGATGTTCTTGTACGCCAGCGCGTGCTTGTGGGAGATGGCTCCCGTTCCAATGATTCCAACTCTCATGTCGTATCGATCATTATAATGAAACCTACATTGAAGAACAGCGCGTTGAAGAAAGCACCGATGACCCACTTGCGATTCGCGGCCCTTGCCGCAACGGTTTGCGGCATGGCGATCCTGTCTGGATGCGGGGACTCCGCCTCCCCGGATGTGGCTGCGACAGTGAATGGAAGACCCGTCTACTACGCCGAGGTCGAGCGCACCTACAAGTCCCAATTTCCCACAGGGCAGAACGACGGCGAAAGCGCCGACCAGGTGCAATTGCGCCGGTTGGAGGTGCTCCGGTCCCTGATCGACAACGAGATCCTGCTCCAGCGTGCCGAGAAGGCCGGCTTGGTGGCTACCGACGCCGATGTGGACGCGAGGCTCAACGAACTGAAGGCGCCCTACACCCAAGAGGAGTTCCAAAAGCAACTCGACCAGTGGGGGCTGAAGCTGGACGAGCTCAAGGCCCGCATCCGCAAGGATGAAAGCGTCAAGAAGCTCTTCAACAAGGAAATCACGTCCAAGATCAACATCACCGACACGGATGTGGCGGCGTTCTACAACGCCAACCGCGGCATGTTCAACCTCCCCGAGCCCCAGTACCACATGGCGCAGATCGTGGTGACCAACCGTCCCGACCCCAACGCCCGTAACCTCAAGAACGACAAGGCGAAGACACAGGAGGAGGCCGCCCGCAAGATCAAAGCCATCGAGACCAGGCTCCGTCAAGGCGAGGACTTCGCCATGGTCGCCCAGAATTACTCCGAAGACCCGCAAACCACGCCCAACGGCGGCGACCTGGGCTTTCTTCCGGAGTCCTCCTTCGAAAAGACCAGCCCGGAATTGCGTAAGCTGATCCTGTCCTTGCCTCCGGGCCAGATTTCCCAAATTATCCCCACTCCCGATGGCTACCGCATCTTCAAGATGATCTCCCGCGAACCGGCGGGCCAACGGGACCTCAGCGACCCCCGCGCCCAGCAATCGATCCGCGAGACCCTTCTGGAGCGCAAAGACCAGTTGCTGAAGGCGGCCTACTACGAGAACGGCCGGAATGAAGCCAAGGTGGTGGATTTCATGGCCCGCAAGGTCTTCGCCGACGCCGGAACCGGGAAATCGAAGTAGCTCGGGCGCTCTTTCACCGATGCTATTCTGAAGGTGCGTCTAAATGAATCCCGCCGCAGTGCCATCAACAGTGCCCCCCGGAGCGGGGGCGAATCCGTCCCCGGTCGGTTCGTTCCGCTGGCCGATACTCGCTTGGGTGGGACTGCTTCTCGCCATCAGCTACGCGCCCATCCTGTATGCGTTGGTCATGCAATGGTCAACCGACGACGACATGGGGCACGGTTTCTTTGTGCCGGCCATCGCGGCTTACATCATTTGGCAGGAGCGGGCCAAACTGTTCGCCATCGAGCGGCAACCCAATTGGTGGGGCTTGGCCATCATGCTGTGGGCCGGATTCCAGCTCTTTATTGCCACCCTCGGAGCAGAGCTATTCCTTTCCCGAACGGCCTTCGTCATCTCCGTCATCGGGGCGGTGTTGTTCATTGGCGGCTCGAAGTTGACCAAGGCATTGGCGTTCCCGCTGTTTCTCTTGTTTTTCATGGTGCCGATCCCGGCCGTGATCTACACGCAGATCACATTCCGGTTGCAGTTGCTCGCCAGCCGGGTTGCTGAAGCCACCATCGACATACTTGGCGTGCCGGTCATCCGCACCGGCAACGTCTTGGAACTGGCTTCCCAGAAGTTGAACGTCGTCGAGGCCTGCAGCGGCATTCGGTCGCTCTTGACACTGACGTTCCTCTCACTGGTCTACGGGTACTTTGCCGAGAAGCGGACTTGGGTGCGGGTGGCGCTGTTCTTCTCCACGATTCCGATCGCGATTGCAGCCAACGCGGGCCGCGTGACGATGACGGGCCTTGTCTCCGAGATCAATCCGGAGTTGGCGGAGGGCGTCTTCCACGAGGCGCAGGGCGGCGTAATTTTCATGGTTGGATTCGCGTTGTTGGCTGTCGTGCACCAGATTCTGATCCGCATTGCCGTCAGGCTGGAAAAAGGCGGAGCGACTGGAAGCCATCCGCGACAGGAAGGGGGACCGGATGTCAACCCAGTCGGGGCGTAGTGTAATGGGCGTTGCGACGCTCGTTCTGTTGGTACAGGCGGGGGTGTTCTACTCGGCTTCCCATGGTGACGCGTTGCCGTTGCCTGCGCCGCTCGCGGCTTTTCCTGCCAACCTGGGTTCCTTCCAACTCGCGCGCGAGGGTGCCGTGGAGCCCGAGACCATTGCGATCCTGCGGGCCGACGATCTCTTGCTGCGCTGGTATTCGGGGCCGCAGGGCGCGGCCAACTTGTTCGTGGCGTATTTCCAAACGCAGCGGACTGGCCAGTCCCCCCACTCGCCCAAGAACTGCCTCCCTGGCGATGGCTACCAGCCTTCCGAAAGCGGCGAGGTCGCGATCGAGGCGGGAGGCGAAATGATCCATGTCAACCGCTATCTCGTTTCGAGGGGTGACGAGACCAGCTTGGTCCTCTATTGGTACCAAACCTCCGGTCGCGTCGTGGCGGACGAGTTCGCCGCCAAGTTCTATCTGATCAGCGACTCGATCACGAAGCACCGCAGCAACACCTCGCTGGTGCGGGTCGTTGTCCCGGTGAGCGGCGGTCGGGTTGCCGAAGCCGACAAGACGGCGACGGCGTTCGTCTCCGAGGTTTACCCGGCAGTGCGCGCCTTCCTGCCGAAATAGCCGCTACTGGATCACCAAGACGCGCACCGAGGACCCGCCCGGTCCTCCGGTGTGCACGGTTTCGGTCGCCTTCTGGAAGTCGGACGCCTTGGCTTGGGGGATCGACAGAAACTTCTGGGGATTGCGGTCCACCAGCGGGAACCACGAACTCTGGACTTGAACCATGATCCGATGTCCGGGGCGGAATGTGTGGAAGACGTCCGGCATCACGTACTCGATCTTGGCGTTTTGGCCCGGCACAAACGGCTCAGGCTTGGACATGCTATTCCGGAACTTGCCGCGGAACGGTTCGCCGCGCACCAACTGCTGGTAGCCTCCCATGTGGACGCCCTTGGGATTCGGTGCGGGATCGGGGTAATCGCTCGGGTAGACGTCGATGAGCTTCACCACGAAATCCGAGTCGGTGCCGGTCGTGGAAACCACGAGGGACGGGGTCACCGGGCCGGCGATGGTGACGTCCTCAACGAGCGGCTCCGTCTGATACACCAGAACATCGGGCCGGGCCGCGGCGAACCGCTGGTCGTATGTCATGTAGTCGCCGGGCATGCCTGGGCCGATGTCCCCGATCACAGGGACGGGCTTGGCCGGATCGCTGACATACTCGTCCTTGCCGACGGCACCCGCCGGTTGCCACGATAGCTTGCCCCCGGCTCCAAAATAGAGTGTCTTGGCCGTGGCGTTCTGCGGAGGCCAGCTTTCGAACCGTTTCCACTCGCCAATTCCGGTTCCGAAGACGTAGGCTTCCGGGACCTTGGCATCGGCGGACGCTTGGATTCCGTTGCCCTTGCTCTTGAGGTTCTGTTGGAAGAACGGGAACTCGATGTTCTCGCGGTAGAACTCGCCGGTCTTGGAGCCGAACAACAGGTTGCCGAGCTTGTCGCCATCGCCGCCGGACCACCCGCCATGCCTCCATGGCCCCATCACGAGAGTGTTCGAAGCCTTGGGCCCCGTCGCCTTCACGGCGCGAAAAAGTTTCAGCGGCCCTGACAAGTCCTCGGCGTCAAACCAGCCGCCCACGAACAGGACGGCGGGTGTCGTATTCCTCATGTGGGGCGCTTGGGCGCGCGATTGCCAGTACTCGTCGTAGGTGTCGTGTTTCAGAATGTCGTTCCAATACTCGTTCTTGTTCAGCAAGTATTTCTCGTTGGCGTTGGCGAGGGGGCCGAGGCGGAGGTAGAAATCGTATTGGTCGGATGTGTCGTAGTCGAACGGCAGGTTGCGCACCGGGCGCTCCGGATCCGGGCCCCGGGGCTTGAACCCCGTATAGAAGCCGAAATTGGCGGCCAGGTGGAAGGCTCCGTTGTGGTAGGCATCGTCGCCGTTCCCCACATCGCCCATCGGGGCCTGCGGTGAAACTGCCTTCAGCGCCGGATGAGCGTTGATCAGGCCGAATGCCGCGTAGAAACCGGGGTAGGAGACGCCCCACATGCCCACGCGCCCGTTGTTATTCGGGATATTCTTCACCAGCCAGTCGATGGTGTCGTAGGTGTCGGTACTTTCGTCGATGTCGGTCGGGCCGGAGAGCTTGGTCTTGTGGACCGAGACGTCCACGAAGGTTCCTTCCGAAAGATACCGGCCGCGGACATCCTGGTAGACCACGATGTAGCCTTCCTTGGTGAATTTGTCGGACGGCCCGAGGGAATTGCGGTAGTTGTCGATGCCGTACGGGCCAATCGAGTACGGCGTACGCTGCAACAGGATCGGGTATGTCTTCGTCCCGTCCTTGGGCGCGTACACCGAGGTGAACAGCTTCTTGCCGTCGCGCATCGGGATGCGGTGGTCGAACTTGGTGTAGTTGGCGACGGTGTATTCGTGCTGTTTTCGTTGCGTCTCCTCGCCGGAAGGCGGTACCTGCGCCAAGGCGGGAACCACGAACAAGAACAGCGCGAGAGTGCGGGCCATGTGGCGAATGGTAACACGATGCGGGCCATAATGAAGGTGCCCATGAAACTCGGTTGCCTAGTCCTGTTCGCGCTTTTGATGGTCGGATGCCAAAGCGCTCCGCCCCCTGTCGCCGCGCATCCGGCGGACCCTACGGCCGAGCCGGAATACCGCGAGGACGAGGCCAAACTGGCGGCGATGAACCGCGATGCCGCTGCGATGTTGAAGGCTGGCAAAGGCGACGCTGCCTCGAACTTGGTGGTCAAGGGTGAGGAAGTTGCGGGACGCTTGCTGGCGGTCAGCCACCCAACCTTGGCCGCAATGGAGGCCGCGACGGACGTTGACCAGCTCTATGGCGACATGCTGTTGGCCAATAAACGGTACGGTTGGGCGCGCATGCAATACCAGAAGAACCTCGCCCGATGGAAACATTGGGTTCCACAGACAGAGGCCAGCGCCAAGCGGGTCGACGAGGCCCGCAAGCGGATCGACGAATGCGACAAGCACATGGCGCAATGATACTGGAGGCGGTTGCCGGAGTGGATTGCTAAACTGGGAGATTCCGAGGCTCCCCATTCCCACCACACCCGTAATCCGTTCGGTAGAAATCGTTCCGGTCGCCGGTCGAGACAGCATGCTGCTCAACCTCAGCGGCGCGCATGGACCCTTCTTCACCCGCAACATCGTCATCCTCACCGATAGTGCCGGCGGTACCGGTGTCGGCGAAGTTCCGGGCGGGGAGGCCATCCGCAAGACGCTGGAGGACGCGACCGCGTTGGTTGTCGGCCAGTCCATCGGGAATTACAACAACATTCTCAATACGGTGCGGACGACGTTTGCGGGTCGCGATGCCGGTGGACGGGGCAATCAGACCTTCGATCTCCGTACGACCGTCCACGCGGTTACGGCGCTCGAAGCGGCGCTGCTCGATCTTCTAGGCCAGTTCCTGGGGGTGCCGGTCGCGGCGCTTCTGGGCCAAGGCCAGCAACGGAAGCAGGTCGAGGCGCTTGGCTACCTCTTCTATGTCGGCGACCGCACCAAGACGGACCTCCCCTACGATTCCGATCCCGGCAATCCCGACGACTGGTGCCGCTTGCGCCACGAAGTTGCGCTGACCCCGGAATCCATCGTGAAGCTGGCCGAGGCCACCCACGCCCGCTACGGGTTCAACGATTTCAAGCTGAAAGGTGGGGTGCTGCGCGGCGAGGAGGAGATCGAGGCCGTCACAGCCCTCCACGAGCGTTTTCCGGAAGCCCGCATCACGCTGGATCCCAATGGCGCTTGGTCGCTGCGGGAGGCGATTTCGCTCTGCAAGGGACGCGGCGACGTTCTGGCCTATGCCGAAGACCCATGCGGCGCGGAGAACGGCTATTCGGGCAGGGAAGTGATGGCCGAATTCCGCCGCGCAACAGGTCTCCCGACGGCGACGAACATGATCGCGACGGACTGGCGCGAAATGGGGCATGCCATCCAGCTGCAATCGGTCGACATCCCTCTGGCTGATCCGCACTTCTGGACGATGGCGGGCTCGGTCCGAGTGGCGCAAATGTGCAACGAGTGGGGCCTGACTTGGGGATCGCACTCGAACAACCACTTCGACATCTCGCTCGCCATGTTCACCCACGTGGCGGCGGCGGCACCGGGGAAGATCACCGCTATCGACACCCACTGGATCTGGCAGGACGGCCAGCGTCTGACAGTGGACCCGCTGAAGATCGAAGGCGGTCTGTTGACGGTTCCCGACCGGCCGGGTCTGGGAATTGATATCGACCGCGGACGGCTGGCGGAAGCGCATGAATTATACTTGGCGCATGGGTTGGGCGCGCGGAATGACGCGGTCGCCATGCAGTACCTCATCCCGAATTGGAAGTTCGACAACAAGCGCCCTTGCTTGGTGCGGTAGCGGCCCCAACGGGCAACCGCAGTGATAAAATCGAGGACGTGGCTAACTTCCCCCCGCAAGCTGTGTATCAAATTCTGGCCCAGTGGGACGGCGAGGCGGGCGTCTGGGTAGCCGAGAGCGACGACGTCCCTGGCCTCGTTGCGGAGGCCAGTTCCCCCAATGGTCTAATTGAGAAGCTGCGGACTCTGATTCCCGAGTTGCTCGAACTGAACGGCGGACCGAAACACCAAGCCACGAATGTTCACGTGCTGTACCGTCACGAGGATAATGCGGTCTTGACCTACTGATGGCCACGTCTACCCCGAACGTCGAAGGAGATCCTCCGCGGTCCTGAGACAAGCTGGCATCGGGAAGCGCTTTTGACTGACGCGTTACTCGCGTTACGCCCGCCGCGTTCGGCAAGCCCCACGCGGGCATATCATAGTTGCTTGGCCGATCCGTTGGACGGTCTTGGACGGAAACATGAACAGAAGACATTTCCTGATGAATTCGACGGCGGCCCTAGGCGCCACCGCCCTCTCGGCCTCCGCAGCCACGAGCGCCAACGACACTGTGCGTCTCGCGGTCGTCGGCCTCCGCGGTCGCGGCAAGAGCCACATGCAGGCTTGGACCTCGCTCAAGAACGTGGATCTGGTCGCCCTTTGCGACATCGACGACTCGGTGCTCGCCACGGCCTCCAAGTTTGTCGAAGACAAGCGCGGCAAAGCCCCGACCGGCTACAAGGACATCCGCAAGCTGCTGGAGGACAAGTCGATCGACGCCATTTCGATCGCCTCCCCCAACCACCAGCACACCCTCCAGACCATCTGGGGCATGCAGGCGGGCAAGGACGTCTATGTCGAAAAGCCCTGCTCGCACAACATGTTCGAGGCGAAACAGATCGTCGCCGCCACCCGCAAGTACAGCAAGATCGTCCAACAGGGCAGCCAGAGCCGCTCGAACGACGCCCTCATCGAGGCCGTCAAGCACATGAAGGACGGCCTGATCGGCGACGTCTACCACGCCCGCGCCCTCTGCTACAAGTGGCGCAACACAATCGGCAAGGCCTCCGAGGAAGCCGTGCCCGCCGGTGTCGACTACGACCAGTGGCTCGGCCCGGCCCCCAAACGCGCCTACACCAAGAACCGCTTTCACTACAACTGGCACTGGCACTGGGACTACGGCAACGGCGATCTCGGCAACCAGTGCATCCATGAGATCGACATCGCCCGCTGGGGCCTCGGCGTGAAGTACCCGACCAAGGTTTCGGCCATCGGCGGCAAATTCATGTTCGACGACGACCAGGAGACACCCAACACGCTCGCGGTAGCCCTCGAATTCGGCGACGGCCCCACGAAGAAGATGATGACCATCGAGGTCCGCCACTGGATGACCAACCACGAGGCCGACATCCATCTCTTCGACCAGAGCAAGAAGAGCAACACGGTGGGCAACTTGTTCTACGGGTCGAAGGGGTATCTGGCCATCGATGGCTACACCAAATACTACACGTATTTGGGCGAGAACGCAGAGCCCGGTCCCGGCCGCACCGCCGACGGCGACCACTTCGCCAATTTCATCACTGCCGTGCGCAGCCGCAGCCGCGGCGAACTGACCGCGGAGATCGAGGAGGGCGCAATTTCGACGACCCTCGTGCACTTGGCCAACATCTCGTACCGGCTGGGCCGGTCGGTGCACTTCGACGCCGAGAAGTGGAACTGCGGAACGGACAAGGAAGCGAACGCCATGTTCCACCGCGAGTACCGCAAACCGTACGTGGTGCCGACGTTCGCGTAGGCTGCAATTCGACAAGGGCCCCGAGGCGAGATGCGTCGGGGCTCCTTGAGTTTTGCGCGACAGCTTTAGGCCAGGAGTTCGTTGAGGCTGCGGGCGTCGAGGAGCCGGATGCTCAAACTTTCGAGTTCATCGCCAGTGGTGTGGCTTATCCGTTCATCCAGCCACTGGGGAATCTGGCCAAAACGCCGGGCAATCATGCGGCGCACTATCTTGCGTTCGCCTTCGACCTCGCCCTCCAGCTTGCCCTTTAGCATCCCTTGGGTCTCCGCCTCGCTCACGGCCCTGCGATAGCTTTCGGCGTAGATCTTGTTCTTCATCAAATCGACAACGATGGGCATTCGCTCTACCTCCTCCTGTACTACTTGTTCCAATCCGCGCAGCCCGGCCAGGATGCCTAGCTGGGCCACCGCTTCCTCCCGTTCGCGTCCATGCAACCGTCCGATGCGCGAGACAATCGTCGCTACCCCTGCCCGGTGGTTCCGCAACCGCCCCAACACTGCAAGTACATTATCGCTCACATCCGGGCTTTGGAGGAACGCATCGCCGTCCAGCATCCGGAAGTCGATGAGTTCGTAGTCAAATCTCATCCTGCCTTCTTGGAACTCATTTCCCATCCGCATGGGTGCTCGACCCGCGTAGAGCACGACCTGCCTCGGCATCTTGCGGAACCGGCGACGAACGGCAAGGGCTTACTCGGCCATCCTGGCGGGCATGTCCTTGTCGTTGCTGCTCTGCAGTTCGATATGCAATAGCCCGCCACCCTCGACCCCGCAGAGCAGATCCAATCGACTGGCCTCCACCTTGAGGTTTTCCACCTCCAGCCACCGGACCGCCCTCCCGCAGCCGAGCGTCCGCAGCAGAACGCCGGACCGGCCCCGCAATAACATCTTCAGGGTAATGTCGAACTGCTGCATTGCGCCGCCCCCTCCATATACACTTATCGGCGCAACCCCGATGGCCTTTAGCAAAAAATGACGTCACATGATCGTGGGTCGCGAGGCCACCGCAAGTTCAACAACCTCGTGCCAAACTAAAGGCATGGTTGGTCTGGGGGATAATCTGCGTTTGGCCGTGGACGCGATCCAAGCGCACAAGCTCCGCGCGGCTCTCACCATCCTGGGTCTGACCATGGGCGTCTCCACGCTGGTCACCGTCATGACCATCGTCCAAGGGGCCAACCTCTTCGTCGAACAGAAGATTGCCAACCTCGGGACCAACGTTTTCCGCGTCGCGCGTACCCCTTTCGCCGTCGTCGATTTCACCGTCGTCACCAAGGCCCTCAAGAACAAAACCATCCACTTGGATGACTACCAAGCGGTGGCCGACCAGTGCGTCGCCTGCGACGCCGTCGGCGCGTCCGCCCAAGCCAACATATCGGTCCAGCGCGGCAACAAGCAGATGGACGACACGTCGATCATCGGTTATACCCCCAACATGGTCGGCATCGATACCCGCACCATCGACCAAGGCCGCTATTTCTCCGATTTCGAAGACCGCCACGCCGAATATGTCTGCCTGATCGGGTCCAGCGTGGTCGAACAGCTCTTTCCCGGCGTCAATCCCCTGGGCAAGACGATCCGCACCGGCAGCCTTGAATTCACCGTGATCGGCACATTCGAAAAGAACGGCTCGGTGTTGGGGCAGGACCAGGACAACTTCGCGATCGTCCCGCTGGGCACTTATCTGAAGGTCCGCGGCACGCGCTCCTCCTTGACTATGGAAGTGAAGGCGGCTGGCGGCGATGCCAATTTCAACTCCGCGCAGGACGAAATCCGCAGCATCCTCCGCACCCGCCGGCACGACCGTCCCGGTCAAGAGGACAGCTTCTTCATCGGCACCGCGCAGAGCTACATCTCCCTCTGGCAGAGCATTAGCGGCTCGTTCTTCGCCGTCTTCGTGATGGTCAGCTCGATTTCGGCCGTCGTCGGCGGCATCGTCATCATGAACGTGATGCTGGTGTCGGTCACGGAGCGCACCCGTGAAATCGGCGTCCGCCGCGCGATGGGGGCGACGCAGGCAGACGTGCTGAGCCAGTTCCTCACAGAGAGCATCATCCAATGCATCATCGGCGGTGCCATCGGGATCGCGATCGGCTTCCTGTGCGCCGAGGCGCTGCGTCGGTTCACGTCGTTTCCGGCATCGGTGCAGCCGTGGGTCGCTGTGCTCGGCGTCGTTCTAAGTTCTGTGATCGGCCTGTTTTTCGGCATCTACCCAGCCAGCCAAGCCGCCAAGCTGGACCCGGTGAACGCCCTGCGCACGGAGGTTGGCTAAGTGCTGGGAGGACTCAACCACGCCACACTGAGGCAGAATATTTCCATTGCGCTGGACACCCTGCGCGCCCGCAAGGTCCGTTCCGCGCTCACCATTCTCGGCATCGTGATCGGCGTTACGTCAGTGATCGCCGTCGCCTCCGTGATCGACGGCCTCAACGGTGTGATTTCCGAACGCGTGGCCAAACTCGGTAGCAACAGCCTGTTCGTCCTCCGGTTCCCAACCGGTGCCAACCCCAACCGGCTGCCGGAGAAGATCCGCACCCGCAAGTATCTGCGCGACGACGACGCCAAGTACCTCGAAGACGCCTGCCCCGGCGTCGACTACGCCACCGTCTTCGCCCAACGGATCAACTTCAACGAGCAGAGCGACGAAATGCGGCGTGGCGACAACCACATCGAGCGCTTCTTCCTGCGTGGAGCCCAACCGCAATACATCAAAGCTCTGCCGCTCTTTGCCATCGAAGAAGGTCGGTTCATCTCCGAATATGACGAGGAACATGCGCGCGATGTGATCGTGGTCGGGCGCGCCATCGCCGACACCTTGTTTCCCCACGGCAACCCCATCGGCCAGGAAGTCCGCGTCAACGGCCGCACCTACGAAGTAATCGGCGTCTTCGAGCCAGACCAAGGCCTGTTCTCCGGCTTCGGGGTGGACCAGATCGCCACCGTCCCCCTGAGCAACTTCCGCAAGAACCATCCCGAGGTGAAAGAGCGCTGGATCGCGGCCGTTGCCAAGGATGGTGTGGCCATGCAGACCATGCAGGACCAGATCGAGGACGCCATGCGCCGTCGCCGACGGGTGCCGCACCACGCGGAGAATGACTTCGAGATCTCCAGTCCCGACTTCCTGAGTTCGCTTTGGAATCAACTGACCGGCGCGCTGGTCCTGTTGACGGGCATCATCAGCTCTATCGGCCTGCTGGTTGGCGGCATCGGCGTCATGAACATCATGCTGATCTCTGTCACCGAACGCACGTCCGAGATTGGCGTTCGGAAGGCGCTGGGGGCAAGGAAGATCGATATCCGGCTACAATTTCTGATCGAGGCCGTGGTTTTGTCGCTGGTGGGTGGCGTGATCGGAATCATCTGCGGAGCCGGGATCGCATTTCTCGTCCGCACGTTCATACCTGCCGTGCCGGCTGTCGTGTCGCCGTTGTGGGTAGCGCTGGGGGTATCGATCTCGGTCGGGGTAGGCTTGTTCTTCGGCTACTACCCCGCTACGCGCGCGGCGAACCTCGACCCGATCGTTTGCCTGCGCTACGAGTAGCAGCGTTAGGAACTGGCGCTCACTTTCGGTCGCCGCTCGCTGGGCAGCATCGAAATCAGGACTCCAAACACCACCACCGCCACTGCCCCGATCACGTTGTACCAAAGGAATGCCACGTTGGTGAACACCGCGCAGGCGATGATCACGCCCTCGCCCAAGAGCATTCCCCAGAACGCGGCTGTTCCGCCGACACGCTTGAAGAAGAACGCCAGGATGAACACGCCGAGCAGCACGGGGTAGAAGAACGACCCGATCTGGTTTACCGCCTCCACCAGCGAGCCCAGTTGTTTGGCGTATTGCGCGAACACGACCGCCCAAGCTCCCCAGATCGCGGTGAAAATCCTCGACACCAACAGGTAGTGGGTGTCCGACGCCTCGGGGCGGAAGTGCCGCCGGTAGAGGTCGACCACACTGACGGTCGCCAGGGAATTCAGTTCGCCGGAACTCGACGACATCGCCGCCGTGAAGATCACGCCGATCACCAAGCCCACCACGCCCAAGGGGAAATACTTCGTCACGAAGGACAGGAAGATGTAGTTGGTGTCGTTGAAGTCGCCGCCCTTGACCTTCTTGTAAAGGTCCATGCCCACTTTGCGGGCGGCGTCAACGTCCTTCTGGGCCGCACGGTATTCGTCCGTGGCCCCGGCGAGCGCCGTCGCGTCATCCTGCTTCCGTGCCGTGTGGATGGACTCGGCAGCCTTTTGGCGTCGTTGCCACGCGGTGTCGAACCGCGCTTGAACCTCCGGATAGCTCGGCTGTTGGGACACAACGGCCATCGCATCCTTCTCAAACAACATCGGTGGCGGAGTGAACAGGTAGAACACGAACACCATCGCGCCGACGAAGAGTATGAAGAACTGCATCGGAACCTTCGCCATCGCGTTGAACAGGAGGCTGAGGCGGCTCTGGGCCTCCGATTTCCCGGTCAGGTAGCGCTGCACTTGGGACTGGTCGCAGCCGAAATATCCAAGGGCCAGGAAGGCTCCGCCGATCAGCCCGCTCCACAGGTTGTACCGGTTGTTCGGGTCGAATTTGAGGTCCACCGCATTCAGTTTGCCGACCGTGCCAGCCAAGTACACGGCATCGGCAAATCCCACGCCGTGCGGCAGTAGGGATACGACCGTGATCAGGCCCAGGATCAGGCCGGAGAAGATCACGGACATCTGCAGAACGTCGGTCCAAGTGACTGCCGGGATCCCGCCTTTGGTGGTGTAGATCACACAGATGATGCCAATGATGAGGGTTGTGATGCGGTCCGGCCAGCCGAAGATCACGCTCATGACGATGGCAGGCGCGTACATCGACAGCCCCACAGCCATGCCCCGCTGGATCAGGAATACCGTGGCTGCCAGCGCGCGGGTGCGGGCATCGAAGCGTTTTTCCAGATACTCGTAGGCAGTGTAGACGCCGGAGCGGTGGAAGATCGGCACCGCCGTCGCCGACAGGATCACCATGGCCACCGGCAAGCCGAAGTAGAACTGCACGAATCGCATGCCGTCCACGTAGGCTTGGCCGGTAGTTGCGATGAAGGTGACGGCGCTGGCCTGCGTTGCCATGATGGAGAGCCCCATGGCGTACCAAGGCATGGATTTTCCGGCGCGCAGGTAATCGTCGGTGGTCTTGCTTCCCCGACCCTTCCAAAGGCCGAAACACGGGATCAGCAGGACCGTCAGGACCATTGTGATCCAGTCGGCTAGATGCATGTGGTCCTCATGAAAAGTATCGGGTAAAAGCGTAGAACAGTACGATCAGGAATGCGAGCCACGCCAGCACAACCAGGTTGATATTGCGCCAGCGTCCGAGGATTGGCGGGGGCTCGCAGTCGTGGACTTCGACTACCGGTTCGATGAATCGCCTCAAACCAGCAATTCCCCGCGAAGGACGGTAACTGCCTGTCCGGACATCACGACTCGCGACCCGGCCAGCCGCACTTTGACCACGCCTCCGCGCTCCGACGCCTGGAATCCGGTCATTTCGGTCTTGCCGAGGCGCTTTGCCCAGAAGGGCGTGAGCGCGGTGTGGGCCGACCCTGTAACCGGATCTTCGTCGACTCCCGAGCCGGGGGCGAAAAACCTGGAGACGAAGTCGAAGTCGCCGGATCCCTTGGCTGTGGCGATAACCCCGCGCACGGGCAACTGCTTCAAGAGGTGGTGCTGGGGTTTCAGGCCGCGCAGCACGGCTTCGTCGGAGACCTCGACAAGGTAGTCGAACTGGTTCTTGCCGACGTAGAGAAGTTCCGCGCCGAGCGCCTCGGCCAACTGGGGCGGGGGAGTGGCTGGCTCCTCCAATTTGGCGGGAAAGTCCATCTCGATCCAATCGCCGTTGCGGACGCAGGTCAGTAATCCGCTCCGGGTGTGGAAGCGCGCGGTTTCGGAGGGTGGTAGATAGCCCTCGGTCCAGAGGACGTGGGCACTCGCCAAGGTTGCGTGGCCGCACAGGTCCACCTCGACGGCGGGTGTGAACCAGCGCAGTCCGTAGCCGTCGTCCTGCTTGATAAGGTAGGCGGTTTCGGAAAGGTTGTTTTCTGCTGCGACGGCTGCCATCCACTCGTTCGAGCGGGGTTCCGGCAGTACGCAGACTGCTGCCGGATTTCCCGCGAATGGTTGGGACGCGAAGGCGTCGACTTGGACAATCGGGGTGGGCATGATTCAGTTTATCGCGCAGCCGTAGACTGGAGGCAGGCGGAACCCGATGCAGGACTTCGACACCATTTTGAAACAGCTGCTCCATGAACCGGATGGCGAGGCGGTGCGGTACATCACTGGACACCGGGTTGTGTCGTGGCGGAACGTGGAAATGCCTACCACTCGGAACCTCCGGGCGGATTCGATCGGCAAGGACGAGGCTGCTCGCTCGATCCAGATCGAGTGCCAGACCCACAACGATCCGAAAATGGCGGCGCGCATGCTCAACTACGGGGCGTGGATGTTCGCCGAGGAGGGGCGGTTTCCGTTGCAGTACGTGCTGTACATTGGCCGGGATGCGATGTCCATGCCGACGGTGGTTGAGGAGCCGGATCAGATACGCTACATGTACCAACTGGTCAACATGAAGGATTTGGACGGAGAGCCGTTGATGGCAAGTCCGCAGGTGGGAGATAATATATTAGCGGTGCTGATGCGCCTGCGCGACCAGCGCGAAGCGGTGCGGACCATACTGGAGCGGATCGCCGAGCAGCCTGCGGGAGAGCGCCGCACCGCCTACAAGCAATTGCTTACGCTGGCGGGTTTGCGAGAGCTCGGCGAGTTTGTGAAGGAGGAGGGTCGAAGGATGTTTGTTTTGGAAGATTACCTGCAACACGACGTCTTCGGACCGTTGGTGCAGCAGGGGTTGGAGTTGGGGTTGGAGCAGGGGTTGGAGCAGGGTCGGCACAAGGAAGCGCTGGATTTCCTCCACATGATCGTGGAGCGGCTCGGGTCGCTGCCTGAGTCCTTGTCCCTTCGGTATGCGGCCATGTCCACCGCCGAGATCCGGGAGGAGTCGAAGCGGGCTCTGTCTGCTAGATCGATCGACGATCTGCTCAACTGATTCGGGATCTTCATCCGTCCCGACCCGCCTTGACGCGACTTCTCTCGACGAACTGCATTGAACGCCTCGTACCCCCGCGCGGTCCGGTCGGCGTCGAAAGGCTTGGAGAATCCGCGATGCCCCCGGGCGTTGGACGGGCTGGGCGGGAAGAACGAATGCGCGATTTGCCGTGATTCGCCCGCCGGCTGAAAACGGCCCCGTGATATTCTCTGTTAGATCGACGTTCCGTCGTCACCAATTTCAGACTCCAAACGAGGGTCAGGGAGACACATGTCCAACCGCAAGAAATACTTAACAAACTTCGCACTGGTGGCCTTCGCGGCCGCCCCGGTAGTGATCTATGCCTACAGCTCCGGGCCTGATCCTCTCTTGAGCGGTGCGCCTGGCGACAGCCCCACGGGATGCATCGCGTCTGGCTGCCACACCGGCACCCCTAATTCGCAGGCTGGCGGCTCGGTGGTCATCAAGGCCTCAGGCGGGTCGACCTACGTGCCAGGCCAGACACAGACCATCACCGTGACAGTCACAGACGCAACCGAAAAGCGGTTTGGCTTCCAACTGAGCGCCCGCGTCGACAGTAGCCCGAAGACTCAGCCTGCGGGTCTGCTCTTGGCTGGCTCTGACGGTTTTACCCAAGTCATTTGCATCGACGGCGGGCCCGCTCCGGCCACCGGATGCACTTCCAAGAGCGGAGGGCCTCTTCAATGGATTGAGCATACGGGACTCGGGTACCTGAAATCGGCAGCCCCGGCGACGACATTCACATTCACGTGGACACCTCCGACCACGGATGTCGGATCAGTTACCCTTTACGCGGCTGGAAATGCAGGGTCTGGGGCCGACGTGGTGACGGGCACGCACGTTTTCCTCAGCAGCCTCAAGTTGACGCCGACCGCGACAACGAATCCCAACGCACCCGCCATCACCACCGGTGGCGTGGTTCCGCTCAACAGCGCGGCGACGACCATCCAGTCCGGTTCTTGGTTCTCAATCTTCGGAACCCAACCTGGCCACGGCTCCGATCACCCTGTGGAATGGTACTTTCCCGGTCGCAAGCAAGCTCGACGGCACAAGCGTAACGGTCAACGGGAAGCAGGCTTTCCTGTATTACGTGACGCCCGGATCGCTGGTGGCGCAGGCTCCGGATGACACGGCAACAGGTACTGTTCCGGTCGTTGTAACGACGGCCAACGGAACGGCGACGTCCACGGTGACATTGGGCACAGCCGGACCGTCGTTCAGCCTCTTGGGCGACGCCAAGAACCATGTCGCCGGAATCATCCTCCATGGCTCGACCTACGACGTCATCGGACCTACGGGCAGCTCGCTTGGCTTTCCGACAGTTGCGGCGAAGAAGGGTGACACCGTCGTCCTCTTCGGCGTAGGTTTCGGCCCGACAACCCCCGCCGTGCCTGCCGGACAGTTGGTCACCACCGCAGGTGTTCTGGCCTCGTCCAGCACGCTGACCTTCAACTTCGGCGGTGTGGCAGTGAAACCCGACTATGCGGCCATCACCAGCACCGGCCTGTGGCAGTTCAACTTCAACGCGCTGCCGGGCGGCCTCCCAACTGGCGACGTCGCGATCACGGCGACCGTGAACGGTGCGACGACCCCCTCCAACTTCGTAATCGCCTTGCAGTAAATGGCAAAGGGCGGCTAGCGTAAGCCAGCCGCCCTTTCCCGTCCCTCCCAAATCCCCCAAAATCCTATTCGATGTGGACGGTCACGTTCACCGGTACATTCTTCGGTGGGTAGCAGGCCTTGTTGTCGCATGCCTGGTAACGCAACGTGCCGACCTGCGCCCCGGGACCGGTTTGCGCTCCTGCCGGAACCTTGAATTTGGTCGTGATGGAGAACTCGCCCGTCACCACCGAAAGGGGCTTGTCGGAAAACGGATACTTCTCCAGCCCGCCCTTGGGGTACTCGATGCTTTCCATCTGCAGCGGACCGCCGGTCCACTTCAGCGTCATCGGGATCAGGTACTCTTCGGTCGGTTTGTTCGTGTTGGCGTGGTATCCCGTAGGCAGCGAAGCCTTCAGCGTAATGGTCGCTGTCCCGGTTTTGGACACCTTCACCGTCGGCTGGGGCACAACAGTCAACACCGGGGCCATTTGGCCCGCCACGTACGGACTAAAGGCCGGGCTTAGCGCCAGGGCCAGCAGCGTTCGGGGAGCCCACACCGGCAGGTTGTAGTAACTGTTCAATCGCATCTTCAAAATCCTTCCGGCTCGAAAGCCCGATATGCACGGAGGCGATCCGCCCCTCGCGGTCGATCACGAACGTCGTGGGCAGCGCTTCCACGCCGCCATACAGGTCCCCGGTCGCGTCGTTGCCTTGCACGACCCGATAGTTGATCTTCTTGGCGGTAACGAACGGCGTGACCGCTTTCCAGCCGTCGTCGTCCATCGAGATGCCGAGCACCTCGAAGCCCTGGTCCTTGTACTTGCGCTGGAATTCCACGAACCAAGGGATCTCGATCGCGCAGGGTCCGCACCAAGTTGCCCAGAAATCCAGCAGGACCACCTTGCCCTTGTAGTCGGCCAGCTTGACAACCTTGCCCGACGCGTCCTTGAGTTCGAACTCCGGCGCCGGCTTACGGTCCTTGTCGTCCTTCACCGCCTTGCGCGGGGGTTCCTGTGGCGCACACGCCACCGTCCCCAGGCCGACCGAGACGATCAGGGCTAGCGCCATCCGGCCAGCGGTGCGGACGAGTTTCGTAGGTGGGTTGTTCACGCTATTCATGATTATAGGACAGTCGCGCGGGGCGCATGTTTTACTTGACGGTAACCGGGATGGTGCCGGAATCTTCCTGGTTGTCCGCGCCGAACGCGGTCAAGGTGTACGTGGTGCTCTTCTTGGGACGGTCGGTGATGCAATTTGTTTCCGTTGAAAAATTCCCCGGTCCGGCGGTGATGCTCTGGGCGTTCTCCACCTTGAAGCAGACCTTGACCTCTTCACCGGGGTGGATGGACAAACTGCTGGCCCAGAGGTCGAAAACGCGGGGGGCGGGACCGGCCTGGCGGAGGTCGACGGACTTCGAATCGCGACTGCCATCGGACCCGTAGGCCGTCAGCGTGAAGGCGTGGTGCTTCGTCGGGTCGACTTGGAAACAGCGGCTGGGCGAAGGCCAAACCTCTTCCACGGGCGGCAAGAGTTCCAGCTTCGAGGCGTTCTCCGCCGCGTAGCAAAGGGTTCCCATTTGTCCGCGCGCCACCACGGGAGTGGAGGAATAGAACTGGGTGAGTTTCACCGGGGGTTTGGCGGGCGGGGCTTCCGCCGGTTTCGGAGCCGGAGCTCCACCACAACCTGTCAAGAGGATCACCGCTACAAGGATTCGACGCATGCCAAACTTCCAGCTTATTGCAGGAGCATTTCCAAACTCACGGTGGCTTGCTCGCCTTCCTTGACGGAGAGGGACTGGCCGCGCTCCATCGCGAAGGGGTCGTCCGGGTCGAAGTCGAAGCTGCTGACCAACCGGTAGGTGCCCGGTGTCAAGCCAACCACCGAAAACCGCCCCTGAGGATCGCACCGGACGGAGCGCAGTTGCTGCCGTTCGCGGGTGACGGGATCGAACAATTCGACAAACACCGACGCGCCCGCCACGGGACGGCCCTGGGTGGTGACGCCACCGGAAATGGTACCCCCGTTCTTGGACCCCGTGAAAACGAGGCGGACCATATTGCCCAGCGTCAGCCCGAACCAACCGTCGTTCCGGGTGCCAGCCTCCCCGTTCATTTGCGACGAAACGCCCGCAAGGTACGCCCCGAGCGGCAGTTGTGCCGCCAATTCCCAGCGCCCTGGTCCAAGGGAATCCCCGGCCTTCAGCATCTTCGAGGGGCCGGTGCCGTCCAAATCCACACGTCGGGCGAAGACCGGATACGCCAGGCCCGACCGCGCATCGAGCCCGCGCCACTCGACGGAGATTGGATACACCGGGCTGCATGCGATGCGATACCCCATCGCGTCCTTCTCGACGATGAAGCGGTTGTAGGAGCCGCAGCCTTGACCCTCGGCAATCAGTTCGACCGGTCCAGGGGGCACGGCGGCGGCCTCCCACGGTGTCACGTTGCCCCCGCCCCCGTTTGCGATCAAGCGTCGGCCTGTGTCCGTCACCAGCATCAGGGTGGCAGGGAAGGGTGAAGTGAACGTTCCGCTGAGTTTGATCAAGCGTCCCGCGACGGGCCGTATCGTCACGTCGCGGCGGGTTTCGCCCAACCGCAGCCTGATGGTTTCCGCGGACTCCAAGGCTGTTCCGTACTTGTACCAGGTCGGCAGCAGGCCGGAGTCGTCCTCCAAAGTGCCTGGGGAGGACCGGACGACGTACGCGCCCGGCTCCAGGCCGCCGATTCGGAAGTCGCCGCGGTCGTCCGTCTTGGCCTCCAACAAGCGGCGGATCGGCTTCCGGGCTGAATATACGCTGACCGGCCAATCGGGAATGCCGACGCCGTTGTCGTCCACCACCGATCCGGCCAGTGCCGCCAAGCGCTTCAGCCGGATCTGGTGGAAGTCCGATGGCTTGTCGGCCGTGATTTCGAACGGGAGGCCCGGTCGACCAGCGCGGACTTGGCCCGCCTCGCCGTCGGCAAAGCCCTTGCGGGAAGCGCGCAGGACGTACCAGCCGGGCCGGACGCTCAGGATCGAAAACGCGCCGCGCTCGCCGGTACGGAGGCTGGCGGTACCGGCCTGGGTCCCCGGAAGTGGAACGAGCGAGACCACGGTGCGGGCCAGGGGATATCCGGTTTCGTCGTCCAGCACCACGCCCTGCACCACGGCGGGGAACGCCAGCGGGCAACAGAACACGAGAATGGCGAGGAGACGAATCACAAGAACCCTGACGTGCGTACCCGCAACTGCGTGCAGCGCCACCCATTCCGCGTCGATGGGCGGAAAGAAAATTCAAAGCCATTGGCGGGTCGACAGCGCCTCAGGGCATCTTTGGTGGCTGGTGGCGCGGGGTGTCGTGGGTCGTGACGGTGCGGGCGACATGTTCGCGTCCCTGTCCGGGAGCATTCCAACCGTGGCAACGCTTGTATTTGAGGCCGGAGCCGCACGGACACGAAGCGCTGCGGGGTACTTCCTTGGTTTCAGGCTTCGGGGCGGGTGTTTCGATGACCGGCTGGGGTTCCGCCGGTTGTGGCTGTTTGGCACGGTCGGCGCGTAGGCGACGTAGTTCGGCTGTGGCGCGCAGCATCAGTCCTTGCGCCTGCATGCGTTCGCGGAGTGCCTCAGCTTGGCGCAAGGCCAGCAGGGCGAAGAGGATTTGGTCCACGAGCGCGTTTTCGATGAGACCGACGGGCCGCAGTTCGTCGTTCAATTGGCGGCGGAGTTCGAGATCGGGCATAGAGTTCCTTCCGGTTTCGAGGGTACTCCGGCGCGCAAGCGGTTTCGGCTCGACTTGGCGACGCGGTGTTGAAAAGAAAGGGAATAAAGATTTCGACCGGGCGTGACCGACCCTAGCGCCAGACGGAATTGTAGCCCCATTCGCTGGGGCGGTGGATCAGGTATTGCACGATTCGCGGCATGGTCGCCCGGTTGGGGCTGGCACCGTGGGGGAGGGCGTGGTGCCAGATCACCAGGTCGCCAGCTTTGCCTGCGATCGGAACGGCTTCGGCGGTGAAGTCGTAGGCCCTTGGGTCGGCGCCTTCGGGTAGAGCATTGAGCCAGTCCTCGATTTTGCGGTGGAAGCCGGGGACGCACTGGAAGGCTCCTTGGTTGGCGGCCGTGTCGGCCAGATAGAGGATGCCTTGGAGGCCGAAAGGTATGGGCTGCGCAAGGCTGACGTCCCAGTGCAGGTAGGGGCCGGGGAACGTCCAACCGGGACGCTCCGGCGGGTTGAAGCCGGCCTGGTCGACATTGCCCCAGAGGTCTTCGCGACCCCAGAGCTGGGCGAAAGCGCGGTGGATGCGGGGCGCGTCGCGGTTGGCTTGGAGGGCTGGATGGTGCAGGAGGGGCGTCCAGATGGTGTGGCCGTGTTGGTCGTTGTACCAGGTGTCGGGGTTGTCCAAGGTGGCGCCGACGAAATCGCAGATCGCGGCGACTGCGGCTTGGCACTGTTCCGGGGTGATGGAATTGTGCACCACGAGATAGCCGTTTTCCTCCCAAAAGGCGAGGTCGGCGGCGCTGAGGACGGGGTCGCCGACGGCGGGCTCGTTCAAGTGGCCGGAGAGGGCCGCGTTTAGCCTTTCGACGGTGGTCGGGCTCACAGATCCATCGTTTAAGGCAAGAATCCAGTCCTCGAACTCGTCGAAGGACGGGTTGTGGCGTAGGAGGAATTCGAAGGTCTCCCGAAGTCCAAGGCGAAGGCCCGCGAGGAGGGTATTGATGCGGACCCACTCGGGCCCGTCGGTTGTCGCGTTTGGTTGGCCGTGGCGGGAAGACCAAAATTCATGGAGAAATGGGACGCCGATTCGCACCGAACCATTATCCTAAGAAACGGCAGCTGGCCATACCGCGGCGCGTTCCCAGTTTACGAACAAACACTCCGTTGAAAGTTTATGCTCCGGTGGCGGGCAATGCCGGGAGCGGCTGGGGTGGCAGATAGACGGGATACCCCAGTTTTCTCAGGCTCTGGGCATGGCGTTGGGCGCGGCGGCGTTTCGCCGCCGGGCTGGGCTCGGTGC
>CAIVPR010000096.1 GCA_903907865.1 uncultured Acidobacteriia bacterium
CGTTGCTGGCAGTTGGCGCACCCCAAACATCCAGGTTGCCAGGTTCCGCACCAAAAGTCCAGGTCCGAAGCGAAGTTTTTTCAGACTTTTTTCGCCCGGCACCTTCGCATGGCAATCCGCGGGGCTGAACTGTTACCAGAAGTTTCCTATGTCCCTCGTTAGCAATGCCATCCGGCTTTCGTCCGCGATCTTGGGCAGCGTGAACGAGAAGTCCAGAATCTTGTCCAGGAAGTCGCCGCCGTTTCCCCAGGCCGTGCTGACCTGCTTTAGCATTCCCTCAACAATCTCATTGTCAAACGCAACTATAAAGGAGAAGCCGGCAGGTCGAGGACGTCCCTTAGCGCAAGCAGCAGCATGGGCACTAGGCGGGGATCTGTTCTGTCGAGATCGTCAATGAAGACTAGTATGGTCTTAGAATGCAACTTGCCGCGAATGTGCGCTATCTGTTCACCACTCGGGAGTAACCATGTCTTCAGAGCTTCGCGGCCAAATTTTGCGAAGGCCTTTAAGTTTCGATTTGTCTCCAGCAAGGGGTCAAAGGGTTTCGTCTTGTCTGCAAGTGATCGTAGCCGCCACTCTTTGACATCGCCTGGCAGCAAGTCAGCCCGATACAATGCGTTCACAAACTCATCCATTATGATCCGCCAGAGGTCGTTTGCGTCTTCGGCTCGCGACGGATTGATCCAGAAGGTCGTGACATCCTCCTGTTGGGCTAAGGTTTCAACGAAGCGCAGGACACTCGTTTTCCCCTCTCCCCACTTGCCGTAGACACCTACACGGCACGACCAGCCTGGCGGCGTACCCTTTACGACTGTGTAGATATCCTCCGCCAATCGACGACGATCCAAGAGATCCTCATCGAGCGCCGAGACTGGACTTTCAAAGCTCTTGGTCCGAGCACTCAGACCCAGTCCCGTGGCCATCCCTATTGCCCCCCTGTGGCGTCCTACCTACTCCGGCAACCCAAAACTATAAAGCACATTCGCCGACGACACCGCCACATACTGCTTCCCGTCCACCGAATAGCTCATCGGCGACGACGGAATCTGCCCGCCCGCCCCAAATCTCCACAACGCCTTCCCGGTCTTCGCATCCACCGCGAAGAAAGTCCCTTCCGGAGACGCCGCGAAGACCAACCCGCCCGCCGTCGCCAGCACTCCGTGCGCCAGCGAATTCTGCGTCAGCTCGAACTTCCACACCGCCTTGCCCGTCTCGGGATCCCACGCCATCATGCCCTGCGACGGCGGTGCCTGCCCGTTGGCCGGAGGCGGTCCGAAACCACCGCCCGTACCCCGACCCTGGAACTGCTTGCCCGGCTCGAACGGCGCGGGTCCATTCGAATACCGCCCCGGTCCGTCGTAGTACATGAAGTACATCCACCCCGTCTGCGGGCTGTACGACGGTGCCTGGAAGTTCGACCCGCCGCCCAACGACGGGTACACGGTCGTCCCCTCGGGGTTCGCGCGCCAGTTCTCGGTCGTGATCGGCTTGCCCTTTTCGTCAAAACCCTTCACCCACGACGCGCGCACGAACGGCGTCCCCGCGAGGAACTGCCCCGTCACCCGGTCCAGCACGTAGAACACGCCATTCCGGTTGGCCTGCATCAACAGCTTCCGCTGCTGCCCGTGCCACATGCGGTCCACCAGCACCACATCCTCGGTCGCATCCCAGTCGTGCGTGTCGTTCGGAGTGAACTGGTAGTGCCACTTCAGCTTGCCGGAGTCGGGATCAAGCGCCACCACCGAGCAGCTATACAGGTTGTCGCCCTTCCGCACGTCGCCGTTGATGTCCGGACCGGGGTTGCCGACCGTCCAGTAGAGCGTGTTCAGCGTCGGATCGTAGCTGCCGGTCAGCCAGGTCGGGGCCGCGCCGTGCTTCCAGCTGTCGCCCTCCCAGGTGTCGTGCCCCGGTTCGCCGGGACCCGGAATCGTGTTCCAGCGCCACAGCCGCTTGCCGGTCGCGGGGTCGTAGGCGTCCACCCACGCCGGGATGCCGAATTCGCCGCCCGTGATCCCCGTGATGATCTTGTCCTTGACCACCAGCGGCGGCGACGTCAGGTTGTACCCCTGCATCGTGTCGCCCAACTGCACCTCCCACAGGAACGCACCCGTGCGGGCGTCGAGCGCCACCAGCGCCGCGTCCAACGTTCCGAAGAACAGCCGATTGCCAAACACAGTCACGCCGCGGTTGACGCGGTTGATCTCGTACTGGTTGACCACCTTCTGCCGACGGTCGTAGCGCCACAATTGCCGACCCGTGCGCGCGTCCAGCGCCAGCACCTCGGCCGACGTCCCCACCGGACCGGTCGTATACATGATGCCGTCCACCACCAGCGGAATCGATTCCACAATCCCGTCGCCCGGCATCTGCACCGCCCACTTCGCCTGCAGGTTCTTCACGTTGGTCGTGTTGATCTGGTTCAGCGTGGAGTAGTGCTGGCCCGCGAGGTCGCCCCAGTAAGTCAGGTAGTTCTGCGGCTCCTTGGCGGAATCGCGGATGCGCTCCCACGTCAGGCCCTTGCCCGCACCCAATTTCGACACGTCCGAGCCGTCGAGCGACTTCAGATACGCCACCAGATCCGTCATCTCGGTGGCCGACAGCTTCTTCCCATAATCGTCCGGCATCAGCGACTTCTGTTCGATCTTCAGGTCGCTCAACTGCGCCTTCTCGAACGAGTGGTACTTGCCCGCCGTATCGACCATCGCGATCATGAACGCGTCTGCCGCTTTTTGGACGCCGCGATATTCCTTGCCGTCCTTGGTCTTCGCGACCACCGTCGAAGGCCGCTGCGGAGCGCCGCCGCGTCCACCGCGACCCCGTCCGCCGCCAGCCGCCGCCGGAGCGGGTGCCTGATTCGGATCGCTCAACTTGGCCGTCAGCCGCGCCGCCGGATTGCGGCCCGCCGCCGAGAGGTCCGGCCCGACGTTGGTGCCGACGCCGTTCACCACGTGGCACGACAGGCATCCGCCCTTGCCTTCCAGCACCGATTTGCCG
The DNA here is from genome assembly GCA_903907865.1 of uncultured Acidobacteriia bacterium. GTDB lineage: Bacteria > Acidobacteriota > Terriglobia > Bryobacterales > Bryobacteraceae > BOG-234. The sequence continues at coordinate 2,995 of CAIVPR010000096.1, forward strand.
TGCGCCGCGTCGCCCGGAACCTTTTCACCGGCGGACGAAACGGTCGTCGTCACGGTCGGTGCCAAACTGCGCACGAACGAAATGATTTGCCACGTCTGGTCCGTCGTAAAGGACGCGAACCCGGGCATCTGGGTGCCCCGGATACCGCTGCGGATGTTGATGAAGATCTCGCCGTCGGCATTGCCGCGCGCGAAGTTGCCGGAAACGAGCGAAGGGCCGCGGTCGCCGCGTCCGTCGGCCCCGTGGCATGCGACGCAGGCTCCCGTGTAAAGGGCCTTGCCCGCCGCGATGGCGTCGGCGTTGCCCGTGAAGGGGTTGCGGGCAGCCTCCGCGCGGTCGCTCTGGGCGTAGCAGGCCGAAGCCGCAAGGATGGAAAGGACGAGAATCTTCACTGTGGTGGGTCTCCGTAACGACAACGACTACTTCTTAAAGATGAGCGGCACGAAATCTGCCAAGCTGTTGCGCCAAACCGGCCACGTGTGCGCGCCGGAATACGTCTTGAACGACGAATGCAGTCCCGCCTTCTCCAGCGACTCCGCCCACGTTTTGATGCGCGGATACTGCACGGTGCCGTCGCTGTCGCCGCAAGCGATCCAGATCGTCGGCACCTTGGCGTTGAAGGCCTTGGGGTCGGCAAGCACGGACTTGAACTTGGTCTCGAAGTCGCGTGGCAGACCGGGGCTGAAGATTCCGAGGGCCGAGAACAGTTCCGGATGGCTGAAACCCGTGAAAATCGTGTGCCCGCCGCCCATTGAAAGACCCGCGAGCGCACGGTTTTTCGATCCCGCCGCGACCCGGTAGGTCCCTTCGACCGCCGGAATCAGTTCTTTCACCACGTACTGCTCGAACAGCTCGTTGTTGCTTGGGCCTGCAGCCGGAGCCGCGCCTCGACCGCCACCATTGGGAGCGCCGAAAAGCACCGAGTGGCCCGCAGGCATGACAATGATCATCGGCTGCGCCTTGCCGTCGGCAATCAGGTTGTCGAGGATCAGGTTCGCGTGCCCCGCATTGGTCCAGGATTCCGGCACATCCCCGCTGCCGTGGACGAGGTAGAGGATCGGGTACTTCTTGCCCTTGTCCTTCTCATACCCCGGGGGCAGGTAGATCACAAACCGCTCCGTGCGATTCAGGACCGCCGACTTCTTCCACTCGGTCACCAAGCTGCCATGCGGCACATCGCGCAATTCCCAAGCAGCGGGTGCCGACGCCGGGATCTCAACCAAGCTCGCCGAAGTCCGCTGGCGCAATTTGACCACCGGATTGATGGGGTCTGCGACCGCCAAGCCGTCCAAATTGAAGAAATACAGGTGGCCATTGGGCTCCAAGGGGCCGACCGTGATCGTCCAGACCCCGTCCGCGCCCTTCTTCATCGGCTCCGGCTTGCCAGGCACCATCCAGTCGCCGTAGAAGGTGACTTCGGTCGCCTTGGGGGCCTTGATGCGGAAGGTCGCCGTGCGGTCAGGGTGGACCTCCGGCGAAACCGTCCCGTCCGGAGGCTGGGTCTGGGCGTTCAGGAACGAGGCGGCGACGATGCCGAGGAGGACTTTGGGGAGACTGTGGCGCATGGATGCTCGCCCTCAATCTTATCGCCTAGGCTTGCGCCGCACTGTAGAATAGGGTCTTGCGACGCACTGCTGCCGGAAAGCCGGGGGCGCATAGCTGCGTGGCCAACGGAACAAAACCATGCCAGAGTTGACCGTCGAATTGAGCGACCTCTTCTTCGACCCGAAGAATCCGCGGCTCGTCGGTTTTGACGCCGACTTGGACAGCCAGGACAAGATGTTTCGGTACCTGATTACCGACATCGGTGTGGAAGACCTCTTGAAGTCCTTTTCGGCGTCCGGTCTCTTTCGTGCGGACCCCATCATCGTCAGGGCCAGACCCGCTGGGGGGTACTACGTAGTTGAAGGCAACCGCCGGTTGGCCACCCTCAAGTTGCTGAACGGAATCCGGCCTGACGACGGACTCCCCATTCCCGTCGTGCCGGAAATCACGGCGGATGTCGCAGCTACCTTCACCAAGATCCCCGTCCAGAGCGATTGGCCCGAGGATCGGCTCCAGTCATACCTTGGCTACAAGCATGTCACCGCTGCGCGGGAGTGGCCGCCCGATGCCAAAGCAAAGTTTGTGTACGACCACGCCAAGGGTGACCTGTCCGAGACGAATCTGAAGAATTTTGCTCGACGGCTCGGCACGACGTTCCCCGTTCTGAAACGGTGGCTGGTTGCATTCCTGACGCTGGAGCAAGCCAAGAGCCGTGGCGACTTCGATCCTCAGACCGCGCCAAGCCGTGGATACTTCGGGACTTTCTATACCCTTCTCGGAGGCGAGGAGGCCGGGCGCTTCCTTGGGCTCGACCGGGCGGTTTTAGGCCCTAATCCTGTGCCTGTGGAGCACCTAGCCAACTTGGCTGAATTCGTGCAGTCGACAGTAGGCACGAAGACTGTCCAACCCAAGGTCAACAGCCGGCAGCAGAAGAAGCTGGAGCAGGTTCTGGCAAGCCCGGGTGCGCTGGAATACTTTCGCTCCAAGGGGAATTTGGACGCCGCACTCCTTTACACGGAATACAATGCCGAGGAGATCTCCAAGAAGCTGCAAGAAGCTGCCTATAGCTTGGAAGACTGCCTCCGAAAATTGGCGGACGTTCGCGACAACCCGGCAGTGAAAAGTGCCTTCGCAGAGTTGGAGGGTGCCTTCAGGAAAGTTCGGCTGAACATGAAGGCCCGCGCCGCAGCTTAATTTCTGGTTGAGGAAAATGAAGGCCATCGGGGAGATCGCGGACATCGTGGAGTTGCGGACATGGGCGAACCAATTGCCCTACAGCCGCAGTTCCTTGGAGCAAGATCTCAAGGCTGCGTCCGCGTGCGACGAGGATGACGACGCGGAGCAGCCTGCCCAGGCGGTGTTCGACGAGATCGCATTTCGGTCTCAATTGTTGGGCAGTCGCTATCCGTTTGCGACGGACGGCCTGAGATTGTCTTGCGACTTCGCGTCGGTGGCGCAAGCCTACTTGTTTTGCTTGGGACTGTGCTGGCTGGGCGGAATCACCAATGATCTGCGGTCCCGTGAGTTTGAAGCTATGGCGCTTTCGGCGGCGAAAGACTACTTCGGTGGCGATGCGATCCGTGTGGGGGCCCCTTGGGCAACCGACCAGATCCGGGCGTATGACCAACTCTTGCAACTAGTCGCTGATCTGATCCCGGAACTTGGTCCACCGACGCGGACCAAGGCACCAGCCGGTGGCGATGGTGGGTGGGACATCGTTGTAGCCAAGAATTTTCCAGATCGGACTTCCCCTAGGGTCATCGCCCTAGGGAACTGCGCAACTGGTCGGAACTGGCACACCAAAGGTCGGGAGGCTGAACCCGCGTCTTTCTGGCACAGCTTCACCCACCATCCGGTAATGGACGTTCAGATCAGCTTCCTCGCTGTCCCTTTCGCGGCGTCCAGAGAAGAGAAACGGCGCAAGTCGGGGTCGGCCTGCATGGTGTTCGACCGCTTCAGGATTTGCGCCCACACGTCCATGGTGGGCCGAAACGCGATTGACTGGCTTGAGTCGCAAAGGCTCGGGGCGCAGGATCTCGACATCTTTTGATAAACATCGGGTCTACGGGCTAGCTCCGCCCCGGATCGGGATACTCTAATACATAAGGAGCCCGCATGACGATCCCCAAAACGCTTCTGTCGATTCTAGCCCTTGCCTCCCTCGCACTGGCCGAAGGCGACACCTTCGCCACCAAATTCAACGCCCTCCCCAAGTCGGTCCAGGAAACCGCCAAGAAGCACATGGAGAACGCCTTTCCCGTGAGCATCGCGGCTGCCAAGGGCGCGCAAGGCTGGGACTACCAGATCAACACGCGTGTCGACGGCAAATACCACGACCTCGTCATCGACGAAAAGGGCCAACTCGTCGCGATCAAAGACGAAACCGAGCTTGCAGCCCTCCCCGCCGCCGCCAAGGCCGCCATCGAAAAGCAGACGTCTTCCGCGAAGCTCGTTACGCTGGAAAAAGTGACCGAAGGCCCGCGAGTCAGCTACGGCGCCGTCATTCGCGATGCAGCGCAGGGCACCATCACCCAGATCCGCGTCGACGCCGACGGAACGGTCAAGCCCAAAAAGCCCTAAACTACCCCGGCAGCGCCAACCGGTATCCCACCCACGGCTCCGTCAGCAGATACCGAGGCTTGGCAGGAACCGGCTCGATCTTCCGCCGCAACTGGTTGACCACCACCCTCAAGTATTCGACCTCCTCGCCGTAGTCCGGCCCCCAAACCGTCTGCAGCAGCTTTCGGTGCGGCACAGGCTTGTTCGCGTTGGACGCGAGGAAGTGCAGCAGGTCGAACTCCTTCGGCGTCAGCCGCGCCGTCTTGCCGTTCAGTGTCACGCGCCGAGTCCCGAAGTCAATCTCCAAAACCCCGTCGGAAATCACCTCCCCGGACCCGCCCTCGCTCGCCGACGGCATCCTTCGCATCGCCGCCCGGATGCGCGCAAGCAATTCCTGCACCCCGAACGGCTTCGTCACGTAATCGTCGGCCCCGGCGTCGAGCGCCTGCACCTTGTCCCGCTCCGTGTTGCGCACCGAGAGGATGATGATCGGGATATCCGACGTTTCGCGGATCGCCCGGCACGTCTCCAGCCCCCCGATGCCCGGCATGTTCAGGTCGAGCAGGACCAAGTCCGGCGTCTCTTCGCGCTGCTTGGCAAGCGCGTCCTCCCCGGTCTTGGCTTCCACCACCGAGTACCCCAAGGCGGTAAGGGTCGCCCGCATGGCGCGGCGCAATTGCGGTTCGTCGTCGACTACGAGTATCGTGGCGGTGTTCATTCGCTTGCGTCCGGCAGTTGGATTGTAACCAGGGTGCCGCCCCCCTGTCGGTTCTCGGCGCGGATTCTCCCGCCGTGTGCTTCGATGATACCCTTGGCGATCGCAAGCCCCATCCCTGTGCCCTCGGTGCGTCCCTTGACCCGCCGTCCCCTGTAAAACTTCTCGAAGACCCGGTCGAGTTCCGACGGGTCGATGCCGGGTCCCCGGTCGAAGATCCGAATCGCCACGCCGTTCGCAACCGGGCCGGCCTCCACGCCGACCGGGGACCCCTGGGGCGAATACTTGACCGCGTTCTCAAGAATCTGCGACAGCGCGCGTCGCACCAGCCCCGCATCCACATGCAGCCCCAGTTCGGGGCGCACGTCAACCGAAAAGCGGGAAGCCTCGTCCTCGCCCAGGCTCGCAACCGCATCCTCGACAATCTCATGGACGGGCGTCCAAGCCTTTTCGAGCCGCAACTCGCGCGATTCGATCTTCGCCAGCTCGATCGCCTCGGTGATGGAGGCCTGTAGGCGCAACGACGACGAATCAATGATGCCCAGCAGCTCCAGGCGCGGCTCCTCCGCGATTCCAGGGATTGTGAGGAGGCTGGTCACGCAGGTGCGGATGGCGGTCAGCGGTGTCTTCAGGTCGTGCGCGAGGCCGTCGAGGAGCGCCGTCTTGAACTCCTCGTTGCGCCGACCGGCTTCCGCCGCGGTGGCCCGTTCCCGCGAGATCGCCCGCTCATAGTTGATCGCGAGGAGGTTGGCGGTGGATTCGCGCAGGTCGCGCGTCACGGGGAGATCGGAAGGGGGGCCGGAGATCGCCAGGCTGCCCAGCGTCGTGTTGCCGATGCGTACCGGCAGTACCCGGGTTCCCGGGCGCTCGATTTCGACACCGGTCTCCGCGACCTGGGCGAGTTCCGAGATCTCGAATTCAGGACCGGCCGCGTTGCCGAAGATGCGCTGCCCCCCGGCTTCATAGAAGGCGATGGTGTCGATCTGCAGGATCTGGCCGGCGCGGAGTACCGATTGTGCGACCGAATCGGGACCATCCTCCATGAGCAGCGCTCGGCTGAGTTCGTACAGCCGGGCCGTCAGGTTGCGCCCGGCGAGGGCTTCGCGGGCCCGGCGGCGCGAGTCGGTGGAGAGCTTGCTTGCCGTGATGGCCGTTACCAGGAACGCGCCCAAGGCGACCCAGTTTTCGGGGTCGTCGATTGTAAATGTGCCTACGGGCGGAAGGAAGTAGAAGTTGAATGCCAGGACGCCCGCAAACGAGACGAAGATGGACTCAACCATGCCCCATCTCGTGGCGACTGCAAGGACCACGATCAGCATGTAAAGGGCCGCCGTCGTCGCGTTGACCGGCATGACCTTGCTGTTGACCGCAACGATTCCCAGCACGGCCAGAAGGCTCAGGGGGAATCGGAAGAGTCTAGCGAAGGCCGCCCGCATGGCTCTCCCAAGGTACCAGCCCGCCAACCGTGGCTCGTGGCGCACGCAATCGCGCGCCATGCCGCTTACTTTTCGCAGCAGAGCGTGCTGTCACCGTCCTAATCGGGCATGCCTCGGGTTCCGGGAAGTGCTCGCGTGTGCTTGTGGGGCGGCCATTCCTGGCTGCGAGGTGGCTTTCAGCCGCCTCATGCGCCGCAATTGCTCGTCTCACTAGGCGAGCGCATCGGCTTTCCCCTCGGACGTCTTCCCGGCGACATCCGAATCGAAGGCAAGAACGGCGGCTTCTATTTCCCGGTCACCAGTTGCATCCTTGTAAGCCTGTTGCTCTCGGCAGTCGGTTGGTTGCTGCGGTCGCGCTGATGGCCCACAACCCGAAACCCCTGCACTTCCAACACCTCGAACCTCCGTCGGAATCGCGTCGGGAATCCTCCTGACGGCCCTGCATCTAAGCGGACTCCCAACGCTCACCCACACCCCCAGTCCCATGGGATTCCTCGCGGAGATCCTTGGACGGCCCCGCAACGAGCGCCGTTCCTCCTCATCCCGGTCGGCTATCCTGCCCCGGACGCGACCGTGCCGGACATCACCCGCAAGAGTTTGGATGAAATTCTGGTCGTGAAATGACTGCGCCCGGCCCCTTTACGCGGCCGCCAGCTCCTTGCTATACAGCGCCGTCCCGTCCAAATCCCGCAACGTCACCGTCAACGCCTTCGTCTTGTTGCTGATCCCGACCTCGCCAAAAAACTGGCACTTCGTCAGCGGGCTCGCGTTCTGCTCGCCCTTCGGCGGACACTTCTGGTACACCACCTGAATCCCGAACGTGTTGTCGGTCGGATTCGGCCCGAAGGCCCCCGCGTTCAACGGTCCGCTCACGAACTCCCAAAACGGATCGAAGTCCGTAAACTGCGCCTTGGCCGGATCGTAGTAGTGCGCCGCCGTGTAGTGGACGTCCGCCGTCAGCCAAACTGTGTTCCGAATCCGCTGCCGCTTGATGTAGCGCAGGACGTCCGCGATCTCCAACTCCCGCCCCAGCGCCGGACCGTCCCCGTTGGCGCTGTTCTCGAAAATCGGACGCCCCTGCTTGTCCTTGCCGTCGCTCACCACCAACCCCAACGGCATGTCCGCCGCGATCACCTTCCACACCGCCTTCGAATCCCGCAACCCCTGCTTCAGCCAGTCGAGTTGCGGCTTGCCCATGTACTCTGTGTCCGCGCCCGCCTCGGCCTGCAGGTTGTAGTTGTTCGGCCCCCGGTACGTGCGCATGTCGATCACGAACACGTCCAGCAGCGGCCCGTACGAGATTTTCCGGTAGACCCGCTCCGTTTCCTCCGGCGTGATCCGCAGCGGCGCGTAGCTGTGGAACGCCCGCTGCGCCCGCGCGATCAGCAACGGAACGCTCTTTTCCGTATAGAGCTTGTTGTCCTGGATGTCCTTTGACGACGACCAGTTGTTCATCACCTCGTGGTCGTCCCACTGCCACACCTGCGGCACTTCCGCCAGAAACCGCCGGAAATTGGCGTCCATCAGGTTGTAGCGGTGGTTGCCGAAAAACTCGTTCTGGGTCTCGGCGACCTTGCTCTTCTCCTCGGTGACTATGTTCCGCCATTCCCCGACGCGTTCCACCAGCGGATTGTCCGCGTAGATCGTGTCCCCGGAGTGGATGAAGAAATCTGGCTCGGTCCGCCGCATCACCTCGTAAATCTTCATGCCGCCGATGTCCGGATTGATGCCCCAGCCTTGGCCGACGTTGTCGCCCGACCACAAGAATTTGACATCGCGCCCGACCGCAGGCGTCCGGAACGACCCCGTCAGAGGCTCGGCGAGCTTGCCGGGCGAGCGCAGGTCTTCGAACTGAATCTGGTACTCGACCCGCTGGCCATTCGGAAGGTCGGTCAGTTCCAGCCGACCCGTGAAATCGGAACCGTCGAGGCAATAAGGACCCACCCGGTGCTGCCATGCACCGGAACCCGAGGTGCGCCAAGACGCATGGAGGCGCGTCGGTCCGTCGGCGCGAGCCCACAGCATCGCCCGACCAGGAACCACATCGCCAGCCGTCACCCCGACCGGCCGGGTGTCGGTGCCAGCCGCCCTGAGAGCCGCCGCCCCCGCTCCCGCGCCCGCCAGAGAATAGAGGAACTCACGTCGCCGCATGAATCCATTCTCGCAGCCTTTTGTTACAGCAGAGTGTGTCCGCCCAACCCCGTCCGTACTGCGAACTCTGCGTTCCGTTCTCTGCGAACTCTGTGAGAACCTCATTGACCACCCTTCCCCCACCAAAACCATCCCCCTCAACCGACCCAGTCACAAACGATATTCCCTGCCAAATCAATAACTTCAGCCACCTCGAGTTCGGAATCCACCCCCGCCCGTGCTAAACCAGACACGGAGCAACTTCCATGTCCACACCCAAACAAATCGCCGCAAACCGCACCAACGCCACCAAATCCACCGGTCCCCGCACCACCGCCGGCAAACAAAACGTCAAAACTAACGCCCTCCGTCACGGCCTAACCGGGCGCACCGTCATAATCCCCGCCGACGACCTCGACCTCTACAAAACCCACGTCAAAACCCTAACCGCCTCCCTCAAACCCGAAACCCCGGAGGAGACCCAGCTCGCCGCCCTCATCGCCGACAATTACTGGCGACTCCAGCGCATCCAGTCCATCGAGGAAGGCATCTTCGCCCTCCAATACGCCGAGGACGAAAACCTCGCCACCCACCCTCAAGCCAATACCGCCCTCAACCAGGCAAAAGCATACCTCCAGCACTCCAAAGAACTAGAACGCCTAACCCTCTACGAATCCCGCATCCAGCGCAACATCAAATCCGCCACCGCCCGCCTCGAAAAACTCCAGTCTGACCGCCGCGCCGCTCGCGCCGCAGCCCTCGAACAAGCCAAGCTCTTGTTCCGTCTCAATGCCCGGTCGAAGCCTCTGGACGCCGAAACCAGCACGACGGACTTGTCCTCCGCATACCCTCCGCCTGCCGGTACTTCCGCCCATGGCTTTGAATTTTCACCTCAAGAAATCCTCCGCCTCGTGGCTCTCGAAGACCAACTGACACAAGCCCGAAACCTCCCCCGCCCGCTCGCCAAAGCAGCCTAACCAACCACCAAGTACACTCAAAACTTATGCCCTTCCCCGGCGTCGACTACCTCCTTATCGATTCCCTCTTCTCCTCCCAGGAGATCCTCGTCCGCCAAACCGCCCGCCGCTTCACCGACGAGCGCGTTCTCCCCCTCATCCGCCAGTCCTTCCGCGACGGCACCTTCCCCCTCGCCCTCGTACCCGAAATGGGCGAACTCGGCTTCTTCGGAGCCAACCTCGAAGGCTACGGCTGCGCGGGCATGTCCAACGTCGAGTACGGCCTGCTCACCCAGGAACTCGAACGCGGCGATTCCGGCCTCCGCTCCTTTGTCTCCGTCCAAGGTGCCCTCGTCATGTACCCGATCCTCACCTACGGGTCCGACGAACAGAAGAACCGCTGGCTCCCCGAACTCGCCGCCGGCCGCAAAATCGGCTGTTTCGGCCTCACCGAGCCCGACTTCGGCTCCAACCCCGCCGGCATGCGTTCCACAGCCGTCCGCGACGGCGATTCCTGGGTCCTCAACGGCGAAAAAACGTGGATCACCAACGGTTCCATCGCCGACGTCGCCATCTTCTGGGCCAGAACCGACGACGGCATCCGTGGCTTCCTCGTCGAACGAGGCACCCTCGGCTTCAAATCCTCCGAAATCCACGGCAAGTGGTCCATGCGCGCCTCCGTCACCGCGTCGCTCTCCATGACCGACTGCCGCGTCCCCCATTCCGCCATGCTGCCCGGTGCTCGCGGACTCAAAGGCCCGCTCTCCTGCCTCTCCCAAGCCCGTTTCGGCATCGGCTGGGGCGTCATCGGAGCCGCCATGGACTGCTACGAAACCGCCCGCTCCTACGCCGTCCTCCGCAAGCAGTTCGACGGCAAGCCCATCGCCAGCCACCAGCTCGTCCAGGAAAAGCTGGCCGTCATGATCACCGAAATCACCAAGGCCCAGCTCCTCGCCCTCCATTGCGGACGCCTCAAGGATCAAGGCAAACTCGACCCCGCTCACATCTCCATGCTCAAGCGCAACAACGTCGCCATCGCCCTCGACGTCGCCCGCGCCTCCCGCGACCTCCTCGGTGCCAACGGCATCGTCGACGAGTATCCTATAATGCGACATCTGTGCAATCTTGAAACCGTGAAGACCTACGAGGGGACCGACCACATCCATGCCCTCGTCATCGGCGAACGCGTAACCGGAATCGCAGCCTACAAGTAAACTGACTAAATCGACATGCAACCTACTGAATCGGGCCGCCCGCGCGTCCCAGCCTTCCTCTTCGCCGCGACCATCCTGCTCAGCGCCTTCCTGCTGTTCCAGGTCCAACCGCTAATCGCGAAGCTCATCCTCCCGTGGTTCGGCGGTTCCGCAGCCGTCTGGACCAGTTGCATGCTCTTCTTCCAGATGGCGCTGCTCGGCGGTTATGCCTACGCCCACTGGCTCAATGGACGCAAAGGCAACAGCCAGACCTACGTGCACCTTGCATTGCTGGTCGTCAGCCTCGGCATCCTGCCCATCCTCCCGTCTCCCTGGTGGAAGCCCGCGCCCGGTGCCGACCCCCTACTCCGCATCTTCGGCCTCCTCACCGCCACCGTGGGACTGCCCTATTTTCTGCTCTCCTCCACCAGCCCGCTGCTGCAAAGCTGGTACTCGCGGGCCAACGGCGGCGCGATGCCGTACCGATTCTTCGCGCTCTCCAATTTCGGCTCCATGATGGGCCTCCTGGCCTACCCTGTTCTGGTCGAACCCTACCTCACCGCCGGACAGCAAGCCTGGATGTGGTCGATCGCCTACGGCCTGTTCGCGCTCGTCTGCGGCACCGTGGCGTTCCGCTCGCGCACCGGCACCGTTGATGAAACCGCCGACGCAGCACCCGCAGGACCGGCACCAACCGTCGCCGAGCGCCTCCTCTGGATCGCGTTGGCCGCCTGCGCCTCCGCCCTGCTCCTCGCGGTGACCAACCACCTCACCCAGAACGTCGCGGCCATCCCGTTCCTCTGGGTGGTGCCGCTCAGCCTCTATCTCCTCAGCTTCATCCTCTGTTTCGACAGCGACCGCTGGTACCACCGCTGGATCTTCACCCGCCTCGGTGCCGTTGCGTTGCCCGGCATGGCGCTCGCCACTTCGGACGAAGGCGGCATCAACGACCTCAAGCTCGCGGTCGGCTTCTTCTCCGTCGCCATCTTCATCCTGTTCATGGTCTGCCATGGCGAACTGGCCAAACGCCGTCCAGCCCCGGCCTATCTGACATCGTTCTTCCTGATGGTTTCCGTCGGCGGCGCGATCGGCGGCCTGCTAATCGGCTTTGCGGCACCGTACTTGTTCAACGCCTTGTACGACCTGCCCGTCGTCGTCTCTCTCACCTCTTTCGTCTTCCTCTACCTCCTCTGGATCAGCAGATCCAAGGAGCTCAAGGGAGAGGTCGTCGAGTCCGACTTCCTCAAGGCCTCCTACGACAAACCCGTCGTGCTCGTCCTGTGTTTTTCGCTGATCGGCTTCGTCGCTTGGCGTGTCATTTACGGCACCTACCTCGGCAAGGGCGTCAAGTTCCTGACCGACTCCAACGACACCACGGTCCTGCTCTCACTGACTGGCGCGCTGATCCTGTATCTCCTCTGGCGCAGCCGGGGCACGATGGAAACCAGCTGGGTCATGTTCGCCATCGCAGCCGGTCTGGCCGTCGGCATCACCGGGTTCATGGCCCGCGATTCGTGGAAATCCCTCCGCAACTCGCGCGTCCTGGTGCGCAACTTCTACGGTGCGCTCGTGGTCTACGACCAAGACACCGACGGCAATATGGGTCCCGTCCGCATCCTCCGCCACGGCACCATCGACCACGGCGAACAGTTCCTCTGGCCCCAGTTCCGCCGCTTCCACACGACCTACTACTCGCGCGGTTCCGGTATCGGCAAGACGATGGAGATCATGGACAACACCGGCCCGCTGAACGTCGGCGTGATCGGGTTGGGGTCCGGCAGCTTGGCCGCGTATGGACGCCCGGTCGACCACTACACGCTCTACGACATCAACCCGCTGGTCAAGAAGATCGCGGAGACCGAGTTCAGTTACGTGAAGGACTGCATGGCCCCGCACGAAATCGAAATGGGCGACGCCCGCTTGGTGATGGAGAACGAGCCGCTCAAGAAGTTCGACGTTCTGGCGGTGGACGCCTTCTCCGGCGACGCCATCCCGGTCCACCTTCTGACCCGCGAGGCCTATAGACTCTACTGGCGACATCTGAAGCCGGACGGCGTCCTCGCGGTCCACGTTTCCAACCGCTACCTGACACTCGCCCCTGTCGTCGACATGGGTGCAAAAGAGTTTGGCAAGAGGGCGAAGCTCGTGAGCTTCGAGGCCGACGACCGCCACGGCACCGAGGAAACCGACTCCGACTGGGTCCTCGTCACCTCCCGCCCAGGCTTCTTCGACAACCCGGAACTGAAGGGTGCCGAAGATATCAAGCCCATCCCCGGCCTCCGCATGTGGACCGACGACTACAGCAACCTCTACCGGATCCTCCGGTAGAGGACCGTGGCGCGCGCAATTCTGCGCGCCGCGTCGAGAATCCTCTCGACGCCTGCTGCCGATGGGCGCGTTCGGCTTACACCTTTGCCGAGCTGCCCGGTCGCCGTGGTCGCTGTTTCGCCGAGATCGATTGGATCACCAGCCTCCCGGTCGCCGTGGGGTCGATCGGAACCTTCGCATCAACCATGGCCCGTGCCATCAGGTCCAGGATCACCGGGTTGGACAGATCCGCCACGCCCTTGAGCACGATGTGGCGCACTTGGTTGCCGGAGCCCTTCAGCAATCCGGCAGGGTCCGCCAGCCCGACCCCCTGCAAGAAGAACAGGCTCACCCATCGTGGAAAAACGGCGATGGAAAAGACCGCCTCGGAGGCCCGCGTCGAGGGGCCGAAGCCGATCGCGAGGGCGTTGTAGTTGTCGTACACCAACTGCACCGCGCCCGGCAACAGTTCGCGCATTTTGATGAGGATTGCCGTCGCCGAGGCCTCGATCTCCGGCGTGAACTTCGCCAGGAAGCCGGCCAGTTGCGACTCGGCGGACGGTGTCTGTGCGGGTGTCATGGGCTTGATTGTAACCCGCGCTGTAAAGTAGGAAAAGCGATGTCGACAACCCCTGTATCCTTCCCCCGCCTGATTGTTGCCGCCCTCTTGGCCTTTGCACCCGGTGCCTTGTTTGCTGGCGAGCTTGGTCTCACCATCGGAGCCGTTTCCGGCCCGTCGCGGACCGTCTCGAGTTCGACCTCGACCCTCAACTTCTCCAACGGTGTCGCGCTGCAAGGCACCTACTCGCGGAAGTTCATGTCGATCAAGTACGCGGAATTGTCCTGGGAGACCTTGTTGATGGTGAATCCGCGCCAGAGCGTGAATTCGACCACGACGTCCGCCATCAACCACTACGGCAGTCTCGTGGTGACGCCGGGCGTCAGGTTGAAGCTGTACACGGAGAAGAAGTTGTCGCCGTGGGTGGTGGCTGGCGGCGGCTACGCCCTCTACTACCCGTCTTCGAGCAGCATCGCGGGCAAGGCCATCGCCGCCATCTCGAACACCAATAGTTTGGCGCTCGAAATGGGGGGCGGAATGGATTGGATTGCGACCCCGAAGTGGACCATCCGGGGCGAGGTTCGCGACTTCTACACCGGGAGCCCGAACTTCGGAGTGCCCGTTTACGGTCGCGGTCAGTTCAATTTTGTAGTTAGCGGCGGTATCGTACTGAAGTTGGGTAAGTAGCTAGGCTGCGGCGGCGCGTTGCCGCTTGGAGATGCCCGCCGCCAGCCGGTCACGCGCCGCGTTGTGCGCACGGCGGGCTTGTTCGGCCTCGCGATGCGCTTGCTGGAGTCGATGCGGGTCGCCGGTTTCGACGATTTGCTGCAGGTGCCCGCACCGGTTCGACAGGGCCTTCCACGTGGAACGGTACTCGCTCCACAGTTCCGGATTATTGTTCATATACCCTGTTAGACGCTCGGAAGCGCTGAATCGTTCGTTGCGGGGGCGTTAAGAAAAATTCACAAGCGGGCTCAAACTTTGCGGCGACCTGCCGATAAGACATTTGAGTGAACGCTTTCCTCGACAACGCGCAGCGGATTTTCGACGTCGCTCGGGCCGGTACCGACGATGCGGATTTCGCGCTGTTGGTCCGACCCGACGGCGGATTGCATGTCGTAATGGAAGGGCCGTTGTCACTCGAGGGCGCGGCGATCCACAGCGGAGCCCGCACTGCCTACCGTGTCACGCGGTCGGGCGGGTCAATCCGCATCACAGGCCGGGACGGGACCCAGACCTGTTTGCTGGAGGATCGCCAGCCGGGGACGTCGGTCGCGGGGGCGGGCTTCCTCCGCGACCGGCCTCTCTATACGCTGTCGAACCCGGCGGGAGGCTGGTAGTGCTGGGCTTCCTGCTTCGCCATCTGGTACGCATACTGCGGTGTCTTTGCCAGCGCCAAGCCCCACAGGATGTGGCCGACCCGCATGGGGAGATCCGGTGCATAAATGCCGATCAGCGGGGCCCGAGCCTTCACCAGCATGCCGAACACCACGGTATAGACAATCAGGCCCGCCAGTACACCGTACAATCGCAGAAACCCGGAGCGCTCTGTCCGAACGAAGACAGCCAACAGCTGCCCCCAGGCTGCGCCAGCCAAGCCGTAGGCCACGATCAGGAACGCCAAGCCCGACCACGCGTCGCGATGGTAGAAATTGCGGTAGGCCTTCGGGCCGTGGAACAGCATCGCGAACAGGTTCGCCGGAAGCCACGCGGACCGCCCCGTTGCCACCGAGGCCAAGGCCAGCCACGCGACCATCACGAGCACGCCCAGCACGCCGGCTTGCAGACCAGCAAGCGGGAACCGGTATTTGGCTTGCTCGTCGCCCATCTCTTGAGGCTACCAAGCTGGATCTAGCAGACCAGCTTGGCGCGACTGTTAGTTCTGGAACCCCTTCACGGTCGGCAGCAGCACCACCATGCCGCCGTTCACCCCCAGCACCGGCGGTAACGAATGCTGGCGCTGTTCCCAGCGCTGCGGCCTCAGGACACGCAACACCGCGATCTCGTCGCACGAGTGGAACTTCGGGCAGCGCAGGCAGTCCTTCCACGCCTTCAGTGGGAGTTCGCCCCGCTCGACCTCGTTGAAGCCGACCTTGGCGAAGAACCCGGGCACGTAGGTGAACGCGAACGCCGCGTCCAGCCCGTACGTCTTGGCCTCGTAGACCAGCGACTCGACAATCAGCCGTCCGATGCCGGCCGTCTTGTGGCTCTCGGCGACTGCCAAAGACCGGATCTCGCCGATCTGCGGCGAATAGAAGTGCAGGGCACCGCAACCCGCCAGCTTGTTGCCGTCGTAGGCCACCATGAAGTCGCGCATGTTCTCCGAGAGTTCGAACTCGGTCCTCGGGAGCATGATGCCCTTGGCCGCGTAGCCGTTGATCAGGTCGAGCAGGTTGGGGATGTCCAGCATGCTCGCCTTGCGGACTTCGATGTTCTTGTTCGAAGTGGTGGCGGCGGCCACGCTGTCGAGGGTGAGGGCGGAGATCATGCCGCCACGACTTTCGTGCCGAGAGTTTCGCCGGAGAAGACCCGGCTGACGATGTCGGCGTCGGAGCCGCGCACGATGCGGACCTCGCCCACTCCGCCGAGAACGGCGTCGCAAGCGGCGTTCAACTTGGCCTGCATGCCGCCGGTCGCCACACCGGTTGTGATCAGGTTACGGCAATCGGCGACTGTCAGGGTCGGGATGATGGTCTTCGTGGCGTCCATGACGCCGGGAACATCGGTCAGGAAGACAAGCCGGTCGACCGTCCAGCCGGACGCCACCGCGACCGCCATGGAATCGCCGTTCACATTGAACACCTCGCCTCCCGCGCCACCCGCGACGCAGGCCACGACCGGGACAAATCCCGCCGCGGAGAGGGCGTTCAGGACGGCTGGGTCGGAGGAAACAACCTTGCCGACAAAGCCGAGCGCTGGATCCAGTTGGACCGCAGTTGCCAAGCCGGAATCGATGCCGGTGAGGCCGACTGCCCGCGCACCAGCGGCGCACAGGGCGGCGACCAACTGTGTATTGACACTGCCAGCCAAGACCTTCATCACCGCGTCGATGGTCTCCTCGGTTGTGACGCGCAGTCCACCCACGAAGGTGCTCTTGATGCCGCGTTCATCGAGAAACCGCGTCATCTGCTTGCCGCCGCCATGGACGACGGACACCGAAACGCCGGAAGCGCCGAGGGCCGCGATCTGACGGGCGATGTCGTGCCGGGACGAAGGATCGTCCAGCAGGCTGCCACCGATCTTCACCAGCGCGCGCATTACAGCAACCCCGCAGTCTCGGCGAAGCCGAGCGCCAAATTCAGATTCTGGATCGCTTGGCCCGCCGCACCCTTCACCAAGTTGTCGATGGCGCTGACAACCACGCACCGCCGGGTCTTGGGATCCGCGATGACGCCGATATCGCAGAAGTTGGTCCGCTGTACTGCGCGCAAGTCCGGCACGTTGCCCGCCTCGTACAGCCGCACGAAGGGCTCGTTCTCGTACTGCGCCTGATAGACGGCCAGAATCTCCGACGCGTCCATCGGGTGGACGGTGCGGAAGTAGATGGTTTCGAGGATGCCCCGGTCGATGGGGATCAACTGGGCGGTGAAGCTGAACTCCTCCTCGGCTACGCCGCTGGTCTGCAGCACTTCCGGCACATGGCGGTGGTTCAGGATTGAGTAGGCCGAGAAGTTCTCGGTCACCTCGCAGAACGCGTTCTTAAGAGTCGCCTTCCGGCCTGCGCCGCTGACGCCGCTCTTGGCATCGCAGACGATCCCGGCGGCACGGTCGACGATTCCGGCGGCCACCAACGGGCGGATGGCCAAGTTCGCGGCTGTCGGGTAGCAGCCCGGGTTGGAGACCAGCTTGGCACCGACGGTCGCTGCGCGGTTGTATTCCGGCAGCCCGTAGACCGCCGAAGGCAGCAAATCAGCAGCCGTGTGCTCTTCCTTGTACCACTTCTTGTAGTTTTCGGCGGTTCCGAGGCGGAATGCGCCGCTCAGATCGACGACGACAGCCCCTGCGGCCAAGTACTTCGGCGCGAGGTCCATCGAGACTTCGGGCGGGGTGGCCAGCAGAACGGCCTTCAGTCCGGCTTCGGCGACCGCTTCCGGCGCGGCGGACGCGCGCAGGATGGTCGACTTGCGCAAGAGCTTGGCGTCGCCTCCCGCATCGGAACGGTGTTCCAGCAGGACGGGCTCGCAGTGGGGGTGTTTGGAGAGGATGCGAACGGCTTCAGCGCCGCTGTACCCTCTGAAGCCTACAATTCCGACAGGGGATGGCATGGCAATGACTATTTATTCACCTGATTGAATAAATATACCATGACCGGACGGGAGCGGTGTTTCCGCTACACTGGGGGCGAGTGGATTTCTCTTCCAGCAGTAGAACCCTTGAGTGGGAGCGTGTCCGCGCCATCGTCGGACGTTTTGTGTCGACGGTTGCCGGCGGGGCGCTTCTCGCCGAAATGGAACCGACCTCCGACCGGGCCGCGATTGAGGCATCCTTGGCCGAGACCGGCGAGGCGATGGAGTACTCGCGCTCCGCCGGAGGGGCCCAAACAGCGGGCCGCGGCACCGCCATCCGGCTCAATCTCAACATCCCGGACGTGACGCAGGCCGTCCAAAAGCTCCGGATCGAAGGCGCATCGCTCGATCCGGTCGAAATCTTCAACGTGATCGCAGCCTTGGAGGCCACCGCCGACGCTCGTTCGTCGTTGAGCGCCGTGGCCGACCGGTTCCCGCTGCTTGCCGCCCGCGCCGCCGGACTGGGCGACTTCCGCGACCTTCTCAAGTCGGTCGAGGGACGCATCGACTCCACCGGCTATGTCCTCGACACCGCCAGCCCCCACCTCAACCGTGTCCGACGGGACATGGAGAAGCAGAAAAAGGCGATCCACGACTCGCTCGACCGCTTCCTGAAGGCCAACCGGGACGAAGGTGTGCTCCAGGAGGAGTACGTCACTATCCGCAACGAGCGTTTTGTGGTCCCCGTGATCGTCGGCCAACGGAAGAGGCTGCCCGGGGTCCTGCACGGGGCCAGTTCCAGCGGGCAGACGGTGTATCTGGAGCCGATGGAGACGGTCGAACTCAACAACGACCTCGTCCGTCTGCAGGACGAAGAGGCCCGCGAGGTCTACCGGATCCTCCGCGAACTCACCGACCGGCTTCGCACCCAGGCAGGGCCGATCCGCGAGGCCGCCTCCATCATGGCGACGCTCGATTTCCTCTTCGCGAAGGCACGGTTCGGGAATGAGTTTCAATGCGCCATCCCCAGCTTCGGCGACCGGTTCCACGTCGAGAATGCAAGGCATCCGCTGCTGATGGACGTGCTGCGGCGCTCCCGGAAGTCGGTCGTGCCGTTCAACCTGACGCTGGACCGCGAATGCCGGACGCTTTTGATCAGCGGGCCGAACACGGGCGGCAAGACGGTGACACTGAAGACCGCAGGGTTGATCGCGCTGATGGCCCAGGCGGCTTTGCCGGTGCCGTGCACCGCCGCCGAACTGCCGGTTTTCGACCAGGTGCTGGCCGACATCGGCGACAACCAGTCGATTGAACAGAGCCTCAGCACGTTTTCCGCCCACGTGGCGCGGTTGCGGGAGATGGCGCTTGACGTGACACCGGATTCGCTGGTACTGCTGGACGAAATCGGCTCGGCGACCGATCCCGACGAGGGGGGCGCGCTCGGTGTCGCGTTGGTGGACCATTTCCGGTCGGCCGGGGCCTACACGCTCGCCTCGACCCACTTAACGGCGCTGAAGATCTATGGCGCGAGGACGAAAGCAGTCCTGAACGCGTCGATGGGGTTCGACGAGGAGACGCTGGCCCCGACGTACCAACTGCGGGTCGGGCTGCCAGGCAAGTCGGCTGGTCTGGACATCGCCACCCGCCTCGGTATGCCCGAGGACATCATGAAGCGGGCCCGGGCGTCGCTGTCCACGCGCGAGATCGAGCTTTCCGAGCTGATCGCGGACCTGCACCGGCGCTTGGAGGAGGCCGAACAGGCCCGCAAGGACCTGGAGCGGGCGCGGTTGGAGTTCGGCGCGAGGGAACGACGCCTCATCCTCGACGCGGATGCCAAGGAGAAGGCCCGGATCCGCGACATGGAGGAGCGGTTTGACGAACTCCGTGCCCGCTGGGAGGAGAAATCGGCCGAGACCATCGCGCGGCTGGAGGCGAAGATCGCTGAAAACGCCGACAAGCGGAAGGCGCTCGACCATGTGCAACGCGACACGTCGAGGTTTGCGCGCGAGATGCGGGAGGACTGGCAGTCGAAGGTGCTTTCGAACAAGCAGCCGGGGGCGGAACGCGCGGTTCCGGCGATTGAGGAAGGTTGCCGGGTGCGTGTGACCGGCTTGCGCGACTTGGCTCGGGTGCGGAAACTGCTGGGGAACGGCCAGTTGGAGGTCGAGGCGGGCTTCATGAAGATGAAGATCGCGGTGGCGGACGTGGAGGAAGTCTATCCCGAAACCGGTGGGGGCCAACCGGCGAAGCTGCCGAAGAATGTGCGGTATACGGCTGGTCCGGAGCTGGCTCCGTCGGTGCAGGAGCTGAATCTGATCGGCGAGCGGGCCGAGGATGCCGTAGATCGACTGGAGCGCTTCCTCGACGCGGCGGTGATGGCGACTGCGGCTCGGGTCCGGATCGTGCACGGCCATGGCATGGGGATTCTCAAGCGCGCGGTTCAGGAATCGCTGAAGAAGAATCCCCACGTGGACAAGTACTACCCGGCCGGGTCGTTCGAAGGTGGTGCGGGTGCCACGATTGCGGAATTGAAGGATTAACGCTTCACCGACGGATCCATGGTCATCCGAAATTCGCCGTTGCCCATGGCATCCACGAATTCCACGATGACGTCCGTTCCCACGCCTTGGATGAAGCTGTAGCGCCATTGCTGATGCGCCGGGGACTGGCCCGCCGCGGGGTGGGCGTCGATCTCGTCGGGCGGCCCGAAGGTGATGTAGATGCGACCGCGGTCCGTCTTCCAGCCAGGCAGTCCCGAGGCGTCCCCGAAACGCTGGTTGGCGTACCCGATGCGCCGGTAGTGATCCTCCTTCATCTCGTTGGCGGGCGTACCCGGCGTGGGGTCGCGACGGAGCCAGAACTGCTCGATGAATTTCGCGCGTTCCTCGTCGGTTTGGAGTTGGAGGAACGCGGTCCGCTCGTCGTTCCGAATGATGTAGGCGACATCCTCCCGCAGCCACAGGGAGTAGGGGTCCTTGGCCGTCGCGGCGGGCTGTGCCGGCTGTTGCGGCGTCGGCCACGCGACCACCGTGATTGCGGCGGCGAGGGCGAGTATTGCCGCTGGGAGGGCGGTTGGCACCGGGGAAAGGAAGGCGCGGGTCGTTTTCCCGGGCGCTAGAAGTCTGCTGATTCGTTGCATGAGTTGTCCTCCATTGGCCGCCGGGGCATTCGACAAGGCCCAGCGGGATTGTTCCAGCGCAGCCAGCGCCGTGGCATACTCCAGGCGCTCGCCCCTTGCAGCGACGACCATGTCATCGCAGCAGTTTTCACGTTCGTTGCGGATCACCGCGGAGATCCACCAAACTGCCGGGTGGTGGAAAAGCAGGCCCTCGGCCAAGGTCTGGACTAGGTTCGCCAAATAGTCGTGCCGTCGGATGTGGGCCAGTTCGTGGAGCAGGATCGCTTCGACTTGGCCGACGGGCATCGCGGCAAGCAGGCCTACCGGAAACAGGATCACCGGACGCAGCCAGCCCGCGACTACAGGCACCCGCGCCAGCGAGCTTTCGAGAAGACGGACAGGTCTGGGGACGCCCGTTAGGTCGGCGAGCCGGGAAACCCGCTCTATCCAGAGTGGATTGGGCAGGCAGACGCCGCGGACGCGCAGCCGGAGGGTCGCCAGCCAGGATACGGAATGGAAGAGGTAGTGGAGGGCGACGCCGGACAGCCAGAGCGGCACCAGCCATTCCGGTATCGCGCCGAACCACGGTAGGTGCGGGCCGAAACCTGTGGGACCAGGGGCTGGCGGGGGCGGTAGGATCAGGCTGCGACCGGTTGCAGCCACGCTGCCGCCCCACAGCTGGGCGGTCAAGGTCGCTGCGAAGGCGAGGACGGACGCCGCGAGCGCCCCGCAGGCGGCGTTGTATCGGGTGTTGGAGTCCGGAAGGACAGTCAGGGCGGCCCACAGCGCCAGTGCGATCAGGGCGTATTCCCAGATGGAGTGGACCAAGGTCCAGGCGATCGCCGAGGCGAAGGGCGTCGCCACGAAGTCTTGCAGGATGGCGATCATTGCGGTTGGCGCTCCTTTTCGTAGCTGGCAAGCAGGTCGCGGATCTCGGCCAGTTCGGCCTCGGAGACGGCGCGGGACGATAGCGCCCCGTGAACAAGCCGTGCGGCGGAGCCTTGGAAGGCGCGTTCGAGGAGGTCCCCGGCGAGTTGGCGCTGGGTCGCTTCGCGGGGCAGGGCGGACTCGTAGACGTGGGCACGTTGCTCCTCGTTGCGCATCACGAGGCCCTTCTCGGCCATGATTTGCAGGGTTTTGAGGACGGTTGTGTACTGGGTGGGTTTGCGGGCGGACGCGAGGTCATGGATGTCTCGGACCGTGGAGGGCCCTCGGCTCCAGAGGATGGTGAGGAGTTCGAGCTCGGCGTCGGTAGGGCGGGGAAGCATCTACGAAGACTTTACTACGAAGATTGTCGTATGTCAAGGGCTCTATGCCATCCGGTGCGGTGACAAGTTTTTTCACGCCTTTTTCGTTGTGTTTTCAATGGCTTGCAATTCTGGCGGTTCGGAATCAGCTTTTCGTTTACTAGGATCGTTGCCGTGAGCGCCACCGCGCTCGCCAATCGCAGGAGCATTGGAAATGACAACAACAATCGAACTCGAAGGACTGTTCGTCCGCGAAATGGACCGCTGCCGGGACCGAATCGAGGAATGCGAGGCGCGCGACGCTGCACTCGGCCACGACTACAACCCCAGTTTCCGCGCCGCCATCGACCGGGACCGCGACCGGGCGTTCATCGCCCTGCGCCGTGCCATGAAAGCGCTGAAGGAATTGCGCGCCGAGGTTCGGGTGGAGGTCGTGGCCGAAGTACTGGACGATGCCCCGGTCGATGCTCCGGTGCAACCGGTGGCCTCGAAGGTCATCGAGATGCCCCAACGCCAGATAGCCCGCAACGCCCTTTGTCCTTGCAGTTCGGGGGATAAGTACAAGCGTTGCTGCGGTCGCGACGCGCCGCCGCTGACGGGCGATTTCAGGCGGATCAGGCAGGGAAACGGCAGTTGACTGCGCTTCGCTTGTTCACCGGCTGGGCGAACTGTTCCGCATGGCCCGAACAAACGCTCCTCGCAGTCGCGGCTCGGTAACATGTTGATTCGACAAAGCCGCGACGGTGAGGGATCGCCGGAATTTCGCGCCGGTCTACAGGATCGACCGCACGATGCCGCCATCCACGGGAATAGTAGCGCCGGTGATGTATCCGGCCGAATCCGACGCTAGGAAGGCGACGAGCGCAGCAAGCTCCTCGGGGCGTCCGATCCGCCGCGCGGGAATCGCCTTCGCGATGTCCTCCAGCGCTGACTTCTCGTCCATCCCTTGATCCAGCCGTTGTTTTAGGCCCGTCTGGCGCACACGGTCGGTCAGAATCATCCCCGACGCCACGTTGTTCACGGTCACCCCGAACGGTGCCACCTCGTCCGACAGCAGCTTCGCCATTCCCACAATGCCCAGCCGTCCCGCCGTGGACAGGACCGACCCGGGCAGCACCGATTTCACGGACAGGCTGAGGATGTTCACGATCCGCCCCCATCCGGCGGCCTTCATCGAGGGCAGCGCCAAGCGGCAGAACCGCACCGTGCTCATGAGGTTGAGTTCGAGGGCGCGGTGCCAATCGTCGTCGGAAAACTGCTCGACGGGGCCGAACGGCGGCCCTCCAGCATTGTTTACCAAGATGTCGACCTTGCCGAACTCTTTGCAGGCGAAGTCGTATATCGCGGTGCACTGGGCGGGGTCTGCGACGTCGACGGGGAGGCAGCGGACATCGCCGCCGGTCTCGGCTCCGATTTCCCGCGCCGTCTGCTCCAAACGCTTGGCCATGCGGGCCCCAATGACCACGTTCGCGCCCTCGCGGGCGAGTGCGGTCGCGGAGGCCCGGCCCAACCCCTTGCTGGCGGCAAGGACGAGGGCTGTCCGGCCTTGGATTCCGAGTTCCATAACGACTACTTGGCTTGAGGTTTGCGGCCTTGGAGCGCGGCCACGACGCGGTCAGTCACGATGTCGATCAGTTCCGTCATGGCCTCGTCGAGCGCCACTGTGACTGCTGCACGGACCTGCTCGGCGTCAAGCACCGTCACGGTGCGCGGACCCGCCGGACGCGACGACTGCACGGCTTCGCCCGGACGCACCTTGGGCACCCGGGGACCGCGGCTGACAAAACGACCGATGGAGGCCAGCATTAGACTCGCCTCGAAAGGCTTCTTGAGGACACCGTCTGCGCGGACCCGGTCCACTTCCGCCTCGTCCATGGGCTCGACAGCCCCGGCCGTCAGGATCACGGGCTGGCCCGAGGTGCGCTTGACGAACTCGCACAACTCGAAGCCGGTCACTTCCGGCATGGAGATGTCGGCGATGATCAGGTCGGGCTCGGCGTCCTGCAGGCGCAGCATGGCGACACGCCCGTCGCTGACGGTGATGACCTCGTGGCCTTCGTCGCGCAGGATGCGCTCCCCCATCCGCTGGGCATGGGGGCTGTCGTCGGCGAGGAGAATCCGGCTCATTGCTTGGGCGGTGCCGCCCCTGCGGGAGTTGTCGATGCGGGCTTTTCGCCTGCCGGCTGGTCGGCCGGGGTCGCCGGAGTGGCGGCTGCGGGCTTCTTCGACTTCGCAGCCTTGGCGGCAGCCCTCTCGGCGGCGGCCTTGGCCTTGGCCTGGAGCTTTTCGTACTGTTTGATCTGTTGGGCGGTGGCCGGGTGGTTGGTGGGGGGGACGATCTCGTTGGCCTTGGCGTTGTCGCCGGTGCCCTGTCCGTTCGAACTGACGCTGGCCTTCTGCTCGCCGGTGCCGGCGGCTTCGGTCTTGACCACGCCGTTCTGCGAGCTCATGCGGGCGTCCTGGCTCTTGTCCAAGTTCGCCGAATCCTGCACGACACCGCCGACCACGTCGCTGATGCCGTTCTGGCCTCCGGCGGCGATGTTCGGTACGCTGACAGGCACGGTCGGACGGATCGTGGTCATTGCGGGCGTGCCCATTTTGGCAGCCATCCGGGTGTCGGGGTGGCCGGAAACAAGGCCGATGGACTTGCTGATGATGCCGGCCTTTGTGCGGTTTTCCAGTTCGTACTTCTGGCGGGCGTAGGCACCGGGATCCGCTGCCGGGATGGCGCGCTTCAGGGCGGTCAGCCGTTCCTTGGCGGGTCCGACGTGGGCGCTGAGCGGGTAATCCTTGACAATCTTGGAGAGCGCGTCGCCTTCCTGGGTCTCGAAGCGGTCGCCCATCTTCTTGTAGGAGTCGGCGAGGGTCCAGAGGGCCTCGTCGGCGGCGCTATAGAGGGGGTACTGCGTGGTGACGTACGCGAAGCGGCTGGCGGCGGCGGGGTAGCTGCCCTTGTGGTGGTAGAAGTCGCCGGTGCGGAATTCCTTGTCGGCGAGGACCTCCTGCACGTTGCGCAGCATCTGCTCGGCCTTCTTGTTGAAGGGGGCGGCGTTGGGGAACTGGACCAGAACCTGGCGGCATTCGTCCTCGGCGCGGGTGCCCTGGGCGGCGTCGCGGTCGGCCTTCTCCATCTGCTTGTAGTGGATTTCGCAGACCTTGTACTGGGATTCCGCGGCTTCCGCCATGGTGGGGTAGAAGAGGATGAAGTCCTTGTACTCGGCTTCGGCCTGCGACAGGCCGTGGGTGCCGCCTTCGCGGTACCAGCTGTCGGCGATGGCGAGCTTGGCCTTGGCGAGGAATTCGCTGGTGTCGTAGGTGTTGATGAGGGTGTTGAGCGTGAGCCGGGCGATTTCGTAGTTGCCCTTTTCGATGTTGCGGATGGCGCGGTCGAACAGCACCTTGTCGGGCTGGAGCGTGTCCTTCGAGATCGGCTTCTCGTACTTCTTCCGGTGGAAGGGGAAGCTGAAGCCCGAAAGCAGCAGGAAGGCGAGCAGTGCCGCCGCGATGAGTGAAGTGTTGTTGCGATGCCGCATCGATCCGTTGTTTCCTTCTTCTTTACGCCCGCAAAAGCAGTGCGCCGTCCGCCAACTGTTGCATTGCCGTCACGGCGTGGGCCGCGTCGGCACTGCCGAATACCGAGGAACCTGCTACCAGCCAGTCGCAACCGGCTTGCACGATGGCCTCCACATTGTCCGGCCCGACGCCCCCGTCGATCTCGATCTTGAAGCCCAGGCCCCTTTCGCGTCGCAGCGCATCGAGTTGCCGGATCTTCTTGAGCGAGTTCGGGATGAACTTCTGGCCGCCGAAACCGGGGTTCACGCTCATGACGAGCACGTAGTCGGCCACATCCAGAATATCTTCCAGCACCGCGACCGGCGTGGCCGGGTTGAGGACCACTCCCGCCTTTGCGCCCCGGTCCTGGATCATGTGGAGCGTGCGGTCGAGGTGCGTGGCCGCCTCGTAGTGCACCGAAACCATGTCGGCACCGGCGTCGATGAAGACGGGCGCGTAGGTGTCGGGGTCGGTGATCATGAGGTGGACGTCGAGCACCGACGTGGTCACGTTGCGGACTGATTTGACCAGTGGCGGCCCCATGGTGAGGTTGGGGACGAAGTGGCCGTCCATCACGTCGAGGTGCAAGAGTCCGGCCCCGCCGCGCTCGACCTTGGCGATCTCGTCGGCTAGCCGGGCGAAATCGGCGGCAAGTAGGGAGGGCGCTATGCGTGCCATTCTAGCAATGTTCAGGGTAACACGGCGGAGGAGTGGCCCAGCCGAAAGTTGCGGGCGAACGCCGTGGCGGCAAACCGCAGGTCGTGGAAGACCCGCGCCTCGTAGAGCGACTGGGATCCGGCCTTCTCGGTCAACTCGGGTACCAATTGGGACAGTGCGGTATGGCACCGCATCATGGCGGGTACATCGGTGCTGCGCCCGACGGACACGAAGCAGTTGCACAATTCGCGCATAACGCCGTCAACCGTTCCGCCGTGGATTTGAAAATCCGTGCCGTCGAGGTCGCTCAGGGATTTCTGGGACCGTCGGTGCTGGGTCTCGCTGACAAACCAGGTGTGGCGGTCGGGAAACAGGTCGGCCCAGCCGACGGCTAGCCCCAATTCGAAGGGCATGTTGAATCTCGGTGTTGGTGGCTCGTTTCGGTCGACCTCCACCCGCGACAGGTCATGGATTGAGAACCGGCAAGTCCGGATCATTTCGATGACGCGGCTTAGCCTGCGTTTGCCACCTACGATCTCCACGCTCATCCGCGGCACCAATCCGAGAGCGGTCAAACCGGCGACATAGGCGAGATACAGTGGCTGGAATTGGGCGTCGTAAGGAATGTTGAGGAACACGGAATGACCTTCGCCGTCGCCCGGCACGTTCTCGATGGGAGGGATCAACTGGCCGCAACCGCCTTGGCTTTGGCACGCCTCTTGCTGACGGGACTCTCCCTGACAGGATTTCCCGACTTCGATTCTGGACCGACCACCCGCTGAACGATTTTCAAGATGGCCCGCTGCCGGGCCTTG
The DNA here is from genome assembly GCA_903907865.1 of uncultured Acidobacteriia bacterium. Taxonomy (GTDB): domain Bacteria; phylum Acidobacteriota; class Terriglobia; order Bryobacterales; family Bryobacteraceae; genus BOG-234. The sequence continues at coordinate 30,010 of CAIVPR010000096.1, forward strand.
GACATGCCCGAGAGGGCACCAAGTTGTTCCAATGTTATCGGTGGTCCGGTCAACTGGATCGGTTTGCGCATGGCTGCCTTCATTGTATCGAAATCGCGGCATCTAAATCCCCGCACGTTAAACTGGGGATTGCTCCACCACAACGCCGATCCGGCACACTCCAGCGACCTGTCACGGGCAGCCGCCCAGCGCGGCATCCAGCAGGTGTTCTGGGACATCTTCGGACAACGGCACCAGACCTCTGCCGAAACCAATCTCGCCATCCTTACAGCCCTTGGCGACACCGCGGCTGAGGAGTCCGGGGCGCTTCCGCCCGTCCTGGTGGCGGGCCAGACCGATCCGATTTCCGAAACCGTCGCCTCGGCCCCGGATTTCCGGCTCACTCTCGAAACCGGCGAACAGTTCGACGCCACCGATCTACCGAAGATCCTGCCCCTTGGCTACCATCAGGTCCATGCCGACGGAACGACGATGCGCCTGATTGTCGGTCCGGAATCGGCTGTCCTGCCCGACAACCTTCGGCGTGCCGGACTCGGCGTCACGCTGTACGGTGTCCGCTCCGCCCGCAACTGGGGCGCGGGCGATTTCCGCGACCTCCGCGACCTGATCGACTGGGCGGTCCCTGCGCTACACGCAGATTTCATCGCTCTGAACCCGCTGCACGCCATCCACAACCGTACGCCATACAACGCAAGTCCCTACCTGCCCAACAGCATCTACTACCGGAACTTTCTGTACTTGGATGTCGAGGCGGTGCCGGGTTACGACGGGATCCGGTCGCGCTTTGAGACGCCTGCGGTGCTGGCCGAACTGGCGGCCTTGCGTGGCACGGACATCGTGCAGTACGAACGCGTCGCCGCGCTGAAGCGTCGGGCGTTGGATCTCATCTTCGCGGAAAATCCACCCAACGCCGCCTGCCGCAATTGGATTCACGCCGAGGGCGACCTGCTGCGCCTTTACGCCACCTACTGTGCGTTGGACGAGCATCTGCACGCCGCGAACGCGGAAGTCTGGGTCTGGCCGCAGTGGCCCGCGGAGTACCAGCACCCGGACAGCCCCGCCGTGGCCCGCTTTGCCCACGACCATCCGCGCGAAATCCTCTTCCACGGCTGGCTGCAATGGCTGGTGGACGGCCAGATTGCCGCCGTCCAGAAGCATGCCCTCGCCTCAGGGATGCGGATCGGCCTGTACCACGACCTCGCGCTGGCCACCGACCGATGCGGCTCCGACTTGTGGGCCCACCGGCCGTTCTTCGTCAACGGGGCGCGCGTCGGGTCGCCGCCGGATGATTTTTCGCCCTCGGGACAGGACTGGTCCTTCCCGCCGCCCAACCAGCAGCGCCATTTCGAGGACGGCTACCGGCTCTATACGGAGTCCATCCGGAAGTCGATGCGCCATGGCGGCGCGTTGCGGATAGACCACGTGATGCGCTTGTTCCGGCTTTATTGGATTCCCGAGGGGCACACCGCTGCCGACGGGGCCTACGTCCGGGATCGTGCCGGGGACTTGGTGCGCATTCTGGCGCTCGAGAGCGTGCGCAACAACGCGGTCATCATCGGCGAGGATCTGGGCACGGTGGAAGACGAGGTCCGCGAAACGCTGGCCAAGTTCGGCATCCTCAGCTACCGGCTGCTGATCTTCGAGCAGGACGCGGAGGGTTTCAAGCGCCCGGCGGACTACCCCGTACAAGCGCTCACCTCGACCACCACCCATGACCTGCCCACGATCACCGGCTATTGGACCGGCGAGGACATTGAGGCGCGCCTACGGGCCGGGGTGACGGATGCCGAATCGCACGCTGCGCAGCAGACGTCGCGGGTTCGGGACCGGCAGAGACTCCTGGATGCGTTGCTGGCCGAGGGGTTGCTGCCCGCCGACCATGAAGCTGACGCGGCCAAGTTGCCGGAGATGACGCCGGAGATTCGGATGGCGGTGTTGGAGTACTCGGCGAAGACGGAGTCGGCGTTGTGGCTGGTCAACCAGGAGGACCTGACGGGAGAACCCCTGCATCAGAACCTGCCGGGGACTACGGCGGAGTATCCGAATTGGAGCCGGAAGATGCGTTGGTCGATTGAGGATTTGCGGACGCTGCCGGAAGCGGTGGAGCGGGCGGAGGCGGTGCGGCGGCTGGTGGAGGCGAGCGGTCGGGCCTGAGCCTCACCGACTTTGTGCGAAGATGAGAGCAAGTTAGGCCATGACAACCATTGAATTCGAGTGCGCAGCGGGACCGGCGGGGCAAATCGCAATGCCCTCGGACTTGGCGAGCGCAATACCGCAAGGCACGTCCCTGAAGGTCTCAATTCGATGGGGTGCCGACGACGAAGACGAACATTGGACGGTGTCGTCAATGCGCCGATTTGAGGCGGCCTATGCGCCGGAAGACGATATCTACGAGCAACTGATCGATGCGATTGCTATTCGGTGAGGTCGTCTTGGTGAGGATGAACTTTCACCAGACGGTGGGCGGGAAGGTGCGGCCCGCGGTCGTTCTACTCGACACAGGCGACGATGATTTCGTCATCGCGCCGATCACGTCACGGGGACGAGACACGGTGTACGATTTTCCGATCCGGAACTGGAGCGGTGCCGGCCTGAATGTCCCGTCGTGGATTCGAATTCACAAACTTGGTGTTCAGCCGAGACTTCCAATCTTGGGGGTCCTCGGGGGTTTGCGCGACGCAGATCTAAAAGACCTGCGGGCCACGGTGAGCCGGACCTTCCAAGAGCAGCCTTGATTGATCCTTAGAGAATCCGGATCCCCATCAACGGTGCCAAGCCCAACGCCTGCGCCGTGTCCACCACCAGTCCCGCCACATCTTCCACGGTCACCCGCAGTCCGTCGATATTCGATCCCCGCACGTCCGTCCCCACCAGTTTCGACCGGCTCAGCTCCACATTGCGCAGATTGCAGCGTCGGAACACGCAGCCGCTCAGGTCGGCGGCGTAGAAGTCGGCGTCCTCGAAGTCGCAGGCGTCAAACTCGCAGTTCTTGAACTTCGACATGCGGAATTGGGAATACCGCTGGTCGCCGCCGGAGAACAGCACGTCTTGGAATTCCGAGTCGCCCGCCCGCAGCCCGGTCATGCGGCACCCGATAAACTCCACCCGGACTGCCGACAGCGCCCGGACCTGGACGTTCGCCAAGTCGCATTCGGCGAAGCGCACGTCTTTCCAGAGTGCCGAACGCACGGAGACTCCTGGCATGCCCACGGTCTGCAGGATGCTCGCCTCCAGCCGCATCGAGCGGAACGAGGCTGATTCCGATATCCGCACGCCCCGCACCAGCAGTTCGTTCAGATCTACTTCCCCGTCGTCGAACAGGCCTGTGGCGTCGGACTCCTCCAACCCGCGCGGCAAATCCGCCGCATCCCGAACAAATCCGCCCTTGGCCGCCGCTTTCCGTGTCTTCACGCTTCTACCAAGATGCCACGGAACCGCATGCGATAGGCTTTCCACATGCGCCGCCTTGCGATTGCCGCTTCGACCTTGATTGCGCTGGGAACCCTCGCCGCCCAGTCGCCCGCCCGGAAACCGCTGAACAAGTCCGATATCGAGGCCCTGATGAAGGAGCTTTCCAACTGGGGACGCTGGGGGAAGGCCGACCAGATCGGCACCGTCAACCTGATCACCGGTGCCAAGCGCCGCGAGGCCGCCGGGCTCGTCAAGGACGGCAAATCTCTCTCGCTCTCCCATGACGTTCTTCTGGACCCGGCCCCGGACAATCCCGACCCATTCGGCCACCTCATGACCTACACCGGTGCCAAGCCCAACGGCGACTGGTTCATGGACCAGTACACCGTCCGCTTCCACGGCCTCGCCCACACCCACATGGATTCGCTCGCGCATTCGGCGTGGAACGGCAAGATGTACAACGGGTTTTCGCAACTGGACGTGACCGAGAAGGGCGCGAAGGAACTGGGCATCACGGGGTTCCGCGACGGCATCTTCTCGCGCGCCATCATCATGGACATCCCGCGTCTCAAGGGGCTGCCCTACTTGGAGCCCGGCACCGCGATCTATCCCGAGGATCTCGAAGCCTGGGAGAAGAAGACGGGCGTCAAGGTCGGGTCGGGCGATGTTGTGTTCATCCGCACCGGTCGCTGGGCCCGTCGGGCGGCCAAAGGCCCTTGGGATCCAGCCAAGATCGCGGGGCTCCATGCTTCCTGCGTCCCTTGGCTCAAAAAACGCGACGTTGCGATTGCGGGTAGTGACGCATGTCTTGACGTATTGCCGTCACTTGTGGACGGGGTGGTCCAGCCGGTGCACCAGTTGCTGCTGATCGCGATGGGGATGCCGATCCTGGACAACTGCGACCTCGAAGCCGCCGCCGCGGAGGCCGCCCGCACCAACCACTGGGCGTTCCTAGTGACTGCGACGCCGCTGGCGGTGCCCGGCGGGACCGGGTCGCCGTTGAATCCTGTGGCGGTGTTCTAACGTTCGGCCCTCGGCATGCACTGTCCCTGATCAGAGGACAGAACCATGACCGCAACAGTCGCACCAGTCAGCATCGCCACGCCAACCATTGCCACACCCTTGGACGCGGACACACTTCGGAAGCTGGCCACGCAGCCGGGTCCCTGTATTACCTTGCTGATCCCCGCCAGTCACCCCGGAACCCTGGAGGGCTTGAGGCGCGCGGTCATCACTGACCTGCTCAAGTCAGCCAAACGGCAGTTGCACGATCACAAGTGGTGCGCCGACTCGGAGGCGTTGCTGGTTCCGATGCGTGATTTCGCTGCCGCGATGGAGTCCGTTGGCCCGGGGACGGCAGTGTTCTCCGCTCCGGGGTTCTTTCACGCGGCATTGGCCCCGGAAGTTCCGCTGCCAATCGCCAAGGTTGCCAACCATTTCCTGATTGCGCCGCTCGCCGAGTCCGTATTTGCGCCTCAGGAATTCCACATTCTCGCCCTGAACCGCAAGGCGTTGCGCCTGATCCACTTCAACCGGGGCCGCTGCTCTGAAGTTCCGCTTCCGGATTCGGTTCCGGCCAATGAAGAGGCGTTCGAATTGATGGACAGTTCGGACCACGAACTGCGCAACCGCTCCACCGCCGGACCGGGACACGGCGCGATGGGTGCGGTCGTTTTTGGAACCACCACGGGGACCGAGAGCCGCCGGGACAAGGAACACCACTTCTACTTGGCGGTCGACCGGGGCCTCAAGGAGGTTGTCCGCGACGGGCTGCTGATGCTTGCCGGTGTTCGGGAAGAGGTTTTCGAGTACCGCCGCGCTGTGCACCATTGCCGGTTGATGGAAGGCATGCTGGAAGGCAGTCCCGACCACATTGCGACGGCTCAACTCGCGGCAGAGGCGGCACGGGCGTCGGTGGAACATTACCACCTGTTGGGTGAGATCGTGATGGGGAAGATCCGCGAAATGCCGGATCGGGGAAGGAGCCTCGAAGGGATGCGCGAGGTTTTGAAGGCCGCCGAGGCCGGGCGGGTCCACCAGTTATGCGCTGCGGAAGACGCGGAATCGCTGGGCGACCTCCACCATCCGCATAGCCGCGAGGACTTGGTGAACGCGGCAATCGTGGAAACGTTGCGGTACGCGGGTGAAGTGTTCCTGCTGCCGAAGGACCGCATGCCTGTGGCAAGTCCGGTGGCGGCTATTCTCAGGTATTGAGAAAAGCCGCCCACGGAAAATATGGCTGTGAACGGCCTAATGCGAGTGGCGCGGCACGGTCAACCGCAAATCGTTGTAGCCGATGGCGAACTCGAAGCACGCTCCCGTATCCAGTTGACCCACGTTGGCCCGGTAGAGTTCCTGCCAAGGCGAGTCGTTCTTCAACTGGATCGGCGGCATGGCGGCCCGGCGGCTCGCTATTTCCTCGTCCGACACCAGCAGGTCCACCCGTCGGTTGGTCAGATCCACCCGCAGCATGTCGCCGGTATGCAGGATCGCCATGTTGCCGCCCACCGCGGACTCCGGCACCGTGTGCAGGATCGATGGGCTGTCCGATGTCCCGCTCTGCCGGCCGTCGCCCATGCACGGCAGCATGTTGAAGCCCTTACGCACCAAGTGGCCGGGAGGTGCCATGTTGACCACCTCGGCCGAACCCGGATATCCCACTGGCCCCGTGCCACGCACCACCAGCATGCAGGTCTCGTCGATGTTCAAGGCCGGGTCCTCGATGCGACGCCTGTAGTCCTCCTGGCCTTCGAACACGATGACGCGCGAGGTGAAGCAACCCTCCTCGCCGGGTGTGGACAGGAAACGCTCGCGGAAGTCCTGGCTGATGACCGACATCTTGATCAGCGCCGAATCGAACAGGTTGCCGCTGAGCACGAGGAAACCGGCCTTTTCCTTCACCGGGTTCTCGTAGGACTTGATCACCTTCGGGTCCAGGATCTTGGACTTCGCGTAGTTGTCCCCAATCGTCTTGCCCGTTACCGTCATGGCCTCCGGGCGCAGCTTTCCGACCCGCAGAAGTTCGCCCATGATCGCCGGGACGCCGCCCGCGCGGTGGAAGCCTTCGCCCAGGTACTCACCCGCTGGTTGCACATTCGCCAACAGCGGGATTTCCTGGCCGATCGCCTGGAAGTCGTTCAACTCCACAGGCACGCCCATGTGGCGCGCGATCGCAATGAGGTGCGGCGCGCAGTTGGTGGAGCCTCCGATGGCCGAATTGGCCACGATGGCGTTCTCGAAAGCCGCGCGGGTCAGGATCTTCGAAGGCGTCAGGTCTGCCTTCACCATGTCGACGATCCGGCGACCCGTTTCGTACGCATAGCGCGCCCGTTCGCCGTACTGCGCAGGCACCGACGCACAGCCGGGCAGCGACATCCCCAGCGCCTCGGCCAGCGAATTCATCGATAGCGCCGTGCCCATCGTGTTGCAATGTCCGGGGCTGGGGGCCGAACTCAGCGTGATGTCGATCAGTTCGTCGACCGTGATGTTTCCTGCCGCCACCTGCCGACGCGCTTCCCACAGCGCCATGCCGGACCCGGCGAGCTTGCCGTTGTGGTAGCTGTCGAGCATCGGGCCGCCGGAGAGTACGATCGCCGGCATGTTGACCGTCGCCGCAGCCATCAGGGACGCGGGCGTGGTCTTGTCGCAAGCCGTGGTCAGCACGACGCCGTCAAAAGGGTACCCGACGAGAATTTCCACCAGCCCGAGGTAGGCCAGATTGCGGTCGAGCGCCGCGGTCGGTCGGCGGCAGCTCTCCTGGATCGGGTGGATGGGGAATTCGAACGGGATGCCGCCGTTGTCGCGGATGCCGTCCTTGACCCGCTGCGCGAGGGTGAGGTGGATGCGGTTGCAGGGCGTGAGTTCGCTGCCCGACTGCGCGATGCCGATGATCGGCTTGCCCGACTGCAGTTCGCCGCGCGTCAGGCCGAAGGTCGGATAGCGCTCCAGGTAGACCGCGGTCTCGCCCGGATCTTCCAGGTCGTTGAACCAAATCTCGCTGCGCCGCCGTGCCCGAATTTCGTCGCTCATTTGCCGTCCTTGCTCTCGTGGTACTCCATCTCCGTGTTCAAATCCCAGAGATTGGTCTTGTCGGTCTTGCCCGCAATGATGTTATCGACTGCCGTCATCGCCGTCAACATCGAGTGGTCCTGGTTGTTATACTTGTGCATCCCGTTCCGGCCCACGAGGAACAGGTTCTCAAACTGGCTGATGTAGCTTTTGACCTCGCCGAAGCGCTCGTAGGCCCCGAAGTAGGCGGGATAGGTCTTGGGTACGCGGATCACGCAGGCGTCCAGAATGTCGGCGCGGTCGATGATCCCGATCTTCTCCATCTCGCGCGTGGCGAAATCGATCATGTCGGCATCGGTTTTCTTCCACAGGTCGTCGGTCTCGTAGCAGAAGTATTCGAGGCCGATCCACACGTTTTCCGGATCCGCCACCAGGTACGGGCTCCAGTTGTTGAAGATCTGCATGCGTCCGACGAGGACGTCGGGCTCCTGAATGTAGACCCAGTTGTCTCGCAGCAGCTTGGCCGAGGTGTCGGATTCGTCCTTCACCTTCATCCGTTTCAGAAGGACGCCGACAGTGATGAAGTCGCGGTATTGAAGGTTGTCGGAAACCTCCAGCACGTTTGCCGGAACCGGGGCCCGGAGGCAGCGCATCAGTTCCTTGATCGGCATGGTGGAGAAGAAGTAGTCGGCCTCGACCACGCGGCGCTCGCCGGTTTCCTCGTGGACCATGCCTGCGGAGACGATCCGGAAGCCGTCGGTGGTGAGTTCGTCGACGGTCCAGCCCTTGTCGAGCTGGCCGCCCTTTGCCACAATGTCGTCGGCGATGTATTCCCAAAGCTGGCCGGGACCCAGTTTCGGGTAGAGGAAGCGCTCGATGAGCGAGGTTTCCGTGCCCTTCTGGTTGATTTCCTTGGAGCTGCCCTGGAACGCCTTCTTCAGGAAGTGGCTGATGGCCTTGGTGATGGAAAGGCCCTTGATGCGCTGTGCGCCCCATTCGGCGCTGATTTGGTCGCAGGGGACGCCCCAGACCTTCTCGGTGTAGGACTTGAAGAACGTGTTGTAGAGTTCGCGCCCGAACCGGTTGACGAGGAACTGCTCCAGCGATTTTTCGGGCTTGATCTGCGACGCCATCGCCTGCATGTAGCTCACGCCGATGCGGATGGTGCGCGCCACACCCAGTTTCGCGAGCGTGTCGCCGGTGAGTTGGATCGGATACTCGAAGAACCTGCGGAGAAAGTAGATGCGGGATTTCCGGCTGCGCACGAGCATGACCCGGTCCTCATGGACGGGATCGGGTGCTACGGCGGGCTTTGCGTCGATGGCGCGCGTCTGGTTCTGGTAGGTGATCTGGAACGAACCCCCGCCGGATTTTTCCACCGGCATCACCTCCATCCACCAGTTCATGACGCGGTCGGACTTGGAGAAGAAGCGGTGGCCGCCGATGTCGATGCGGTTGCCCTTGTAGCGGACGGTGCGCGAGATGCCCCCGATTTCCTGGCTCTTCTCGAGGACGGTCGGCGTGATGTCGGTGCGTTTCAGCAGTTCGAACGCCGCCGTCAAGCCAGCGGGTCCGGCCCCGATGATCAGGGCCTTGCGTTTTGTTGCCAAGAAATCCTCGGGGTGAATGGGGTGCGGACTAGTGCGACTGGGGGACGAAATCGGGTGGCAGGGCGGCACCGATGCCGAAGAAGTACTGTTCCATCTGCTGGATGATGAACTCCTGGGCTTCCTGGGTCCCCAGGTTGAGCCGGTATTCGTTCATGAGCATCTTCATGTGCTCCACCCACATTTTCCACGCCTCTTTGGAAACGTTGTCGTAGATGCGTTGTCCGAGGGGGTGACCCTCGAACGGCACTTCGTCCAAGCCGTCCAACTCCCTCTGGAGCTTCACACAGAAAACTTTGCGGGTGGTCATCAGGTTCAGGATATCAAGCCGGGGCCCGTCAAAGTTTGGGGTAGGATAGAGGCATGGTTGTTTCGATTGAATTGGACCGCGAGGAGGACGGGCGTTGGATCGCGGATGCCTTGGAGCTTCCCGGCGTTATGTGCTACGGGCACACACGGGAGGAGGCGATCTCCAATGCCGAGCGGTTGGCGATCACTGTGATTGAGGACCGAATCGCCCATCGGGAAATGCCGCGATCGGCGCTAGGGATTTCATTCGCGGTGCTTGATGAGCAGTTGGCCTTCCACTAAAGCGCGCCGCGTGCTGGCGGCCCTGCTTCGAATTGGCTGGAGAGTTGGTCGTCAGAGCGGATCACACCGCGTCTTGGTCAAGCGCGGCTGGCCGGACTACGAGTTCGCCTTCCATGACCAAGCCGAGATCGGGCCCCGCATGCTTTCGCGAATTGCGAAGGCGACCGGATTGCGCTCCGAGGATCTCTAAGCTCTGCAGTTGCTCAGCCGCGCACAGCTACGCGGCGTGCTCTTTCAGCCACTTTTCTTCCCACCCGCGGAACTCGGCATCGCACTCGGCGAGTTCGGCCGGGGAAACCTGCAGGAACTCGCGGTCGAGGTCGCCCGCTTCCGCGATGGTGCGGGTGAGCTTGATGGCGGCGATGCGGGAGCACCAGGTGTCGGTCAACTGGCGGCCCGTGCGCGCGGTGTACTCGAGCAGCATCGGGTGATGGAGGACGACAACGCGCTTCATGGTCGTGGTGCCGTCGGAAAGGAGGTAGCCGACGTCAACCGAATCACTGTGGCGGATCGAGATGCCGTTTTGGTTGTACTTGAACTGTACGTGCCAGTCGCTTCCGAAGGGGTCGGCGACCTGGAAATCGCGGAAATTTTCCATCGTTACCATCGTAGCAAGGGGGAGACCAAGGCCCCGACAAATGCGGTCGTCGTCCGGTCGCCCCTAGTACGCTGGTATTTACTACTCAAATGGCATACGAGCGAGAGTTGACGATTGGAGCCGAGATCGCGCGCAAGGCTGGCGATCTGGCGTTGCGGATCCGCGAGGGCGGGCTCGGGATCGAGATCAAGTCCGACGAGTCGCCTGTTACCGTGGCCGACAAGGCCTGCGAGAAGCTGATCGTCGAGGAGTTGACGGCAGCCTTTCCCGGCGACGGCTTGCTGGGCGAAGAGGGCGCGCTGCAGGAATCGACCAACGGTCGGCGCTGGATCATCGACCCCATTGACGGCACCCGCGACTTTATCCGCGGCACGGGCGCGTGGAGTGTGCTCATCGGCATGGAAGAGGATGGCGAGGTGGTTGCCGGACACGCGTACTTCCCGGCGTACGGCAACATGTATTCGGCTGCCAAGGGCGAAGGGGCATTCCGCGACGGCGAGCGCATCCATTGTTCCGACGTTGCAAAGAAGAGCGACGCGCTGATCTGCTGCAACGGCCTCGGGTTCATGCACCGCTACGGATTCGCGCCTGAGTTGGTGGACTGGCTCGCGGGTTTCTGGACCGTCCGCAGCATGGGTGGCTGCCTGGACGCGATGCTGCTGGCGCGTGGCAGCGCCGACGTGTGGGTCGAGGCGCAGGCCAAGCCGTGGGATTTGGCACCGCTGAAGATCATCGCGCAGGAGGCCGGGCTGGTCACGTTCGATTTCTCGGGCGTCGACACGATCTACGGGGGCAACTACGTGATTACGGTTCCGGCGCTGGCCGAAGAGATCAAGTCGTTCACGAGGAAGGGTTGATCCGATGAAGTCGGCGGAACTGTGCGGGTTGCGTGAATTCCGGGTGGTGGATGCGGCGTTGCCGGATCCGGGGCCGGGCGAGGTGCAGGTCGAAGTGAAGGCGGTCGGGATCTGCGGGTCCGACATGCATTACTTCACGGAGGGCGGGATCGGCGATTCACCGTGCAACTATCCGGTGGTCCTGGGCCATGAGCCGGCGGGCGTGATGGTGAAGGCTGGTCCGGGCGTGAGCGGGATCGATCCGGGCGACCATTTTTCCCTGGAGCCAGCGGTGCCGTGCGGCGGCTGCGAGCCTTGCGGGAACGGCAAGCACAACCTTTGCAACAACATGTACTTCCTGAGTTCTGGCGGGATTCCGGGCTTCTTCCGGGAGCGCGTGAACCTGCCGGTCCATAACCTGATCCCGGTGCCGAAGCACGTGGGCCTCAAGGAAGCGACGCTGGTGGAGCCGATTGCGGTGGCGCTGCATTCGTTGACGTTCCCGTCGTTGCGGGCGGGCGAGACGGTGGTGGTGTACGGGACGGGGCCGATCGGGCTGCTGACCATCGCGGCGTTGAAGCTGGCGGGCGCGGGGCGGGTTTGGGCGGTCGATACGGTGCCGCACCGGCGCGCGATGGCTTTGGCGATGGGCGCGGACGTGGCGCTGGATTCGCCGGGTTCGGAGCAACAGATTTTGCGGGATACCAACAACCGGGGCGTGGACATCGCGTTCGACTGCGCGGCTGGGATCGACACGGTGAACCAGTGCGCACGGGCGCTTGCGAAGTCCGGTCGGCTGGTGTACACGGCGATTCCAGGGGCGATCCACATGCCGTTCTTCGTGCCGGCGTTCCGTAAGAAGGAGATTTCGTTCTTCAACGTGTTCCGGTCGAACCACCAGACGGAGCGGGCGCGGGATGTGCTGGCGGAGAACGTGGCGAAGTTTGCGCCGCTGTTGACGCATGCGCGGCCGATCGAGGAGATCCAGGGTGCGTTCGAGGTGGCGTCGAGCTATGTGGACGGCGTGGGGAAGATGGTGGTGATTCCGGCGTAGTTGCCGGGGCAGGTGCCTGACGATGGCCCGCGCAGCCTGTTCGGAGTACCGAAAACACGCTGCCACGGCCAACTGCCGCACTACTTCCAAATGGCGTTGGTGAAGGCTCCGTCGCCTGCCACATCCCACACCGCCAGGCGGGCCCATTTCCAGCTTGGTTCGTCGAGCGTCCAGTCGAACCTCTTGATGCCAAACAGGCCCGTCGTCCCTAGGTCGATGGTCTTGCGGTGGGTTTCGTTGCCGTCGCCCCAGACGATTTCAGCCATCTTCAGCGGGAATGTCCACTGCGCGTCCGCCACGACGCGAACACCCTTCGCCGACGGCGTCCAGCGTACGCCCGGCAGGAGGATTTCGCCCGTCGTGACGAAACCGTCGCCCTTCGCCAGCGCGTCCAAGACCTTGGAGTAGTTGTTCCAGTGGGGGAGTTCCGCCAGTCGCACGTAGTTGATGTTCATGTGGGCATAGAGTTCGTGGGTGTCGTCCAATTGGAAGACGTCGACCTCGCCGAACAGCTTCTTGCGCAGCCCGAGGTTCGCGAGGTCGTCGTGCACCTTGAACCCGCGTTCGCCAAGGCGGGGCGAAGAGAGGTCGGACGGCATCGCCTTCCACCCGGTACCAAAGTACTGGGTGTCACGAAACCACGAAGTCTCCAAAATTTTTTCCGGGAAGCCGGTCGAGCCTTTGGTGCGGGGATGGGTCTCGTAAACGAACGCCTTCTCCTCGCGGACTAGGCGCAGCAGGTCGTCCGCGTCCCGGACTTTATAGACCGTTCCGAAGTCTGGATCCGTCGATTTCCAGTCCCCGGACTCCCTTTTCATGGCCCACATTACTGGCTTGGGGAACGTTAAAGCCCAGTGGCCTCCGAAGTAAACATCGGCCTCTTCGCTGGGTATTACCAGGAAGTCGGGGGACGAGTGCGCTTGAGCCATTTCGTAATACTTCTGGAGCTCCTTGAAGCGCACTGGTCCCGGGTCCTGGGGGTGTAGGTCGCCGTGGAAGTCCATGATGATGGCGGCGTCCACCCCGATCTCTTTGAGTACCGGCTTCCATGGAGGTGTCCACTTGGGGCCCGCGGCGATCGCCTGTTCGGTGAACGCGAAGTGCCAGTGGGGGGCGACGGTCTTGAAGCCGGGCAGGGGGATGAAATGGTCGCGGCGGGTCAGGGCGATGGCGTCCGAGAGCAGCGCGGGGGGCGCACCGTCGGAGAGCATCAAGAACAGGCCCATGTGCTGGACGGTGCCGGGGGGCGCGTTCATCCAAGGGTAGTAGGGGCTGTTGTCGTCCGGAAGCTGGCGCACTCCGAGGCCGACGTGGCCGCGCCAGGCCCGCCGCCACGCATAGCCCATGTTGGACGTGTAGTCGCGGGCGAAGAAGTACTGGTGCGGGGGAGGGAAGACGGCGACGCTGCCGCTTGGGGTCTTGGCCGCGATGGTCCGGTAGCGCACGGCGAGGGGGTCGCGTTCCGAGGCAACGGGGATCCGGCCGGTGTGCACGTCTGGGCTGGCGGGTTCGAACCAAGAGGTCCATGTCTCCATGTTGTTGCCGGGGCGGCGGTCGGCGGCGGGTTGGTAGTCGACGCCCGCATCGTAGAAGTAGGCGACATCGGGCGCGTTGGTGGCGAGGCGGGCCTCCTGAAGGATGAGGCGGGTGCCGGGGTAGAAGGTGTAGACGAGGGTGCCCGAGAAGGTGCCGACGACGAGGCCCGAGTACTCGACCTCGATGCGGTTGCCGACCGTGCGGGCGGAGACGCCGGAGGGTTGGAAGTCCTGTTGGTTGCGTCGAGTCCCGTCCGGATGGGCGGGCGGCAGGTCAAAGAACTGGTCCCAGCCGCCGCGACGGACTCCGGTTTCGATGAAGTAAACCGGTTGGGCATTCTCGAGGATGCGCTTGCCGCCGGTTTGCACGGATTGGAGGACCGGTGCCTTGGGGTTGGTGCCGAAGTCGGCCGACCAGGGATGTCCGGCTTCGTCCTGCCATGTGACGCGCAGCGTTTCGCCAACAAGGTCGGCGTGGACGGGGCCGGGCTGGACACGGGAAACATCGACAGGGATCGCCCCCACTGCCGGAAGCACCGCAAGCGCCCAACAAGCCAGGTGGTTCCGAACTGCCGCACGTGTTTCCCGCATAGGCCCTCCCTTGCCCGGGCCCCGAGGGCGGCGTTCGGGCATGATCCCACCAACGCATGTTACAACCACCTGTCCCGCCACCTGTCGCGGGACAGGCTGACGGACCCGTTTGGACTCCGGGCGCGAAGAAACGCGTTCGGATTTCTACGGACGTAGCAGCGGTTATCCCCGCTTCTTGAAACACGAAGCGGTGTGGGATATTCGCCACAAAAACGGGGAACGCGCGTCGTGAACCGGCTGAAAAACCAAGGGCTATCCGTTTGGATGTGACTCAAGGTGGCCGAGCGTTTCAGTCCCTGGGGCGCAGGCGGTCCAAGCGGTCATGGAACCGGTCGGACCAGGGGGGGGTGCATTGACAATCGGAATCTGGTTTACTAGAAGAGTCATGACAACGACAACTTTTGTTCGACGTACGTCCTTTGGTGCCTTGGCACTGTGCCTCTTCGCCGGGGTCGCGGTAGCAGGCAGCCTTGCTCCGGACTTGGCTTTGCTTCCGGCGAATCGGACCGTGGAAGTGATTGTGAGCTACACGGGTACCCAGCGCCCCAATGTTCCGGGGACCAAGTTGCAGGACGGCGAGTCCCGTGGCTGGTCGCTGCACAGGATGACAGCCCGCGAGGCTGCGATTGCCGCAAAGATGGGCGGCGTTGCCCACGTGACGGTGAATCGCCCGGTCTTCGGCGTTTCCACCACGGTTACCCCTGTTTACGACTACGCGCCCCAGACGATGCAGCCGACCGCTTACGGCAGTGACGGCAGCTTCCTCAACTCCTACTCGAACCAAGGCTCAGGCGTCGGGGTGGTGCTGATTGACAGCGGCGTCACCGTGAACGCGGACTTGATGCGCGGCGGCAAGTCGATCGTCACCTACAGCCAGAACTTTTCGTCGGATACGGACACGCTCGACCATTACGGTCACGGCACGCACGTTGCGGGCATCATCGCGGGCAATGGAGCGAATTCCGTCGCGGGCGGTTACAAGGCCAACGGCAAGTACATCAACATCCACGGTATCGCCGAAGGCGTCCAGATCATCAACCTCAAGGTTCTGAACACGGCGGGCACGTCGACCGACTCGCGAGTGGTGGCGGCGATCGAACAGGCTATCAAGCTGAAGAAGACCCGTCCCGATCTGAACATCAAGGTCATCAACCTGTCCCTGGGACGTCCGGTTTTCGAGCCGACGACCAAGGACCCGCTTTGCCATGCCGCCGAGTTGGCTTGGGAGAGCGGTATCACGGTTGTGGTCGCCGCCGGCAACTGGGGCCGCTCCAATTTTGCGGGAACCCACGGCTACGGGACCATCACCTCGCCGGGCAACGACGCGATCGTGCTGACGGTTGGCGCCATCAACACCGAGAGCACGCCGCTGCGTAGCAACGACAAGATGACGACCTACAGCTCCAAGGGTCCGACGATTTATGAGCACGTGGTCAAGCCGGACTTGGTCGCTCCCGGCAACAAGATCTTCGCGGTCCTGTCAGTCGGCTCGACCTTGCAGGCCACCAACACCGTAGTGCCGAATCCGGCCAACCCGAACAGCCCGCAGTACATCTCGTTGAGCGGCACCAGCATGTCGACCGGCGAGGCTGCCGGCGCGGTGGCTGCTCTCGTGGGTGCGCAGCCGAGCCTGACGCCTGACCAGATCAAGGCCCGCCTGATGAAGACGGCGGCAAAGCTGCCTCGCGTCGCTTACAAGGTGGTAACCACCGATCCTGCGACCGGGAAGCAGACAACCTACGAGATCCAGAACGACATCTTCACGGTTGGTGCCGGCTCGTTGGATCTGAGTTCGGCTCTTTCGAAGAGCGTGAGTGACCCGGCTTATACGATCTCGGCCAGGAAGACTGCGGTTTCCCCTGTTGTGGTCCCGAAGTTCAGCAGCAGCGGCAAGCTGATCAGCATGCTGATCAAGAATTACTCGGCAGTGTGGGGTGACTCGGCTGTCTGGGGCGACTCCGCGGTGTGGGGCGACGACTCGGCCGTCTGGGGTGACTCGGCGGTGTGGGGCGACTCGGCCGTCTGGGGCGACTCGGCCGTCTGGGGAGACTCGGCCGTCTGGGGTGACTCGGCTGTCTGGGGCGACTCGGCTGTCTGGGGCGACTCCGCTGTCTGGGGTGACTCGGCTGTGTGGGGCGACTCGGCTGTCTGGGGCGATGTTGTGCCTTGGGCCAACGTCACCAACTGGGCGAAGTCCGCAGTGTGGGGTGACTCGGCAGTGTGGGGCGATTCGGCTGTCTGGGGTGACTCGGCGGTTTGGGGTGACTCCGCTGTCTGGGGCGACATCATCGGTACCGACCCCGACACGGGCGAGGTTCCTCCTCCTCCCAGCGGCAACTAAACGCTGCATCCAAGCCAAAAAGACTACGGCCCCGGAGAGATCCGGGGCCGTTGTGCGTTTGGGGACTGTATCTACAGCCAAGCCGAGCCGCGACCGCCAGGGCACCCTACTTCAGTTCATCGAGGGGTACTTCGATGAGCGGGTCCGCAGTCCGCAATATGCCGTCGCGCGCTTCCCTCATTCCGTCCATCGTGTACTGGAACGCCCGCCGGGTGCGGGGATTGACGACCCATACATGCCGCACGCCGAAATTCAGGTAGTCGTCGATGCGCTCCTGCATGTCGTACATGCTGTCGTCGCGCGAGAGGATTTCGATGCAGAGGAACGGCGGTTCGCGCAGGATGGGGGTTGTGGGGAGTGGTCCGAGGACGACGGTGATGTCGGGAACGCGGAATCGCTCCCGGCGGACTTGGACGCGCTGTTCAGGCAGGACGGTTATACTCCATTGACGTTCCCGTGAAAATAGATAGGCTGCCAGCTGCATCTGCAGTCGGCTATGGTCGGTCTCGCCGAGATTCCTCTCTTGGATGGCACCATCAATGTATTCGCGGTCGGGATGGTAGCTGGTCCACAGATACTCTTCTAACGTCGCTGCGGCCATGAGATGCTCCTTGGGACGGCCTTCCCACGTTTCAGTGGATCGTGCGGGTCTTGTTGTTGACGTAATCCATCAGCAGGTACTGGCCGAGATTGTGCGGGGACGCGAAATACGCCTTGCCACGGCAGATGCGCGTCACCTGCTGGACGAAGTCGATCAGCCCGTATTCCCTGGCCAGCATGAACGTGTTGATCATGATGCCCTGCCGTTTGCACCGACTGACCTCCTCAAGCGTTCGTGCAATTACCAGCGGATCGAGGCCGAACGCATTCCGGTAGATGCGGCCGTCCTCCAAGGTCAGCGCCGACGGCTTGCCGTCTGTGATCATGATGATCTGCTTCATATCCTTGCGCTCTTGTTGGAGCAGCCGTTGGGCAAGGATGAGCCCTTCGCGCGTATTCGTGTACCACGGGCCGACCTGGGCCCGAGCCAAGTCCGAAATACGCAGTTCCTCTGCGGAATCGTGGAACAGGACCAGGCGCAGGCTGTCGCCCGGGTATTGGTTTCGGATCAGGTGCGTCAGCGCCATGGCCACGCGCTTGGCGGGAGTGAAGCGGTCCTCCCCGTAGAGGATCATGCTGTGGCTGCAATCCAGCATCAGCACCGTCGCGCACGAACTCTGGTATTCGGACTGGTTGACGTGGAGATCCTCGTATTCCAGGTCGATCGGAACCTTGACGCCCTCGCGCCGGAACGCCGAAAACATGGTTTCGGTGACGTCGAGGTTCATTGAATCGCCGAATTCGTATGGCTTGGCGCCGCCTGAGGATTCGATGCCGGTGGCATAGTCGCGGGTGTCGTGGCGTCCGAAGCTGGATTTGCCCAACGGGCCCAGCAGATCCTTGAGCGAGTTGTAGCCGAGGAAATCGAGCCCCTTGTCGGTGGCTTGGAATTTGACGTTGCCGTCGCCCGAGCGGTCGACGTTGATGTGCCCGGCCTCCTCCAGCTTCTTCACCAGCTTGTCGACCAGCTTGTCCCACTGATCCGGCGTCATGGCGGAGAGCTTTTCGGCCAGTTCGCGGGCGCGCTCGTCGTCATACAGCCCCCGCTCCAAGGCCTCCATGATGGCGAGCTTGAGGTCGTCGAGGCTGTCCGGGTTCCAGTCGGAGAACTGGAGGTTGAAGCCGCTTTCGAGGAGGAAGTCGGCCAGCGCGCGCATCAGATCCTCGGCTTCAATGCCGAGGTCGTCGCCTTCGAACTTCGAGAAGCGGATCCACTTCATCTGGGCCTCTAGTTGAACTGCTGGCGGCGGCGGTTGCGGCGGAACTCCTCGTCGGGATCGGGCTCGGGTTCCGGGGCACGTTCGGGGCGTGTGCGGCGTTCGCCCGCCGCGAAGGTGAATTCCTCGCTGCGACCGATGCGGCGGTGCGCATGGAGCCCTTCCAGGATGAACTCGCCCGCGGAGGCGCGCACGGCGTCCGGCTCGTTGGCGGAGAGTCCCAGGGCGCGGGTCTTCTCCATCAGGCCCTGGATCGACATCAATTGCCGGAGCAAGGCTGCCGAGTCGACGTCGGCCCCCATCTTCAGGGTGCCGCCGAGGTCGAACCACTGCACGATGGACTGCATGTTGACGCCCTCGAAATATTTGTCGAAGATCTTGCCGACCGCCAGCCGAACGAGATCGCGGGCAACCGCCTCGCCACCTTTCATTTCGCCCTCGTATTCGAGCTCGATCTTGCCGGTGATGGCCGGGAGCGCCGCGTAGAGGTCCAGGATGCGCGGCACCGCCAGATCCTCGCCGTTACGAAGGGCGCGGCGCTCGGCGTTGGAGACGACGTTTTCTGTGACGGAAATCGGCAGCCGCTGCGAGACGCCGGAGCGCTTGTCGACCCGCTTGTCTTCGCGTGCCAGAAAGGCCACCTGCTCCACGGTCTCGGCGATATACGCTGGCAGCTTCGTGGCGACGTCGGAAGCTGGCCGCTTGGTCCAAGCCTCGGCGCGGGTGATGGCGATGCCGTGGTCGAGCGTGGCGGGGTAGTGCGTGCGGATTTCGCTGCCGATGCGGTCCTTCAGCGGTGTCACGATCTTGCCGCGTGCCGTGTAGTCCTCGGGATTGGCCGTGAACGCCAGCAGAAGGTCCAAAGGCAGGCGGACCGGGTAGCCCTTGATCTGGACATCGCCCTCCTGCATGATGTTGAACAGGCCGACCTGGATCTTGCCCGCGAGGTCCGGCAGTTCATTGATGGCGAAAATGCAGCGGTTGGCACGGGGGACTAGGCCGTAGTGGATCGTCAACTCGTCCGAGATGTCCTGTCCCCGGCGGGCGGCCTTGATGGGGTCGATGTCGCCAATCATGTCGGCGATGGTGACGTCGGGTGTGGCCAGCTTTTCGATATAGCGGTCGGCAGCGGCCAGCCAGGCGATGGGGGTGTCGCCGCCGGACTCGGCCACCAAGGTGCGGCAGCGGCGGCAGATCGGCGTGTAGGGGTTGTCGTGGATCTCGCAACCGGCGACGTACGGCGTCCAATCGTCCAGCAGCGTGGTGAGCATGCGGATCAACTTGGTCTTGGCTTGGCCGCGCAGGCCCAGTAGGATGAAGTTGTGGCGCGAGAGGACGGCGTTGACCAGTTGCGGGATGACGGTGTCCTCGTAGCCGGTGATGCCGGGGAAGAGGGTCTCGCGCCGCTTCAGTTTGGCGGCGAGATTGGCCCGCAACTCATCCTTGACGCCGCGCTTGGCCAGGAAGGACTCCGACCACGGGCTGCCCCGCAATTCTGCCAAGGTCAATGGGAGGGCTTGCGGGGTAGTGGTAGTCTTCATCTCACTCCGGGTTGAATTCGAAAATTTCGCTCTCGCACTTGAAGATGACTCGCCCGCCGGTTAGATTCTTCATTTCGTGGGTGAGCGGAATGAAGACGGCGCCGTCGGTGGACTGGCCCGGAATCAACCGGGTGGCCGCCATCGCGATTGCGGAGGCCGTGGCAGCGGCTTTCAGCCGGTTGGACATGCCGTAGGCCATGGTGCTCTGGCGACGCTGCTCGTAGCCGTTGTTGGCCCGCATGTGGGGGATGCCGTAGAGGGCGTTTTCGTAGGATGTGACCAGCTTGACGACGTCGTTGTGGGAGGCGTGGTCGAGGAGCAGGTCCACGACCTGGTTGGCCGGCAAGGCTGCAATCGCCGTCTCCTGGTGGACGTAGGAAAAGCCTTCGGGCTTCACGGTCCAGGCGATCTGGGAGCCATTGGCGACCGAGATCTGCAAGAGCCCGAAACCGGCCACGTGGTTGGGCAGGTGGGTCATGATCACCGTAAGCCCCTTGCGGCTGGCCGTCTGGAACTTCATGCCGTTGTTCTCGTACTCGATGACTTGGGCACGGGCTATGGACAGGGTCGCAAGCGGCATGCCCGCGAATAGCAGGGACCGTCCGAACTGGCGACGTGTGGGCACTGGTGACTACTAGATTATCCCCCTCGGTCGGGCCGATGCTGCAAGCTGTCGAGGAGGTTATGTGACTGCGCTCATTTATTCTTGACACGGCCCTTCGGTCCGGTTATATTATGAGCATGATCACTTTAGAGCGGCGGCCGATGCCGTGAGGATCACCGCCAACGCCAAGGTTGCCACCCGGCAACGAATCCTCGAAGTGGCCTCCAAACTGTTCCTCGACGCAGGCTGGCACCCGACCACCACGCGTGGAATTGCGGCCGAGGCCGGGATTGCGACCGGCACCCTGTTCAACTACTTCGCCACCAAGGAGGCAGTCGCGGCGGCTCTGATCGAAACAGCACTGGAGCGCGCCTACGAGGGTCTCCCCAACCAGCCTGGCTATGGGGACAGCGTCGAAGGCGATTTGTTTTCGCTTGTCTGGAGCGGCTTTCGAAGTCTCGCTGGATTCAGGACCTTCCTGGGAGCGGCTGCGGAGACCATATTCAGCCCCCTGGCCCGGCAGTCCCCCGATAGCCCGGGCGACGCCATCCGTACGACCCACCTCCAATGGGTGCAGTCCATCATCGCCGAGCATGGCGTTCCAAAGCCTTTGCCCGCCGTCACGCTGCAACTCTACTGGACCCTGTACCTGGGGGTGCTGGCCTACTGGGCGGCGGATGAATCACCGGGCCAGGAGGATACGCTCGCCCTGCTAGACCAAGCACTGAAACTCTTTGTCAGTTCGCTGGGAGCAGCGCGCTGAGGCCTTCGAATCAAAGGAGATTGCCATGGACGTCAATATCAGTCAGTTGATCGCAGCCCTTCCAGACGACGGCGGTCCGTCCTCTACCCAAACCTTGACACAGGAACGGGTCCACGAGATCTTTGCGGACCTTGCATACCGGCCAATGCCGCTCGGCTCGCTCCACAGGTTGTGGACCGCGTCCGAGCTCTCGGCCCAGATAGCCCTCGCGTATTTGGCCTACGGGATCCGCCAGTGGTTCTGCGATGCCGAAACGGCCGAGAAAGCGCTGCTGGAGACCAATCTGCGTGTTGCGTTGAAGGTCTTCCATCGCTTGGGATACCTGCGAGGGGCTTTCGCAAAAATCGGACAGACCGCGGCCCACATGCCCAACGTCCTGCCGGACCAGGTGGCCGAAACGCTGGATACCCTCCACTCGAGCGCGCCACCGATGCACTATTTGCTCATCCGCGAAGTGGTGCGGAACGAGTTCGGCAAGGACCCGGAAGAGCTGTTCGCCACCTTTGAACGGGAGGCCTTCGCGGCGGCCTCCATCGGCCAGGTCCACCGCGCCACGCTCAAGACCGGTGAGCGGGTCGCGGTCAAGATCCAGTATCCCGGGATCGCACGCACCATCGACGCCGATTTCCGGAACATCCAGGCGCTCATGCTGCCTATGCGGCTCGGCAAGGAATGGGAGTCCGTCAAGGCACAGGCCGGAGAGATCCACCGGATGTTGAAGCAGGAGGTGGACTACCGGCAGGAAGCCGAATCACTCCGCAATGCGGCGGCGTTGTTCCAGCCCGAAGACGGCATCGTCGTTCCGCGCGTCTACCCCGAAGTCTCCGGCCTGCGCGTCCTCACCACCGAATTGTTGCAGGGGACGCATCTGCCGGAATACCTCGCAGCCAACCCGACCCAGGCTTCACGCAACGAGTTCGGAACGAAAATTGACAGGGCGTGGTGGCGGCTGTACCTCGCCTTCATCGGGTACTCGGACCCCAATCCCGGCAATTACATCTTCCTTTCAGACGGCAGGCTCGGGCTGCTCGATTTCGGCTGCGTCCGGCATTTCACCGAAGAGGAGCGCGAATTGGTGCGGTTGGCCGACAAGGCTGCATTCGAAGACCCGTCCCTCATGCCCCAACTTGTCCAGAAGGCCTGCGGCATTCACCCAGCCGATCCCGAGTTCGGGGCTTACCTCCGGATCATGCAGGACACCTGCGACTGGATGCTGGCACCGCACAGCCAGCCGGGCCCCTTCGACTTCGGCAACCCCTCGCACTTCGATAAGGGCGCGGAGTTGTTCTCGGGTGTGGTTCGGAGTCGGCATGTCCGCGCCCACCCAATGTACGTCTACCACAACCGCGCCGTCTATGGACTGCTGGCCCTCCTGTACCGCCTCGGCGCACAGGTGGATGTAGCTGAAGTCCTCCGCCAGGAACGGGCGAGGAACCCAGCATAAACGGTTGGTGGACTGCGACAATCTGTGCGTCGCGCAGGCTTACGCGCGGCGATTGAACTGGGCACGGGCCGCGGACAGGCCCGGAAGGGCCTGCCAACAGCCAACAAGGACTGTCCGAACTGGCGAGGCATTGGTGCCGTCGCTTCAGGATTTTCCCACTGGCATGGCAACTGTGCCACGCCCAAAAGGAATCTGCGTGCCCGCACTTATTTAACCTTGACATGGACTTCTTTTTCCTGCATCATTCTATTATCGTAACTTTCTAGAAGATCCTAGTCCATGAAGCTCCAATATGCGGAACGTTCAACCTAGAACGCTAGGACGCCGCAGACATCATGGTGGGCTGTAGGACGCCTGAAGGAATCATTCGCTTCACAATCAAAGGAGCAGCAAAAATGCGAAGGAAAATAGACAAAGCGCTCAACGCAACTCTGGTGGCACTGCTCGTGCTGCTGGCAACTCAGACCCTGATCTACGCCCAGTGCCCACAACAGTTCGCTCCGGGCCACGCGGTCACGAGCTACACATACATCGACCCGTCGTGCTCGAACTTCGGGCACAACTCCAACTGCTATTACGTTCAGTGCAACTCCGACATCGCCTGCGGCAGCATCCAGCCGCCGTACAACAGCTACGCGTGCTGGGGTTTTCCTTGGTGCGTTTGCTAGGCCAACCCACGGACAAGAATGGGGGCAAGAAAGAACCATTATGAAGGCAAAACTCCTTGTAACCGTCGTGGTGGCCCTCGCGGTCGCCATGTTCGCGGTCTCGACGCTCCAGAGAACAAGTAGCCTCTACGCCCAAGCCACCTTCAAGGGTGCGACCGTCGTGACGGACGAGTACTACAACTGCGAGCCCGGTTCGGCGGGCTGCGCGCCGGAGGTCCGCACGGTCCACTCCTTTGGTCCAGACGGTTCCCGCTCGTCGTTCCGTTACTGGTTGCGGCCCGAGAAGCGGGCAAGCGATCCGTTGATGGGTGACATCTTCGGGGCTAACGGCGACAGCACCCATATCCTAGGCAACGTGGGAGAGTACTTCACGGTCCGAAACAAAATCCATACCCCGCCGGTCACCGCGCTGAACATCAGCGGGGACTGCTTGGAGATAGCGGCCCAAGGGTACACGAGAGCGGGCACCCAGACGGTCCACGGGTATAGGGCGGTGGTATTCGAGTCCAAGGGCGCGATGGACGACACGACCGTCGACTACCTTCCTGGGCTGAACTGCGCGGCCGTTCCTGCACGCACGAAGAGTGCCCACGGCCCGTTTACGGTTTCCCTTCCGGTTGACATTCATGAAGGGTTCGAGCCAGCCAAGCTCGCCATGGCACCGGCTGGCATGGTAGAGGTCGCTCCGAGTCAAGCCTACAGGGAGTCGGCTGCCCGGTCCCTTGCCATGCAGGGATACTCGCCCCAGCAGATCCAGGACAACTGGAACAAATCCATCGCCAACTCTCCTCTGGACAGGCATGATCAGCTTTGGAAAGAGGGTTTGGCCAGAAAGTGACGGCCTACGGGGCCGCGCAAGTCGCTCATAACCCGGCGGCTGCGCGCCTCTGTCACAGCGCTGGCGGTGACAGACCTTTACCGCAACCGCGCTGGAAGTCCTCCGCCAAGAACGGGCCCGGAACCCACTGTAAGACAGTTGTTAAAATTGGGTTGGTGGACTGCGACTATCTGGTCATCGGTGCCGGCGTCGCCGGTTTACGCGCGGCGATTGAACTGGCGGAGGCCGGCACTGTGCTGGTTGTCGCGAAGGATTCCCTGAAGGAGTCGTCGTCGGAATACGCCCAGGGCGGCATCGCGGTCGCTCTGAGCGACGAGGACGAGGTGGCCCTCCACGAGCACGACACGCTCTACGCGGGCGACGGGCTGTGCAACGTGGCGGCGGTACACCGGTTGGTCGAGGACGGTCCCCCGGCGATCGAGGAACTCATCGAGTGGGGGGCGGAGTTCGACCGCGAGGGAAACAAGCTCTCGTTCACCCGCGAGGGTGCCCACAGCCGCAACAGGATCCTCCACGCCCACGGCGATTCCACCGGGCATGAGATTGCCCGTACCCTGTACCAGAAAGCCTCGTCGCTCCCGAATGTCCGCTTTGAGAGCTACGCGGCCACGGTGGACTTGCTGCATGCCAATGGCCGCGTCCTCGGGGCCGTGATGTTCGACTCGAAGTCAGGCACGACCCGCGACGTCCGCGCCCGAGCGGTGCTGCTGGCAACGGGTGGCCTCGGCCGCCTCTTCAAGGAGACCACCAACCCGGACGTCGCGACGGGCGACGGCGTGGCAATGGCATGGCGGGTCGGGGCGGTGGTCGCCAATATCGAGATGGTCCAGTTCCATCCGACGGCGCTGCATCTAGACGGCGTGCCGCGCTTCCTGCTTTCCGAGGCGCTGCGCGGGGAAGGGGCGGTGCTGCGGAACAAGTCCGGCGAAGCGTTCATGGAGCGCTACCACGAACTCCGCGACTTGGCACCGCGCGATGTGGTGTCCCGCTCGATTGTCGCCGAGATGCGCAGGACCGGATCGCCGCACGTGTGGCTGGACCTGACGACCAAGTCCGCCGATTTCATCGCCCACCGCTTTCCCCGGATCTACCGGACCTGCCTCCAGTACGGCGTCGACATCTCGAAGGAACCAGCGCCAGTGCATCCGGCAGCCCATTACGCCATGGGCGGGGTGCGGACGGACTTGGAAGGCCGCAGCGGAATTGCGGGGCTCTATGCGGCGGGCGAGGTGGCATGCAGCGGGGTCCACGGGGCCAACCGGCTGGCTAGCAATTCACTGCTGGAAGCGCTTGTGTTCGGGGCGCGTGCGGGTGCTGCCATGCGCACCGAGGCCGGCGTGGCGACACCGGGACCGGTAGAACGCCCCGAATTCCTCGTGCCGGGCATGGACGAGGCCGAACTTCGACAACTAACCTGGGAGCACTGCGGGATACTGCGGGACCACATCGGACTTGACGCCGCCAAACGGGCACTGGCCGAGGTTGCGTGGACGGCGGCCCCGGGGTTGTCCGTGGCGGCGATTGAACGCCGGAATCTGGTTCAATTGGCGGGGTTGGTTGCGGACGCCGCGCTCTGGCGGGAGGAAAGCCGGGGTGCGCACTACCGCACTGACTTCCCCGTGTCACGCACCGAGTTCCAGCGGGACTCGGTTTTTCGGCAACTGGCGTAGGACCTCTCGACGGGTTGCTTTCTTAGCGGTTGGCCTTCTTTGCGTTCTTGGCGTGCCGCTCGCTTGGCGACCTTTGCGCGAACCTCATTGAGCGATCCGCCCAACCCGAAACCTTCCGGTTCGGCGAACAATGAGGTTCGCGCAAAGGTCGCCAAGGAACCGCACGCCAAGAACGCAAAGAAAACGAATTCCGGCGCGAGGCTGCCTGACCGGGGTCTGACTCCTAGTGGTGCCGGAGTTCCGTCTCCACGTCTTCGAGCGCCGAGGTACGGCGTGCCTCGTCCAGCAGATCCGCCTGAAAGCGCCGCAAAGCCACGCCGATCACGTCGCGGTGGTGCAGCTTGGCCCCGAACTGGCCTTGGCTCAGGTCCAGCCACAGGTCGTGGGCGCGCTCCACATCCTCCGGCCAGAGGCGGGGCGGGTGCGGTCCCAAATTGACGAAGTAGGGCGGCTTGTCCGGCTGCGCGACTTCCAGCGAAAACGCATGGCGCGGCTCCGGCAATCCTTCCCAAGCCAAACCGATGCGCCTTGCCAGCTCGGCCGTCTCCATACGCAACGAGGCACCGGTCACCACGCGCGACGCTTGGAGTCGCTGCGCCGTCTGCACGATTGCGCCGAACGGGTCGGGACTCGGCACCACCAGCAATTCCACCGTCTTGCCTTCCTTTTCCGCCACCTCGACCACCTTCGAAAACAGTTCGCGCTCGTAGTCGGTGAAGATTTGGTTCTGTGTGAGTTGGAGGTCGGCAGTGCCCGCTGAAACTTGGCGAACAGTCATCACCACGATGTCGTGGCGCCGCATGTTGGTCTTGTGCAGTACGGACCGCAGGTGCGCCAGGTTGGTCACGTCGCGGACAGCAATCAGAATCGCGCCCGGGCGTGCATTGAGGTTGGCGGACTCGGCGTCAACCTGAACGTCGAGGTTGAACTCCTCGAGGCCATGCTTCACGCCGTGCAGCTTCTTGCGGTTGATGTGCTCGGAAACGGTGAAGATGATGAACAGGATGATGGTGAACGCCAACCCATAGATGGTGGCGTACTTCTTTGAGAAGAGGTTGGCGATGGCGGTCGCGCCCAGCAGCAGGGTGGTGATGCCGAGGCCGATGGGGATTTCAACGCCGCCGATGCGGATGTTCAACGGGAACTTGTATTCCTGGTCGTGGCGGTGATACCGCAACACGAGCACGCCGAGCGATTTGAGGAAGAAGCTCCAAACCACGCCGAACGCGTACGCTTCGCCGAGCAGGTAAACGTCGCCGCCGCTCAGAATGATGGTGAAGATCTGGAGGATTGCAATCAGGTTGATGATGCGGTAGGTGGTGCCGAAGCGGCGGTGGGGCTTGCGGAACCAGTCGACCAAGACGCCGTCCTCGGCCACCCGGTTCATCACGCCGTTGCCGCCGATCATCGACGTATTTACGGCACCGGCCAGAATCAACACGCCCACCACCACGACAAACACGTGGAAGCCGAGCCGCAGGTATTCGGGGCCCGCCAAGTGCATCGCCAAGCCGCCCAGTAGGTTGTCCACATACTTGGGCCGGATCGCATCGGGGATGATCATCGCGGCGAACAGGGTGATCAGGCCGGTCGAGAGTGCTGCGTAGACGCAGACAATGTTGCCTGTGATGCGCAGGTTCTGCAGTTTCGGGTAGGCGATTTCACGGTAAACCTGGGCCAACGTCTCAAAGCCGCTCATCGAAAGCAGAGAGTGGCCGATGGCGATCATGATCGCGATGGCGGAGATGGACGGGAAGACCGTGCCCTTGAACCAGCCAAGCGAGGTGTCGCCGAAAGTGAGGTTCGAGGCGATTGGAGCGGGCGGGATCTGGGCCACGCCGTGCAGCAGGATCGTGAGCGGGCACCAAACCAGGAATATGACGACCATAACGGTCGTGATTTGCATGATCCGCAACGCCTTGCCGCTGGACTCGTGCATTCCCTTGGTGTTTTCCCACCAGAAGTAAATGGTAACGATGACGGCGAACCCGGCGGAGAACCAATTCGGCGGCAGCACGTATTTGACGTGCGTCATCACCAAGATTTCATTCACCAATCCGGCCAAGTACTGGCCAGCGCTGACAACGCTGATAGGGCCGGTCAGGATGTAGTCAAACAGCAACGACGAAACCGAGATGCGGGCAATGAACGGGCCCATGGCATCCCGGACGACGACGTAGACGCCGCCGCGGACGAACATCGACGAACTTTCCAGGTAGACGGACCGGACCGCGAAGCTGAACAGCATGACGCCAAGCACGAACCAAGGGGCGGATTTGCCCACCGCCTGCTCGGCGATGCCGCCGGCATAGAAGGCGGACGATGCGAGGTCGCTGAGGACGATGGACGCTGCTCGCCAAAACGAGATAAATGCGAGGGCTACCGTGGTGGCGACTACCACCTTGGAACCGGTACGGACGTTAGATTCGGGTGTCAAAAAACGCTCCAGATTTTATGTCGCATGTGTCGGTTTCCGACACCGCGATCCCTTGGTGTGGCTAGGAATGACAAGCCCGCGAACGACAGGGTCCGTGGCGGCTTTTTGCCTTCTTAGGGTACCATGCGGGCCATGGAGGTCGATTGCGGAGTCGGTACCTTCTTGCAGCCACCAAGCTATCCGCGACTGGCCTAAGCCGTCATCGGGGTACCCGCCAGCGCGCCTGTTCACCCGTCGCGTGAAAACCGTCCGGCATGACTCGAACAAACGCTCCCTCGCGGTCGCGGCTCTGAAAAATCATCATATGGCCGAGCCGCGAC